>CAZCOL010000066.1:7536-11550 GCA_964500545.1 uncultured Ferruginibacter sp. | reverse complement strand
CTGTACAAATAATACTGAATTACTTTTTTCCCCAAGTAAGCCCCGCTTCCTTCATCACCTAAAACATAACCAAGTCCCGGACTGTTTTTAATAATTTTTTTTCCATTGAAATAACAGGAATTGGATCCGGTTCCCAAAATGCAGGCTATTCCTTTTTCATCACCACAAACCGCTTTTGCAGCGCCCATCAAATCATGGTCAATTTCTACTCTTGCAAAAGGAAACACGGAAATTAATGCTTGTTTTACCATTTTTATATTTGATGGACTACTGCACCCCGTTCCATAATAAAATATTTCTTCAGGAATTTTATTTTTTAATTTGGGCAACAACTCTTGTTTTAATATTGCCTCTATTTCAAGTGTCTTTAAAAAATATGGACTTATACCTTGTGTAATTATCCTGTTTTTTTTATTACCATCTAACAAACACCACTCCGTTTTGGTAGAGCCACTGTCTGCAATTAATTGAATCGACATTTTTTACTATTATTTAAAAAGTAATTTAATTATGAAGTTTCTTAAAACAATTTACATCATTATCATCAATATGATAAAATAAAACTAGGTTCAAAACAATAAATTAACTTCGCATATTAATTGAATATTGATGAACAAAGAAAAAATAAAAATCTGGCTACCATTATTTTTAAGCCTGTCTATGATTGCAGGAATGTTTGCCGGTTATAAAATAAAGGACAGTATTCCCGGAAGAAATTTTTTTAGTTCAGAAACAAGAAAACCTATACAGGAAATTCTCGAACTGATTGAAAGCAAATACGTTGATAAGGTAGACTTGAATAAACTCACAGATTCAGCCATTCAAACCATTCTTCAAAAACTTGACCCTCACTCCATTTTTATTCCTGCAGCTGAATTGGAAGATATTAACAGTGAGATTAACGGAAGTTTTTTTGGCATAGGTATTGAGTTCGATATGTACCATGATACCCTGCATGTGGTACATGTACTGGACAATGGTCCTGCAAAGAAAGCCGGAATCCTTAAGGGTGATTTGATTGTTAAAGCGAACAATCAAAATATTGCAGGTAAAAAATTAAATTCCGACGAAGTAAGAAAAATAATACGAGGAAACAAAGGAAGCGTTTTAAATCTCAGCATCATTAGAAATAATCTGAAAATTGTACTTTCTGTTGCAAGAGATTATGTCCCAATGCCCTCGATTGATGCTTCATACATGATTGACAATAATACTGGTTTTATCCGCATAAATAAATTTTCTACACAAACGTATCGAGAGTTCATGACCGCATTGACTGAGCTAAAGAAAAAAGGTCTTGAAAAGTTAATTCTGGATCTCAGAGACAATGGTGGCGGTGTTTTGGATGAAGCTGTTGAGATTGCTGATGAGTTTCTGGAGGGTGACAAATTGATTACATACACAGAAGGCATTCACACATCCAAAAAAGAATATCGCTGCAGAAGAAAAGGACAGTTTGAAAAAGGAAAACTGATAGTGCTTTCCAACGAAGGTTCTGCAAGTGCAAGTGAAATTTTAATGGCTGCTTTGCAGGAATGGGACAGAGCTACCATAATTGGAAGAAGAAGTTTTGGAAAAGGACTCGTTCAGGAGCAATTTGATTTGAGCGACCGAAGCGCCCTACGCTTAACCATTGCCAGATATTACACCCCATTGGGCAGAAGTATTCAAAGATCATATGCAAACGGAGAAAGAGCTTACTATGAGGAAATTGAAAACAGAATGATAACAGATTCTGCTTTTAAACCAGAAAACTTAAAAGTTTATACAACTGCCAAGGGGAAAAAACTATACGGAGAAGGGGGCATTAGTCCTGATTATTATATTGCCATTGATTCAATAAAATATTTTTCTTCATCAGTCAGTAATTTACTATCCAAAGAAACGATCAATCATTTTTGTTATAACTTTTGCTTAAATAGTCAGCAAATATTAATAACTTATCCCTCTCCCGTGGATTTTGCCAATCTTTTTTCAGTAACAGATAAAATCTGGGATGAATTTTCCAAGTTTGCAGCAAATGACTCAATCAAAATTTCCACATTAAATGACAAGGACAAGAGATTGATAAAAATGTCCATTAAATACAATATTGCAAGAAATAACTGGAATAATGAAGCTTATATCATTTCATCGAATAAAGATGATTTGACCGTTGAAAAAGCAATTGAATTAATAAAACAATAATGCTTCAATATATTACCTGTTAAAATTATTCTTTACAATCAATCATACAGTTCAAACGAATAAAAAAAACCTCCAAAGCATTACCTTTGAAAAAACAAATAACATGTGGTTAAACAACATTCTTGAAACTATTGGCAATACGCCTCTTATCAAATTGAATAAAATTACCAAAGATTTACCTTGTACTGTACTGGCTAAAGTAGAGTATTTCAATCCCGGCAATTCAATCAAAGACAGAATGGCGCTTAAGATGCTTGAAGTTGCAGAGCAGGAAGGAAAAATAAATCCGGGAGGAACGATCATTGAAGGGACAAGTGGAAACACAGGTATGGGTCTCGCATTGGCTGCTTGCGTTAAGGGCTATAAATGCATTTTCACCACAACAGACAAACAATCAAAAGAAAAGGCAGACATACTTAAAGCAGTTGGAGCGGAAGTAATCGTTTGCCCGACAAATGTTGAACCCGAAGATCCCAGATCTTACTATTCAGTTTCAAAAAGACTTTCCACCGAAATTCCAAATTCGTGGTATGTAAACCAATACGACAACCTTGCAAACAGACAAGCACATTACGAACAAACAGGACCGGAAATTTGGGAACAGACCGAAGGAAAAGTAACTCATTTAGTGGTAGCAACAGGAACAGGTGGAACTATAGTAGGAACAGGCAAATATTTAAAAGAAAAAAATCCTAACATAAAAGTTTGGGCCATAGACAGCTATGGTTCTTTGCTAAAAAAATATTTTGAAACAGGAGAAATTGATCAAAACGAAGTGTACCCATATATCAGCGAGGGATTTGGTGAGGACTTTGTTCCGGAAAACTATGACATGCGTTTTATTGATGAATTTACCAAAGTAACTGACAAAGATGGTGCAGTAATGGCCAGAAGAATTGCCAAGGAAGAAGGAATGTTTTGTGGATACAGTGCCGGAAGTTGTCTGCAAGGTGTTTTTCAATTAAAAGACCAACTTAAAAAAGACGACGTTGTAGTATGTATTTTTCATGACCATGGAAGCCGCTACGTTGCTAAAGTATACAACGACGAATGGATGCTTGAAAGAGGATTTTTGGATGTCAAAACATTTAAGGACATTATCAGTGCCCGAAAAAGCCAGAAACTGATTAGCCTGTCTCCTGCTCATTCAGTTTTAGAAGCCATTGAGTTGATGAAAAAATATGAGATTGAAAATATTCCAATCTTTGAAAATGGAAAAAATATCGGAGCAATTTCAGAAAGCGGATTATTCAACAAAATGCTTAACAACCCCAACATCAAAACAGCACCCGTTTCCAGCGTGATGGAAAGTCCATATCCTGAAGTTGGATTTGACACTCCTGTAGAAAGATTAAGTTCATTTATCAACAAAGAAAATGGAGCAGTATTGAGCAAAGATGATAGCGGACTATACCAAATTGTCACTAAATACGATATCATACAGAGTTTGTCCAAATAAAACGCTATTCAATTCAAATTTCTCTAAAAGCTTACGAATGCTGCATTTTATTATGCGGCATTCTTTTTTTTATTACTCAATAGAGCAAAATAAACGTAGAATTACGATACCTATACAACGTAACAATACCCCTTGATGAAGCTCTATTCTACGATATAGTCCGTAATTACTTCACCTCAAAAAAGGGGCAATTATGCTCTTGTGGGACACAAATATTCAATGGAAATTTGTGTAAGAAATCAGATGATAATATTTAAATCCAAACCCTAAAAAAACTTTGATCCAAAACCCTAAAAAAAACATTCATCCAAACCCTAAAAAAAACTTTGATCCAAAACCCTAAAAAAAACATTGATCCAAAACCCTAA
>CAZCOL010000066.1:0-7436 GCA_964500545.1 uncultured Ferruginibacter sp. | reverse complement strand
CCTAAAAAAAACTTTGATCCAAAACCCTAAAAAAAACATTGATCCAAAACCCTAATCAACCTATCCTTAAAAGTCTTACTCCTGCCTCGGCAGGAGTTTTTTTTAATGAATTATTTACATCGCCGAGCATTTATAAATAATAATTTCGTACAAATCACATGATGTTTTTAGTATGATTACGAATAATACTCTATGAGTTTTACTTTATGCTCAGTAAATACAACATGAATAAAAAAGGGCAATTATGCTCTTGTGCATATTTGACTTTCTGTGCAATTTTGTGTTAGAAGTTGATTGATAGACATCGTATCAATCATTATCCGAAACCTACAAAAACTGATGATTTGAAAAAAAAAATTCAAATCAAATCCCAAACCCTGAAAACAAAAGAATCCAGTATCAGTCAACTTCTTTTTTTTGAAAAAAATAAATTTTAAATATTGATTCCTATGAAAAACCCAAAATATAATTAAACTGAAAGCAAGATTCGTATCCTGATGAACACAACCCAATCCCTATAAAAACTAACATTTCTACCATCAAACTTATACTCCTGCTTTGGCGGGAGTTTTTTTTATGCAGCGTCTTGTGTAATTTTAAGAATGTATATTAAACACACAGATCAATGGACAGGTAACCCTAAAAGAATTGTTTCATTGGTTCCTTCTGTTTCTTCACTTTTAAGTTATTTGGATTTAGATAATGAAATCATTGGTGTGACAAAATTTTGCACCTTACCCAAAATGCTATTACAAAGCAAAACAAAAGTTGGCGGAACCAAAAACATCCAAATTCAGATAATCAAAGAATTGCAACCCGATTTGATCATTTGCAATAAAGAAGAGAATATTAAAGATCAAATCGATGAATTGGCTGCATTGTTTCCTGTATGGGTTACCGATGTAAACAATTTGAACGATAATTATTCAATGATTCTTGAAATTGGGCAATTGACTGGAAAAATTGAAAGATCAAAACAACTTGTTGATACAATAAAAAAATCATTTGAAACTTACTCTTTCAAATATGAACATGCTTTCAAAACCGCCTATCTGATCTGGAAAGACCCTTACATGACTGTGGGTGGAGATACATTCATCTCGGATATGATGAAGAAAGCTGGATTTAAAAACATTTTTTCCGATAAAAAAAGATACCCTGTTATTCCGATAGAAGATATGATTCAAAACAAATGTGAGCTGGTATTGCTTTCCAGTGAACCATATCCATTCAATGAAAAACACATGAAAGAATTGAAAAAAAAATTACCAAATATTGAAATACTTTTAGTTAACGGCATTTTTTTTAGCTGGTATGGCAGTGAAATATTGAATTCAGCAAAATATTTTGAAGATTTACGTAATATATTGCTGTTAAAATAAACTATCTTTCTTTAGAACGGTTCTGTTTACTATTTTTGCAAAAAATAAATAACTATGAGTGCAAGAATAATTGATTTGTTGGGCAAAGACGCCGATATGCTTCTGAAACACGAATGCAAAACAATTACCAAAGATCAAATACATACCCCCTCTCCTGCTCATGTGGATGAAATATGGATGAACAGCAACCGAAACAACCAGACATTAAAAAGCCTGCAAGGAATCTTCAACAGCGGACGACTTGCCGGTACGGGCTATGTTTCCATATTACCTGTAGATCAGGGAATAGAACACAGTGCTGGTGCATCTTTTGCCCCTAATCCAATTTATTTTGATCCTGAAAACATTGTAAAACTTGCCATTGAAGGAGGTTGCAATGCCGTTGCTTCAACATATGGAGTATTAGGAATTATCAGCAGAAAATATGCACATAAAATTCCAATGATGGTTAAAATCAACCACAATGAATTTTTAAGCTATCCCAATAAATTTGACCAGGTAATGTTTGGGCAAATAAAATCCGCCTGGAATATGGGTGCTACTTCTGTGGGAGCCACCATTTACTGGGGAAGTGATCAAAGTACCCGACAATTACAGGAAGTGGCTACTGCATTTGAGATGGCGCACGAATTAGGTATGGCTACAGTACTTTGGTGTTACTTAAGAAACAATTCATTTAAAGTAGATGGAATTGATTATCACACTTCAGCAGATTTGACTGGACAAGCCAATCATTTAGGTGTTACCTTACAAGCGGATATCATCAAGCAAAAATTACCTACCAATAATGGTGGTTACAATGCCACAAAACATGGAAAAACTTCACCTCTTGTTTACAGCAAATTAACCTCTGAACATCCGATTGATTTAACAAGATACCAGGTTGCCAATTGCTATATGGGAAGAGTTGGCCTGATCAACAGTGGTGGAGAAAGCAAAGGTGCGTCTGATATGTCCGAAGCAGTTACTACAGCAGTAATCAACAAAAGAGCCGGAGGCATGGGACTGATCAGCGGTAGAAAGGCCTTTCAGCGTCCCATCAAAGAAGGCGTAGAATTGCTTAACGCAATTCAGGATGTTTATTTGGACAAATCAATAACTATCGCATAAATTTTCATTTCTTTTTCTGATTTATCCAACACTAAATCAATTAATCATAAAAAATAGGGAACAGTATGAAATTAGAGGAAGATTTTGATGCAAACCTTGCTGGTGACAGCACAGATCCCGGAAGCGGTGACAATTGGTTTAAACGCAAGAAAAGAGGAATTTTAACTACTACCAAAGAAAAAAAAGATTCTCCGGAGGGAATCTGGTCCAAATGCCCTTCCTGTAACCATATTTGTACGATTGAAGATTTGACCGACAACAATTTTGTTTGCCCAAAATGTGACCATCATCACAGAATAGGAAGTGAAGAATATTTTGAAATTGTTTTCGACAATAATGAGTATCAGGAATTGTTTGCCAATATCATCTCCAAAGACCACCTTGAATTTGTTGATTTGAAACCCTACAAGGAAAGACTTAAGGAAACCTATGCAAAAACAAACATTCATGATTCAATCACAGTAGCACATGGTAAAGTTTTTGGCAATGAGTTGGTTATAGCTTGTATGGATTTTGAATTTATAGGAGGAAGTCTGGGAAGTGTCATGGGTGAAAAAATTTCAAGGGCATGCGATTACTGCATCAAGCATTCCATCCCATTTATGATTATCAATAAAAGTGGTGGTGCAAGAATGATGGAAAGTGCATTTTCATTGATGCAATTGGCTAAAACTTCCGGAAAATTAATGCAGTTAAGCGAGGCAAAAATACCCTACATATCTCTTTGTACCGACCCCACTTTTGGTGGAACAACCGCATCATTTGCCATGTTGGGCGATATTATTTGCGGGGAACCTGGTGCACTTATTGGATTTGCAGGACCAAGAGTAATAAAAGAAACCATAAAAAGAGACCTTCCACCGGGATTTCAACGCAGTGAATTCCTTTTAGAACATGGTTTTTTGGACTTTATCATACACAGGAAAGAATTGAAAGAAAAACTATCGAAAATATTAATTTTATTTAATTCATAATTGTTGAATTGAGACAACTCTTCGGTAGTATATATTCTACAGGTTTAACTTTTTTTTAAAAAAATCAATTGTTTTTATTATTGATAATTATTTAGAGTTTATCTTTACGATAGTTTTCATAGGGTACGGATTAAAAACGAACTGGGGTTTCTACCCCGGTTTTCTTTTTTATAAAACAATGAAGATCATTTAAACCTCTTACTTCATTCGTTTACAACTTCATACATTTGCAAAAAATACCCGTTGGAACTTATCAATCGAAAAGCAGATTTTGAATATTTTTTTGAGGCAACTTATACAGCCGGTATTGTGCTTTCCGGTACTGAAATCAAATCACTCAGAGCTGGAAAAGTCAGTTTCAACGATAGCTTTTGTTTGTTTCACCAAAATGAACTCTTTGTTAAAAATCTTCACATCTCAGAATATTCTTTTGGCACATATACCAACCACCAACCCCTTCAGGAAAGAAAATTATTACTTACAAAAAAGGAATTGCGAAAGTTAGCTACTAAAATAAAAGAAAAAGGATACAGCATAATCCCTATTAAAATCTTTTTCAGTGAAAAAGGTTGGGCAAAAATAGATATAGGTCTTGGAAAAGGTAAAAAGCATTATGACAAAAGAAATGTCATCAAGGAAAGAGAGGCTGAAAGAGATATCAAAAGAAAATACGGAATATAATTTAACATTCACTCAATCCAAGCGGCACATTCACCGCAAGTCCCCCATCAGAAGTTTCTTTGTATTTGCTGTTCATATCCAATGCAGTTTCCCACATTGTTTTGATTACTTCATCGAGACTGACTTTTGCAAAATCGGGTTTACTTTGCAATGCCAATTGACTTGCTGTAATTGCCTTAATAGCCCCCATTGCATTTCTTTCAATACAAGGAATTTGCACCAATCCGCCAACAGGATCACAAGTCATTCCCAAATGATGTTCCATAGCAATTTCTGCAGCCATTAATGCCTGACGTTGCGTGCCTCCCATAACTTCAGTTAATGCTGCTGCTGCCATTGCACTGCTTACACCAATTTCGGCCTGACAGCCACCCATAGCAGCAGATATCGTAGCCCCTTTTTTGAAAATGCTTCCGATTTCCGAGGCAGTCAAAAGAAAATGTATTATTTTTTCTGTTTCATTTCCACCGCAAAATGCAACATAGTATTGAAGAACAGCAGGAATCACTCCGGCAGCACCATTGGTAGGGGCTGTAACCACATTGCCAAACGATGCATTTTGCTCATTTACAGCCAGCGCAAAACAACTGACCCAATCAAGTATATATTTAAAATCATTGCCCCCTTTTGAAATTTCATTCAACCATTCATCATAGTTTGAATAAGCTGCATTTTTAATTAATTTTTTATTCAACTCATGTGCTCTGCGATTAACATGCAGTCCACCCGGTAAAAATCCTTGTATGTGACAACCCTTGTATATTGAATGCTTCATCACATTCCAAATTTCCAGCAAGCCATCCTTGGTTTCTTTTTCCGTTCTCCAGCTTTGTTCGTTTTCCAATACAATTTCACCGATACTCATCCCCGTTTTTCTGCACCAATGAAGCAAATCCTCCGCAACGTTTATGGGAAAGGGAATAGAAATAATTTGCTGTGCAACTAACACATCCCCTTCTTTTTTAACAAAGCCACCTCCAATAGAATAAAATGTTTCAGCAACTTGATTGCCATTTTCAAAAGAAGCTAAAAATGTAAGTGCATTTGGGTGATAAGGCAATGATTCATTTATCAGAAAGTTGATATCAGCAACGGGATCAAATGGGATTGATCTTACTCCTCCGATATTGATTTTTTGGTTGGCTTTAATATTATTTATACGAGCCTCAATAGAGTCTACATTAATTTTAACAGGATCTTCTCCAGAAAGCCCCAGCATGACAGCAATATCTGTTCCATGACCAATGCCTGTTTTAGCAAGAGAGCCATATAACAAAACCTCCACTTTATTCAAAGAATTGAATAATGCTTGCTTTTTTAATCCTTCCAAAAATTGAAGTGAAGCACGCCAAGGTCCCAGAGTGTGACTACTACTTGGCCCCACACTAATTTTGAACATATCAAAAACAGAAATTGCCTCGTGATTCAAAATGAAAAAGTATGATTTAAAAATTATAAAATTAACAGACACAAAATTATAATCACTGTATAGCAATCAGCGACATCTCAAATCGTAAATAGGAATTTGCAGGTAAAATTACGGCACCGTTTTGATCTTTCAGTACCTGACTTCCATAAGCCAGCGTTGGAGGAATATACATAGTAATTGATCCCCCAGATTGAATCAAGGGTGCTAATTTTTGGACGCCAGCTATTAAATCTCCCAACATAAAAGAAATACCCTGAGAACTGGAATGACTGTCAAAAGCTATGCTATATCCCATTTTATAAACTGCATAATTGAAATAAACCCTACTGCAAAGAATAGGATTTAAACCACCTGTTCCCAAACTGTTTATTTTATAAAAAGCACCGCACGGATGCTGCTGCATGTTGGTAATGTTATTTGCGCTGAAATATCGCTGAATATTGTTAATCTGAGCAGTATCCGCAACCGCTGTAGATTCTTTATAAGAACAGGTGTTGTTAATTTTCATGCAAGATCCGGCAATCAGTGATAAGAAAATTAATATGAAGAGGAAAATTCTCATTGGTTTATTTGTTTATAGAGTTGTTTTTTTTATGCATCAATTCTTTATAAAGTTGCTCATTCATTTCCCATTTGAAATGCATTCTTGAAAATGAAAAAAACAATGCTATCAATATTATAGAAATTAAAATCATGAAAGAAGCCCCTGAAGCCCTTGATGAAATTTTGGTGTACCACTCTGGTGAAAATAAATACACAAGTACAACAGAAAAAAAAATGGGTAAAGAAAAAATCAATGCCATTGGCAAACCCCGAAGCAATTTGCTTTTGAAAGAGCTGTATTCTACCCTGACAGACTCCCAATGTTTTAAAAAAGCAGATTCTGATTCCGTTAACATATTTCAAAAATACAAAGATTTGCTTAAAATACTGAATAAGAGTAGCATTGAATTAAAGCATGAAAAATAAATTCAAAAAAACTTGTTTAAATAATAATTGGATATATTGCGTTGAAAAATTTACAATTATGCATTTAGTGTAGAAAAGTAAAAAGTGAAAAGTAAAAATTAAAAAGTGCTTAGTGATTTTGAATTTTGAATTTTGAATTTTGAATTTTGAATTTTGAATTTTGAATTTTGAATCAATGCTTATTAAAAATCAAACCAACCATATCAAATGAAACCGGAACAACTCATTTCTCATTTCTTAGTTATCAACAAAACCATAAGTCTTGAAGGAATTGGTATGTTGCGCCTTAATAAAGACATTCCATCAACGGAGGATTTAAATGCAGATGTTATATTTCCTGAAGATTCAATCCAATTTGAATTCAATAAAAATACCAAAACAGACAGCTCATTCATTGATTTTGTTTCTGCGAAAACAGGAAAAATAAAATCACTGACTGCTTCTGATATAGAATCTTACTTATTGATTGGCAAACAGTTCTTAAATATTGGAAAGCAGATGGTTTTGAAAGACATAGGTGTGCTTCAAAAAAACCAAATGGGTATTTATGAATTTATTCAGGGCGAGTCAACTCCTGAAGCAGTGGATACAACCCAAAGCAAATCAACCGAAAAAAAAGAAATTGACTTCTCCTCCCCTGTAAAAGCAAAACCATTCAACCTGCCAGATAAAAAAATTATTGTTTTTGGAGCTGTTACAATTGCTTTGTTGGCAACCCTGATAATATACTTTAATCATTCCAACAATACTGAAATAGACAGCCCCAACAAAGACAGTTTATCAAACACACTTCCACTCAAAACTATGGACAGCGTTTCAATGAGGAAAAATATCGATAGTTTCAACTTAGTACTGTATGAATTCAATAACAATATTTCTGCTGACAGTATG
>CAZCOL010000065.1:0-11657 GCA_964500545.1 uncultured Ferruginibacter sp. | reverse complement strand
TCGCCTTTGATGGATTTAATGCCGACCACTCCTATCCATTCCTGTATGGCATAGGCTCCTGCTTTATCATAGGGTTTGTATTTTTCAACATAAAACTCTATTTGCTCATCTGTAAGTTCATTGAAGGCAACTTCAGTAATATCGGCAAATGAAATTTCTTTCTCTTTTTGTTTGATATAAACGCCGGTTATTACCTGATGTGTTTTACCGGAAAGCTTTTTTATGATTTGAACAGCATCTTCTTTATTTATTGGCTTTCCTATGATTTCATTATTACAAACAACAATCGTATCTGCTGCTAGTACCGGATATTCAGGGTTGTAATTTTTTATAATTGCCATTGCTTTATTTCTGGCAATATAAATGGCTGTTTCAGTAAAATTCAAATTTGAAGGATAGCTTTCATCCGTATTGCTAACCATAACTTCAAAATCTATTTCTGCCCATTCCAGCAATTGCTTTCTTCTGGGTGACTGTGATGCTAAAATTATTTTTTTGTCCATCAGATAAATTTAAAAAACAACATACTTAAAATCCCGGCCAGCATTACTATTTTTAAGTAATTGCTTATTTGATGATAGTCTCTGGAAATTTTTGCATTGTATAATTTTTTTAAAACAATCAAAAGAGGACCAATCACGAAAACTAAATTATAAACAGCGCTAATCCACCATCCTATCTGCCAGGCATAAATTTGAATGATGATTAGGGAAGAAGCACAAATTATGATCCAGACTGCAACAAATACTTTGCTTGCCGGAATTCCCCATTTGATAGGCATTGTTTGGCAATGAAAACGAGCATCTCCATCTATGTCCTCCATATCTTTCACAACCTCTCTGATCAATGAGACGATAAAGGCAAAACCCGAATAAAGGATTGTCAATTGATACAATTTCCTGATGTCGAATGGATAATTTGCATTCTTCCATCCCTGATAATTCAGCAGATTTGCTCCTTCATAAAAATAAACAACCAATACCACCCAAGCGGTTAATGCTGAAATTATGATATTGCCCGTCAATATTTTTTTCTTGAAGGTGGTTGAATAGATCCACAGCAATAAAATACATAAAAAATTAGCTATTGCAATTATCCATTTGCCGGTTTCAAAACTTATGTAAATGCTGATTATCAGGCCCGCAAGCGATAAAAACAAATGCCACACGATCGCCCATCTTCTCTTCAGCATTTTATCAATAACTAATTTTTGGGGTTTATTTATTGAATCAATTTGCAAATCAAAATAGTCGTTGATGATATAACCGGCAGCAGCGATCATTATTGAAGCCAACATCAACAAATAGAGAAGCCCATCAATTTGATTCACTCTCAGTATTGTACTTTGATTGGGTTCATAAACGGAATGAACTATACAAAAATAAAAAAGCCATTGAGTAAGCCCTATGAATATCAGATTAGGCCATCTGATTAATTGAAAAAATGCTTTGATTAATTTCATATTGCCGAATTAAGATAGCAATTACAGATCTATACCGGATTGTGAAAAGTTATTTTGCAGCAGTATTAGTTTCCAGATCCCAGTTGTTGTTGAGCTTCATTACTTTCTCAATTATATCCCTAACGCATCCCTCCCCGCCTTTATGGGGTGAAATATAATGTGATATATTTTTAATTTCTGCCACTGCATCACTTGGGCAACAGGCCAAACCAACTGATTTCATTGATTGCATATCAGGTATATCATCGCCAATAAATAAAACCTGTTCTTTGGTTAGTTTCCAGAAATCCATTTTTTCTTTCAATAAAACAGCTTTGTCGGTTACTCCCTGATAGATTTCTTTAATACCCAGTTTTTTCAATCTGTTGGAAACAGCACCTCCATCGCTTGCTCCGGAAATCACCAAAATATGATACCCTTTTTTTATCGCAAGCTGCAATGCATATCCATCTTTAATATTCATAGCTCTTGCCATTTCCAATGATTCCAACAAAATTATTTTTCCGTCTGTTAACACACCGTCAACATCCATGACCATTAATTTTATTGGTTTGAAAAGTTCGAGAACATTCATGTTCAGTGGGAAAAATATTTATTAAAATTGAATCAGTTATTTTTGACCGTCTCTCCATTCATAAACCCATGAACTTTGAATCATTTCCAAATGGCCTTCATTGCTTTCTTCCGCATTTCCGGCAAAGTTTGGAATTTCCATCACCCATTTGTGGAGATCTGTAAAACGAATCCGATAAATTTTACTTTCGCCAAATTCATCGCCAAACCTTTCATAAAGTTTCATGGCAATGTCTTCATAATCATTCCAATGTATAGGGGGTTCAAATGTCATATTTAATAATTTATTCGCCAAAAAATTGAGATTGATCTGGTATCGTTACTGTGATATTTCCGCTTCCATCATTCAAAATACATTGACAACCAAGCCTTGAATTTAATCTAGGACTTACTGCCCTGTCAATAAAATCTTCTTCCTTGTCTGATAACTCCTCTATGAATTGCTCACCTTGCTCCACGTAAAGATGGCAAGTACTGCAAGCACAAACTCCTCCGCAGTTGTGGTGTAATTCAATATCATTTTTCAAAGCTGCTTCCAGGATTGATTGCCCCGGTTCTATATTTTCAAGTGTGATGCTATTTAAACCCTTTTGCTCAAAATTGAACGTGATATTATACATACATTTATTTATTTCAGGCTGCAAACCTACACGAAAATCTCAATTAAAGGAAATATAGAACATATAAGCTCGTAAATATGCGCTAAAATGTTTAGATTGTGTTTAATTTATTATTAGAAATGATCAAATACCATTTGAACAAATTATCCCTCATTAATCTTCTTTCATTTGTTTTTACGATGTTATTTATTTTATCATGTGTAAATGAAAAAGATGAATCCATTAAAGAAAAACCAACTATTATTTTAAAAAAGAATAAGATTGTAAGTAAATCTGATACTGCATATAGAGCTGCCCCTATCATCAATATTGTGGATACTGTTTCGTTGCCATTCAATGTAATTTCCATTAAAGACAGCGCTTCAAATAATTTTAGATTGAGTCAAAAACTAGGTATAATTTATGCAGAAAAACTTACTGAGTGTATCAAAAAAAACAAATTGAAAATTACCGGACCTCCTTTAGCCTGGTATAAAACACAAAAAGCACCTTTCTTTTTTGAAGCGGGTTTTCCGGTTGACAAAAAACCGGCTAAATTAACCAAATCCATCAATTTTAAACGAATCCCACGAAGCAAAGTAATTCTGGCTCATTATTTCGGACCTTATGAAGAAACAGTACAAGCCTATGAGTCACTAAAAGATTGGATAAAGGGAAATAATAAGTCATTGACAGCGCCAGCTTATGAAATTTATGTGACCGACCCAATAGACAAAGATGGAAATGCGGTTGATCCATATAAGGTACAAACCGATATTGTTTTTCCTTATCATTGATTGTTCATAATACTTAGCGTCAGCATTTCATATACTTTTTTCATTTCAGGGTGATTGGCCAGTATTGACAAATGTTTATCTATAGTTTCTCCGTCCTTTCTTTTTGCGGGACCTGTTTGTATTTTTGATGGACTTTCATTTAAAATCCGATTGAAAGTTTCATTCATCAATGGTTTCAGCAATTCAAAGCTGATTTGCTCTTTTTCACAAAAAGATTCCGTTAATGAAAGTAAATGATTGGTAAAATTATTTACCATTACAGCTGCTACATGTAATTTTATTCGAGTTTCATCATCGGCCTGTTGCACATTTCCGGAAAGTGTATTTGCAAATGATCGAATGAATGAAATGGTTTTTTCATTGTTGCCATCTATTAAAAAAGGGATGGAGGGAAAATCATCATTGATTTTGTGTAAAGTTTGTAAAGGGTATAATACTCCATAGTTATCCGATATTTTTTTTAATACCTCTATCGAAACAGAAGCGGCAGTGTGAACAATAGGTTTATTGTTGATGTTTAAAAATGAAAAATCAGCTTGAAGTCCCTTGTCAGACAATGCCATAATGAATAAATCGGCATTTGAATTAACCGGGCCACTAAAGTCACAATAAGCAGTATTAATTTTTTCTGCAAGCAATCGTGCATTGGAGATATCCCTGCTAACCACCTGAATGATCTGAATGTTATGTTGTTGCATCAGTTTACATAATACACTTGCTACATTGCCTGAACCTATTATTACTACATTCATATATTTACCTTCGGAGACTGAAATTACAAAAAGAGAATGAAAGAAATCGTAAAGCTTTGTGTTGAAATTTTTGTTTTGAGGTTTACCCAAAGATCATTTTCAAATCCCCAAAAGCATTAAAAAACTTTTTTTATTTCATTAAAATATTTTTTTTGGAAAATACAGGTGTAATTATCAGTTTATAAATTTCTTTACAATCGAATATTTACAATACTTTCAAGATTACAATTCAGTTGATTATGATTTTTATTTTTTGGCAATTATGATACATTTTTGAAAATTAAAATGGACGATTTTTTTTAGTAAAAATTTTGTTTTTTCAATTTTAAACTAATATTGCACTGAAAATACATATTCATAACACGTAAAAATATGTTATAGGATGTGTAATATTTTAATTAAATATTATGGCAAAGAACTTACTGATTGTGGAGTCACCGGCTAAGGCAAAGACCATTGAGGGCATTTTGGGTAAAGAATTTGAAGTGAAAAGTTGTTATGGTCACATCCGTGATTTGGAAAAAAATGACATGGGTATCGATATCAACAATAATTTCTTACCTAAATATATAATACCAGCTGAAAAAGAAAGGGTTGTCAATGAATTGCGTGCAATTGCCAAAAAATCCGATGAAGTATGGCTTGCTTCGGATGAGGACCGTGAGGGAGAAAGCATTAGTTGGCATTTGGCTGAAGTTCTAAAGCTTGATCCTGCAACGACCAAAAGAATCGTATTTCATGAAATTACCAAACCTGCCATACAAAAGGCTGTTCAATCACCCAGACTCATCAATATGAATCTTGTGAACGCTCAGCAAGCAAGACGTGTGGTGGATAGAATCGTGGGGTTTGAATTAAGCCCTGTACTATGGAGAAAAATTGGACAAAAAGGTGGTTTGAGTGCAGGAAGGGTTCAAAGCGTTGCGGTGAAATTGATTGTTGAAAAAGAAAGAGAAATCAATCAATTCAAAGCAGTAAGCAGTTTTAAAGTGGAAGCATCACTATCTGCAACTGATCTGAACAATAAAACAGTCATATTCAAAGCCGAAGGTGGAAAATACAATCAGCCAGAAGATGCTGAATCTTTTCTTTCCAGTTGCATCAATGCCCAATATACGGTAAAGGACATCCAGGTAAGACCCGGGAAGCGCACCCCTGCTCCTCCATTTACCACTTCTACCCTTCAACAGGAAGCCAGCAGGAAATTAGGATATGGAGTTAGTAAAACCATGTTGCTGGCGCAAAAGTTATATGAAAGTGGTAAGATCACTTACATGCGTACAGACAGTGTCAATTTAAGTGATACTGCAATGGACAGTATCAAAGAAGCCATTTCTAAAAATTTTGGGGATAAGTACTTACAAATCAGAAAATACAAAAATAAAAATGAATCTGCTCAGGAAGCTCATGAAGCGATCAGACCAACTTATATGGAACATTCTTTTGTAAGTGATCCTGAATTAAATCGTCTGTATGAATTGATATGGAAAAGAACCATCGCATCACAAATGAGTGATGCAGAGCTTGAGAAAACTACCGCAAAAATTAACATCAGTACCAATCAACAGGAGCTTACAGCGTCAGGCGAAGTGTTGAAATTTGATGGATTTTTGAAAGTTTATTTAGAAAGTACAGATGATGAGGAAAGTGAGGATGAAAGTGAAAGCAGGTTGCCGGATCTGACCATTGGACAGTCTTTGTCATTCATTCAAATGACGGCAACAGAAAAATTCACAAAACACAGCGCCAGATATACAGAAGCTTCCCTGGTAAAAAAACTCGAAGAATTGGGTATAGGAAGACCCAGTACTTATGCACCAACCATTTCCACAATCATCAAAAGGACTTATGTGGAGAAAAAGGACAAAGAAGCAATTAAAAGAAGTTTTCGAATCATTCGATTGAAAGATGACAATATTCAAAAAATAACCGAACAAGAGAATACGGGTGCTGAAAAAGGCAAATTGTTTCCAACTGATCTAGGTCTTGTTGTAACTGATTTTTTAAATCAGCATTTTCAAAATGTAATGGATTATTCTTTTACTGCAAACATTGAAAAAGAGTTTGATGAAATTGCTGACGGAAAAATAGTATGGAACAAAATGGTAGCTTCCTTTTACACTCCTTTTCACAATGGAGTTTCACATACGATGGAAACTGCAGAACGCGCTGTTGGAGAAAGGATGTTGGGAGTAACAGAAGAGGGAAAGCCTTTGACTGCAAGAATGGGACGTTACGGACCTATGGTTCAGATTGGTGCCCAAACCGATGAAGAAAAACCGAGATTTGCAAAATTAAAAGCGAGTCAAAGTATTGAAACAATCACCTTTGAGGAAGCACTGGATTTGTTCAAATTGCCTTTGACTTTGGGAGAATACGAAGGGCTTGAAGTATCTGTCAATATTGGAAGGTTTGGACCTTATGTTAAATGGGGAGAACAATTTATTTCATTACCAAAAGGTGAAGAACCATTGGATGTGGAATTGAAAAGAGCAATAGAAGTTATTCAAGCTAAACAAATTGAAGATGCCCCAATTGGATTTTACAACGAAAAACCTATTACAAAAGGAAAAGGTCGATTTGGTCCTTTTATAAAATGGAATGATTTGTTCATCAACATTCCCAGGGCATACAATTTTGATTTGCTCACACAACAGGATTGCAATGAATTGATTGAAAAGAAAATAGAAAAAGAAGCCAATCGATTCATTCAGCAATGGCCTGAAGAAAAAATATCCATTGAAAATGGCAGATGGGGACCATTTATCAGGTTTAATAAGAAAATGCTTAAAATAATTGGTCAGGGAGCCAATGGAAAATATTCAGCAGAAGAGCTCTCTGCTATTGATGTTGACTCAATTAAAAAAATGATCCTTCAACAGGATCCTAAAGCATTTGATAAAAAAACGACCGCCAAGAAAAAATCTGCTACCAAAAAAGCAGCATCAAAAAAATCATCCAAAAAATAACAAATTATTTTCTTAACATCAGCCCTCAGAAAATTCAACTGAGGGCTGTTTTTTTTATAATAATCCATACAATTTAATAGTTAATTGCTATTTCCGCATTCAACAAAAAAAGTTAATAACGATTGTGGAAAATTAAAGTTGTAAGTTGCTAATTTACTACACGATATTCACGTTTGAATAACACCAATTTCCATTGCAAGAAAACAAAGAAATTAAAGCGCTGTTGCATCTGATTGATGATCCTGATCAAGATATTTATGAATCTGTCAGTGAGAAAATTGTTTCATTTGGAAAAGATATCATTCCAAATCTTGAGGAATTATGGGAAAACAATCAAGATGAATCTGTCCAGGAAAGGATTGAATCACTGATACACAGACTTCATTTCAGAGATTTGCAAAATGAATTTTCGAATTGGCTTCATCACTCCCCTGATCTCTTAAGCGGTTCCATTATTGTAGCTAAATATCATTTTCCGGATATTCAATCCAATTATGTTTTTCAGGAAATAGAAAAATTGAGAAGAAATGTATGGCTTGAACTGAATAATTATCTTACTCCCATAGAGCAGATAAATGTTTTGAACAGCATTTTTTACAACTATTACAAACAAAAAGGAGCAGAACTTAGTTATGAATCTCCCGAACAATTTTTAATCAATAAAACACTGGAGACAAAAACCGGTAATTCAATCAGTAATGGCATCATTTATCTTATTCTCTGTCATTTGCTTGATATTCCTGTTAAGGCAGTTGACATCCCCAGACAATTTTTACTGGGATATTTTGATGAACAATATCAGGTACTAAACCCATCCGGTCATCCCTCACAAAAAATATTGTTTTACATCGACCCCATATCAGGTCAAATGTATTCTCACAATGATATAGAAAGGTATTTTAAATCCATTTCCGTAAGCCCTTCCAATGCTTATTTCAGACCATTGGGAAATATCAGAATCATCAAACTTTTACTGGAAGAACTAAGCAAATGTTTTGACAATGATCAAAACAAATACAAAATGGATGAACTTCAGTTATTGGCTAAAATGATGGAAAAATGATTTATCACATTACCACTGAATCACAATGGTTACATGCTCAATCAGCAGGTTATTTTGAAGAATCTTCTTTACAAACTGAAGGGTTCATTCACATGTGTACCGCTGAGCAATTAGCTGGTGTATTGGAAAGATATTATAAGAATCAATCCAACCTGATACTTTTGCATGTGGAGGAAAATAAAATACTATCGGCATTGAAATATGAGCTGTCTCCTTCCGTCAATCAGTTATTCCCTCATATTTATGGACCAATTAATTTGGATGCTGTATTAAAAACAGAGCCAATTTAGTCAATGTTTTTTGCTATTGAATCAATTTTCTTTTATAAGTACGAGATCTTTCAGATTGACATGCATGGGAATATTTCCAACCTGCAACACCGCTTTTTTCCCCCTTATTTCCTTTACCAATCCAGTTTGTCTGTTGGCTTTCATTTTAACTTTAGCTCCGACAATGATTTCCCCGGATATTTCTTCAATTGAATCATTGGATTTTTTATTATTTTTTTCCTGTTGAAATTTTTCTTTTTGGGCAAAAAGCAAGGAGTGAATCAATTTAATGACTGCCTGTTTGTCCTCCGTTTTCCTCCATTCAACAATCATAGATTTCAGTTTTCTTTCCATATCCTTCAAATAAATCAATTTATCTTCTGATATCTTGTTGCTTAGTTTTAATTTTTCAATTTCCTGTTGGTGTTTTTCTTTTTTTATCAAATTTTGCATTTCTTTTTTCAACTGTTCATTTTCCTGAAGCAATTGATTAAGGTGCTTTTTTTCTGCATTTATTTGCTGAAGATCCTGTTCGGATTTATTGAGTAAAATGTCCAGTTTATAGTGATTTTCATCTGCCATTCTTCTGGCTCTTTCTATCAAACTTTTGTTTAAGCCAATTCTTTCAGCAATTGAAAAAGTATAAGAACTTCCGGGAGAACCGGTTTTAAGTTTGAATAATGGAAGCAAATGCTTCTCATCAAATTGCATGGCTCCGTTGAATATTCCTTTTACCTTATTCGCCATCACTTTCAGGTTCAAATAATGAGTGGTTACTATTCCAAGCGATTGTTTTTTGGCTAATTCCTCCAATATTACTTCTGCAAAAGCGCCACCCAGATTTGGATCGCTCCCACTCCCCAATTCATCAATGAAAAACAGGGTTTTCCCATTGGTATTTTCTATGAAGTGTTTCATATGGGTCAGATGAGCAGAATAAGTACTCAATTCGAATTCAAGACTTTGAGTGTCACCAATGTGGATCATCATTTGTTTGAAAATTCCCATGGTACTGTCAGGACTTACCGGAACAAGTATTCCCGACTGAACCATCATTTGTAACAAACCGGTTGTTTTTAATGTGACGGTTTTGCCACCTGCATTTGGACCGCTTATTACCAGAATTCTGTTTTCGGAATCGAGTGTCAAATCAAGCGGTATAGTTTTTTTCTGATTCTTGTTGTTATACAAATAAAGCAAAGGATGATTTGCCGATAATAATTTGACAATCGCTTTATCTTCTATCAAAGGCATAGATCCATTGATTTGCTGTGCAAACTTGGCTTTAGCGCAGATAAAATCAAATTCACCGGCAATGCAGTAATAAGCATTCAAAAAAGATGCGTAAACGGATAGTTGTTGTGTCAGATTTTTTAAAATTCTGTAAACTTCTTTGGTTTCTTCATTCTCCAGTGAGAATATTTCATTATTTAATGTGGTTGTTTCTTCCGGCTCGATGAAGCTAGTTCTTCTGCTGTCACTTTCAGCATGTAATATTCCTTTGACAAGTCTTTTCTGTTCTGCAAAAACAGCCAACACCCTTCTGCCATTCATAAAGCTTTCTTCTATATCAGCGAGATAACCTTGTTTGTTGAGTTTGCTGACTATCCTGTCAAATAAACGCCTCAATTCACTGCGTTTTCTGTATAGTCGCATTCGAATATCTGCCAAGTCCTCGCTTGCATTGTCTTTAACATGTCCAGATTCATCCAAAACTTCATCAATAAGCAATTGAATGTTTTTTTCGTAATAAGAATTTTTAATCACATCTGCGAGGTGGGGATACAATATTCTTCTTTCATCATCAAACCACCTGAAAACACCTTCTGTATTGATACATAGTTTCCTGATCAGTAAAAATTGTTTACATGTGAGTGTTGCACCGGACAGGGAAAGTAATTTCAACTCCCTGGAAATATTTACCGTGAAATCATTTGGAAAATATAATCCGGAATCGAGGAGAATTTTATATTCATTTGTTTGGCTTAATTCTTTTTGTATGAATTCTTTTTTTGTATGAATACGAATGTGCTTTGTTTTTTCTTTAGCGAACTCACTTCTGCAATTTGACTGAATCAAATCCTTGATTTTATCAAATTCAAGCTGATTGATAGCATTTTCAGGAAATAGTTTCATTACTTATTGCTGGATTTGTTTTTTTCAATTTGCAATTCTTCCCAGGGTGTTGTGCCGTCTTTTTCTCTTTTAAAATTGAAACGTTCGGATGATTCAATCACAATTTCTGCAGTGGTATAAACTATGTTATTGTCTGAAAGATGACCGCCAATGGTTTTGCCGGTGATGTCACTTACAATAACATGTAGATGAGATCCATTGATTGATAGCGTACCTGTCAATCCAACAATTTCGAAATGACCTGAATCGCTTGACAAAGATGATTGATTCGCAAATCTTATATTGTATTTTGTAAGACTTCCGACACAGGTTACTATCCAACCAGCCTTTATATTATTTTCGTTGACATAATCCTGAATTGATTTTTTTAAATCCATTCCTGGTTTTAGCCTGATTATATGAGTTTGATTTTGTAAGTTCATGGAGAAGTTTTTTGGATTACATGAATAAATTCCCAACAACATGAACAATATCAATAATTTTATGTTTGATAAAATGGACTTTATTTTCAAAAATTATATTTTATAAATAAATATGGAAGGCAATTTAATACATTCGACATTGCAAACTGAAACAGCTACCCTTGGAAATGGATGTTTTTGGTGTACTGAAGCTATTTTTCAAAAATTGAACGGCGTACTTGAGGTAAAAAGTGGGTATAGCGGGGGTCATATGATTAATCCCGATTATAAAATGGTTTGCACAGGAGAAACTGGTCATGCTGAATGTCTCAATATTATTTACGATCCCACTATGATTTCATTCAGCGAGTTACTATCAGTTTTCTGGGACACTCATGATCCAACAACCTTGAACAGGCAAGGTGAAGACATAGGGACTCAATACAGAAGTGTTATTTTTTACCACAATCAGCATCAAAAAGAAATTGCTGAGGATTACATTAACCAATTAAATGATTCCGGAAAATTCAATTCACCCATTGTTACCACACTTGAGAAATTCACCATTTTTTATCAGGCGGAGGATTATCATCAAAATTATTACCAATTAAATGGTCATAATCCTTACTGCCAGAT
>CAZCOL010000064.1:0-11690 GCA_964500545.1 uncultured Ferruginibacter sp. | reverse complement strand
AGATGAATCAAATTGTTCACCTGAGGTTAATTTTCCCGTGTAATGTACTTTTACAACATCACCTGCTTTTGCTGTTTGCATTTTTTTGTTTTTTTTAGTTAGTCCGGAAAATACCGGATTGAAAAGTTAATACAGTGCTGCTTTTTCAAAAGTCAGGACGAATGGAAAGCAAAATTGTACTCATTTAAAGGCAATATTATAAATAAAATTCAAATTCGCCGAATTAAAAAAAATGTTCAACTTTGCTTTATGAGATTATTCAGATCAATCATTAACATCTTACTGATTTTTTTTTCATTGACTGGGTGTGCTCAAACCAAAAGAATTGAGCTACTGAAAAGTAATGTTGTCACAGGAGCTGAACAAACTGAGTTGTATTTACATTTATTGAAGGGAAAATCTGTGGGAATTTTCGCCAACCAGACATCTGTTATCAGACGAACCCATCTGGTGGATTCTTTGCACAAATTAGGTATTCAAATTGTAAAAATATTCGGACCCGAACACGGATTCAGAGGAGTGGCAGCCGCAGGAGAACATGTAAACAACAGCATTGATGAAAAAACAGGTATTCCAATAGTAAGTTTATATGGCAATCATAAGAAACCCACATCGGAAGATTTGGCGGAAATTGATGTGTTGCTTTTTGATATTCAGGATGTAGGAGTGAGGTTCTATACTTATATATCTTCCCTTCAATATTGTATGGAAGCTTGTATTGAAAATAATAAGCAACTTATTATTTTGGATCGTCCAAATCCAAACGGATTTTATGTAGATGGTCCTGTGCTTGATACTGCTTTCCGAAGCTTTGTGGGCATGCAACCTGTCCCTGTTGTATATGGAATGACAATTGGCGAATATGCATCGATGTTATATGGTGAAAGATGGCTTCATGTAAATTCAAGTTCATTTATTTCCCGCGAAAATTGGATGAAAATAATATCATGTAAAAATTATGATCATAAAACATTGTATGCTTTACCCGTGAATCCCTCTCCGAATCTAAAACAGATGCAATCTATATACTGGTATCCTTCAATTTGTTTTTTTGAAGGAACAATTTTAAGTGAGGGAAGAGGAACATCCACACCATTTCAGTTGTTTGGCCACCCCTTGTTACCCAAAGAATTATATACGTTTACTCCGATGCCTAATCTAGGGGCTAAAAGCAGTAAATGTTATTATCAAAAATGTCATGGATGGAATTTATCAGGGTCAATAGATGAAGTGTTACAAAAAACAGAAAAGAAAATTCAAATCAAATACCTGCTGGAATCATATCAACTATTTCCGGGAAAAGACAGTTTTTTCCTGAAAAACAATTTCTTCAATAGCCTTGCAGGAAACGATTTGCTGATGAAGCAAATCAAAAACGGGTTTACTGAAAATGAAATTCGTAAAAGCTGGGAACCGGATTTGATAAAATTCAAAGCTATCAGAAAAAAGTACTTATTGTACAGGGATTTTGAAAACTAATCATTGAAAATGGATTATAAGAAACTTAGAATCATATTCATGGGTACCCCTGATTTTGCAGTGGCATCTCTTGAAAAATTATACAAGGCAGGTTGTAATATCATTGCAGTAGTTACTGCTCCCGACAAACCAGCGGGTAGAGGCATGCATTTGCAGGAGACAGCTGTCAAAAAATTTGCAACCGAAAAAGGCCTGAAAGTTATACAACCTGATAAGTTAAAAAATCCAGCATTCATTGATGAATTAAAATCACTGCATGCCGATTTACAGGTGGTAGTCGCATTCAGAATGTTGCCTGAAATTGTTTGGAATATGCCCCCAATGGGAACATTGAATCTTCATGGTTCATTGCTTCCGCAATACAGAGGTGCCGCTCCAATCAACTGGGCTATCATTAATGGCGAAAAATATACCGGAGTTACCACATTTAAATTGAAACATGAAATAGACACGGGTAATATCTTGCTTTCTGAAAAAATTAATATTGAGGAGGGGGATACTGCCGGAACTTTACATGATAAAATGAAAGAAATTGGAGCATCCCTTTTATTAAAAACAATCCAACAGATAGCACAAGATGATATCCCTGAATTGTCTCAGGAAAAATTAATTGATGATGATATTGTTCTAAATCATGCACCTAAAATATTTACCGAGACCTGTAGGATTGATTGGAGAAAAAGTATGGATGAAGTGAATAATTTGATTAGGGGACTATCTCCTTATCCTGCAGCTTTTACTGAATTGCAGGGTAAAAAATTAAAAATATTTTCTGCAAAAAAAGAATGGACAACTCCTTCAATTGAAAAAGGGATGTATGAAACAGACAACAAACAATTTTTGAAGTTTGCCTGCAGGGATGGTTATCTGCACATCAATGAACTTCAACTCGAAGGAAAAAAAAGAATGAATATCAGGGATTTTCTCTCAGGATACAGATTTGAAAAGTAGATTTTAAAACTATATTGATTACTTCAATTTATCCAGTATTGGTTTCAAGACGGCTTCTTTAGGAAGTACCAGACTGATTGTATTGAGGGCTAAATAAGATTCTGAAACATGAATGTATCCATTGTACGGACCGGAATTTTTACCCCAGGAATTTTTAACAATGAAAAAAGTTTTACCTCCTTTTGATTTTTCAATGCCAATAATGTGCATCAGGTGATCATCCTGAGTAACCAGATTTTCAAAAAATTTCTGTCTAGTTTTTTCATCAACAATTCTTTCGGGAGCATCCGGGTCTGATCTGGTTATTATATCTTTAGAGTCATTTGGTAAATTTAATGCAAGCCCGATTTTTTGATTAAAACCGTTGTTGCTGACATCCGCATCCCACAGCACGGTATATCCTCTGTTAATAGCAAGTTTTACCGATTCAATCATCTCATTCAAAGGAAGATTATAATAGGATCCGTTGCTGAAATTGTCGGGGACTTCAATGATAAAAGGTTTATAATAAGGGTGATGAGTAAACGATGTAAAATTGATATAGTCCTCTGCATTGAATTTGAGGTAATTTCTTGCAAAAGTTTGAGGAGTAAATGGTTTGAATTTATATAAGAACTTTTCAGGAACAATTCCCATGTGTTTGTTCAAGATATCATTGTAACCCCTCTGCCAGTCACTGACAGTTCCATTTTTACTGACAACATTGTTTTTTCCCATAGCATCGATTACGCTATCCATGAATTTTTTTAATTCGTTGAATAGCTGCTCATGATCAAATGACTTTGAGTTAGCAGGTAGTCCGCTGTATGCTTCTTCGGGCATTGTTCCATATTCAGCCATTGATCTGATTACATCATGTCCAAGTCCACCCTCACTGAATTGTGCATGTCCTTGCCGAAGAAGATAGTTCTTAGCTTTTTCCAGATAGATGTTCCTAACAGTAAACATCTCACTCAAATCTGTATTTCCGATATTGTTTTTAATTCCCTGACTCTCCACTAGAGAAGTTGTTGAAAAAGCCCAGCAGGTACTTGTTTTTTGCTGATTTTTTACACTGGTGGAAGCGTTGATTTTAATATCGGAGAAATTAAAGTCTGATTTGTATAAAAATCCAAGATCATCGGATTTGATACCTTTCTCCAATTTTGAAAATCTGGGATCTAAATCTTCGGACGTTTTTATTTGCGCAATTGATAGATTGGCTACAGCAACAAGTATGCTTATTAATAAAATATTTTTCATAAGCTAGAAATGAGTGTGTGCTTTATTGGATTTAAAAAATCATTTTTTGACTTAGTAGGCAATGTTAACCTCAAACTTGTCATTTGTTGCATCCAGTTGTTCTGCTCCTGCTCTGCTGAGTCTGATGGTTATACCTTTGTTTTGCTCCAGGTCCGGCATAGTATCCAGCACTTTGGCATAAATCACTTTCTGATTTTTTACATGGGTGATTCTTACAATAACTCCTGCGGGAGCGTTGTTATACAGACAATAATACTTGCTGTCGTCCCATCCGCTGGTACTTTTGAAACTGGCTAATTTGCCAATTTCTTCTTTCAGCGAAGTTTTGGAGGAGGATTGATTTTCAAAGGCAGTTTTAAAAAATCCCTCAGGCACTGAAGGTGTTTTTTTTATTTTTTCCTGAAAGTCTTCTTCGTATGAAATTGAATTGTCCTTTTCAAAATCGCTGGCTCTCTTACTAAAAAAATCCTGTTCCTTTTTAGCAGGAACGTTTGTTTTTTTATTGTTATCCTGTTCAGTTGCGGTTACTTTTTCAACAGAGTTGTTGTCGTTTATTTTTTTGTATCCTACAATCAGGTTCATACCTTCATTGACTGCATCTGAGCTCAAGTTGTTCCATTTTTTCAAACTGTCCATTGGCACTTTATTGTATTGCATTCTTATTTGAAAAAGATTTTCCTGTTTTTTTACAATATGATAAATGGGTGTATATCTTACATTGTTTGTTTTTTCTGCAGTGAATTGCGAATTTTTTTCTTTGTTTGGAGACGAAGTCACTTCTGTTTTAACAGCTGTTGCAGTTGATACAGGCTGCATTGTTTTTTTCGAAGGAATTTTCAGTACCTGGCCAATGGTCAAACTAGTTTCAAATGGAATATTGTTGAATTCAGCTAGCTCTCTTGGATGAACCTGATATTCTCTGCCAATGGAGAAAAGGGTTTCTTTTGGACCAACTGTATGTGTTTTTTGAGAAAAGGAAAAAAAAGGAGTAAAGCCCAATACGATTAAACTTAATCTTAAAAGAGTTTTCATTTTCGATAATTTAATATGATGCAAAGATGCAAATAATATTCATAAATATATTTATTACCTGTGAAGGATTCTCCATTCTTTAGGATAATAATTGTTAATTCTGTTTTGCAGACATTTTACAAACCCAAGCGGCCTTCCTGAGTATTGGATCAAATTCCAACCAATTATTGGATATTCAACATTGAATTTGCTTAGTCTCAGATAATTCAATGCGGTCTCTTTATCCAACTCAATAGTTGGAATTTCAGGAGAGTAAATCCGACTCATAGCCAATTGATGGGATGGAATCAATTCTTTTCTGATTGTTGTTCCGATGTTGATTCCCATTTTTTTGATATACAATGCATTTTGTAAAGTTGCAGCCTCTTGCAGCAATATGTCGGAAAGTGCGATTACATCATCTTTCCATTTTAATAATTGTATTTCCGAAGATTTTTTATTTATCCAGTTTCTTATTGAAACGGATTCTGATGTAGAAATTTTTTCTAAAGAAGACGATTTTGCTTTTTGTATTGAATGCGATTCGGAATTGTTTTTTTTTCTAAGGGTACTTATAAAAAAGCCTTCACCTTTTACTTTATTAGGGTAAAATCTGTAACCTGCAGCTTTATGTTTGGGAGATGTTGTTTGTGTAATGCCCCATTCTCCATTGATTTTGACATTAACTGTTTCCAATCCTTGATTTTCAACCAGCCAATCAACCACTATTTCATTTTCTTCTTTTGAAAAAGAACAGGTGGAATAAATCAATACCCCATTTTGTTTTAATGCAGGCATTACATCCGCAAGAATTCTTTGTTGTCTTTGACTGCAGTGTAACACATTTTCTTCGGACCAATGATCCACAGCATCTTGATCTTTTCTGAACAAACCGCTTCCACTGCAAGGAGCATCAACTACAATGACGTCAAAATAGCCTGTAAGTCTTTGGAAATCCTTGGGGTCATTATTACTAACGACGGTATTTGCAGCGCCCCATTTGGTAATATTTTCAGTTAATACATTTACTCTTGTTTTAATTACTTCGTTGCTGACAAGAATACTGTCTGTTGAAAGTACGGATTCAATTAAAGTGGATTTTCCACCAGGAGCCGCACACAGGTCCAGTACTTTGAGTGATTGGTCAAGCTTACAGGTTTGTTTCAATACTTCTTCTAAAAACATACTGCTAGCCTCCTGCACATAGTAAGCTCCGGCATGAAAAAAAGGATCTGTGGTAAAAGTTGGGCGTTTAAGCAGATAATAGCCATTGTCGCACCAGGCAACTTTTTCCGTCAATTCAAGAGAGGAATGTTCAACATTGAAAGGTTTAAAAGGATTGATTCGAATGGATGTTATTTGCTTGTCGGATTGATGAGCTTCAACAAATGCATTTAAGTCAAATCCTTCTTCGTATTTCAGTGAGGTTAACAACGCTGATGGTAAATAGGATTGCATGTGTTAAACATCAGCAGTTTTATAGTTAAAGAAAGGGACTGAAAAAATGATTAAACATTTTTAATTTCTGTGCATAATTCCTGCAGCACTTTTTTCGCATCTCCAAACAACATGGATGTTTTCGGTCTGAAAAACAAATCGTTTTCAATTCCAGCGTAGCCGGGCTTCATACTTCTTTTGTTTACTACAATTGTTTTGGCAAGTTCAACATCCAATATGGGCATTCCATAAATAGGAGAGGCCGGATCTGATTTTGCAGCGGGATTTACCACATCATTCGCACCTAAAACCAGCACCACATCTGTGGTTGCAAATTCATCATTGGCTTGCTCCATTTCCAGGAGATTGTCATAGCTTACATCGGCTTCTGCCAACAAAACATTCATGTGTCCGGGCATACGACCTGCAACAGGGTGGATGGCATATTTCACTTCCACCCCTTTTTCAGTTAGAATTTTTTCAAGTTCGTGGCAGGTGTGTTGAGCCTGTGCAACAGCTAGTCCATAACCGGGAACAATCATTACTTTATTGGCATAACTCATGATCATGGCAGTATCACTCAAACTGATTTCTTTGTATTGTCCCTGAGTTCCACTTCCTGTTGATATAGCTGCATTGCCTCCTCCAAATGAGCCTATCAATACATTTTTAAGAGAACGGTTCATTGCTTTACACATCAGAATGGTAAGCAGAGTACCAGCTGCTCCCACTAAAATTCCACCAGTCAGCATTACCTTATTATCGTATAAAAAACCGCCGCATGCTGCCGCTACACCTGTAAAAGAATTCAGCAGTGAAATAACTACTGGCATATCTGCACCTCCAATAGGCATCACAAATAAAATACCATACACTATGGAAAGACCAAGAATAAAATAATGCAGGTTTGGTTGCAAAGGATTCATTACTAAGTAACAAGCACTTACAATAGCTGATGCTAGTACAAGTAGATTGAGTACATTTTGCCCTTTGAAACTGATGTCTTTTACTCTTCCGTTTAATTTTCCCCATGCAATCATGGAGCCGGCAAAAGATACTGCACCGATTATCAAACCCACCACAATAATTAAAACCTTCGATTGTTCATGAGGGAGAAATAATGGATTGGGATTAATTGAAAGTTCATTTCTTAAGTGATTGAATTCAACTATGGAAATCAGAGCGGCGCAAGCACCTCCCATACCATTAAAAAGACTTACCATTTCAGGCATGGCAGTCATTTGTACTTTTTTTGCAGCCAATGTTCCGATAACAGCTCCAATGATAAGTCCAGAAAAAATCCATGTGTAATTGTGTAGTCCTGTTCCTGTTTCGAGGTCTTTGTACAAAAAGATTGTTCCTAAAATGGCTATGGTCATACCTGCTGCAGCGAGCAAATTGCCTTTTCTGGCAGATGCAGGATTGGAAAGCATTTTAAGCCCCAATATAAAAGTAATGGATCCTATTAAATAACAGATGGTAAGTAGGTATTGATTCATCATGGTTAATTGCTTTCTAGAAGTTTTTCAAATCCGATGCCAACTATTTATTTTTTCTTTTTAAACATTTCCAGCATTCTGTCTGTTACCACAAATCCACCCACAACATTTAATGTTCCAAGTACGACAGCAATAAAACCCAAGGCCAATGCAAGGTAGTTGTCCTGCTCAGCTTTTCCCATTACAATGATCGCCCCAATGATTACAACCCCATGAATGGCATTTGCACCACTCATCAAAGGAGTATGCAGAACACTGGGAACCTTTTCGATAATTTCAATTCCAACAAAAATCATTAGAATAACCGTATAGATGATTTGCTGGTTGTCTTGAATCCAGTGTAGAATATTATTTATCATGTTGTTTGAAATAAATGTTAACAATTGATTTTTTACTAAAAATTACTGAATCATTCCTTGTACCTTTTCATTGGTAATTTGCCCTTGATGTGCTACACAAGTGCCCTTAACCAGATCATCATCAAAATTCAGGTGCAGATTTCCTTCTTTAGTTACAATTAATTGCAGGAAATTAAGGATGTTTTTACCATATAATTTGCTGGCATCGCTGGGCATTGAACCGGCAAGTTTTGAATTTCCCACTATTGAAACGCCATTGATTACAACTGTTTCATCGTTTTTAGTGTAATCGGTATTGCCTCCGGTAGATGCGGCCAAATCAATGATGACTGACCCATTTTTCATATTTGCAATCATATCACCGGTAATTAAAACAGGGGCTTTTCTGCCGGGAATTTGGGCAGTAGTGATGATGATATCAGCTTTTGCAACACTTTCGGCAATTTTGGCTTTTTGTCTTTTCATAAACTCTTCAGACTGTTCAACTGCATATCCACCGGCACTGCTTGCATCCGCAGCTCCCTCCACTTCTACAAATTTTGCACCCAAACTCATTACTTCTTCTTTTACGGCAGGTCTGGTATCAAAAACTTCTATAACAGCTCCCAGTCTTTTTGCGGTGGCGATTGCCTGTAATCCAGCAACACCGGCACCTAAAATCAACACTTTGGCAGGTGCAATACTTCCTGCTGCTGTCATAAACATTGGAAAGTATTTCGGATACAGGTTAGCGGCTAACAATACAGCTTTGTACCCGGCAATATTTGCCTGACTGCTAAGGACATCCATGCTTTGTGCCCTGGTTGTTCTGGGCAACATATCCATGCTGAAAACTGTGCAATTATTTTTTGACCATTGTAATATGGATGCAGCGTTTGAAAATGCCTGAAACAATCCAATCATCACTTTCCCTTTGCATAATTGTGAATCATTTTCACTGATCGGGTTTATGGAAAGAAGTACATCGGCTTTTTCCAGTACTTCATTTCTGCTGCAAGTTGAAGCACCTGCTTCCATATATTTTTCATCAGTTGCAAAAGCAGACACTCCTGCACCCGATTCGATGATCAATTGAACATTCATCTTTTTCAATGCAATCGCATGTTCGGGCAAAAGTGAGGTTCGTGTTTCAGAATTCGGTTCTTTGAGTAGACCAATAATCATAAGTGAAGAAATTGGCCACAAAGGTAAGAAAAATTAAAATTGAATGCTGAAATGCTGTTTTACCTTAAAGTCTTTTCTGAAGAATACCATTCCTATCAAAAACAGATCAATACTCAAAGTGACAGAGGGGTGATTTTTTATTTCAATCCAGGCAGCCTCCATTTCTGCACTCCAGTGAATATCATCCAAAACAATGATGGATGATTCATTGATGTGCCCGGCAATTTGATTGAAGTAATTTAATGTTGGTTCTTTACGGTGATTCCCGTCAATAAAAGCAAAGCTTACCTGAGGATGCTTCGAGAGATAAGCTGGAAGCGTTTGATTGAAATTCCCAACCATCAAATCTATATTGTTCAATTGCAATGAAGAGAAATTTTCTTTTGCAATTCTTGCAATTACATCAGAACCTTCCAAAGTTTTAACCTTTACAGAATTGCTACTTTTAGCAAAATAAGATGTGGTGATGCCAAACGAAGTGCCCAATTCTAGAATTGTTTCAGTATTAAAATAAGCTGCAGTTTTATAAAGCAGCTGTGCATATTTTTTTGACTTTAAGGAAGACTGGGCAATAGTATCAATTCTTCTTTTTTTGTTTGTAATTATTGCAGAACCGGCTCCAAAATCTTCAACCGAAATAAAGGATTTATTTTTAAGTAATTTTTTTCTCCGCAGCTCAATTTCTTTAAAAAAAGGTTGTTCACTTTTATCATTTAAAACATTTTTAATAAAATCATACACAAATGGTGAATGAACCCCATGACCTTTTTTGTTATGGGCATTAAGCCAGTAATGAAAATATTTAAGCGCTAATACCGGAGCAGAATACACTCGTTTTTTTTATTAAGGTTGTTGTAATGAATTATTTATTTATTTTGGTCAAGAGACTTTCTGTCCCAAATCTGAATGGAATGATCGAAAGTATTTTTTTCATCCGCAAAATAATCAGTGTTAGATACCAATGTCCAACTATCTTGATTGATTGCAGGAAAAAAAGTATCACCATCGGAGTCTGTATGAACTCTTGTCATGTATATTCTGTTTGCAATTGAAAAAAAATCTTTGTAGATTTCGCCTCCACCAATCACAAAGATCTCCTTGCAGTTGGTTGCATTAGCCTTGTCAATGGCATCATTCAAATGGTTTGCTGTTATAACATTTGCGGCATACCAGTCTTTTTGCCTGGTAATCACAATATTGATTCTTCCGGGTAAAGCTTTGTTGATAGACTCGTAAGTTTTTCTTCCCATGATAATAACACTTCCCCATGTGGTGTTTTTAAAAAATGCCAAATCGTTGGGAAGATGCCATATTAACTGATTATCTTTCCCGATGACATTGTTTGAGGAAGCTGCTACAACTATTGAAATCATATTGCAAAGGTAAAATGTTCCACTTGAATGAAATTCAATAAAATTGAGAGGGATGAATATTGGACAAATTATTTTATTTTGACAGCAATCTCACCGGTTGACAAAGTTCTCATAAACATGAAGTCTTTTTGGGTACTAATTTGCTGAATGCTAAAACTGTTTACCCGAGCTTTCATTTCTATGTTTTCGGTCAATTTTCTGTTTAGCTGGTTTTGCAATTCGTTTTTTGCCTGTGATAAAATGGGAGTCAACTCAAAAATTGAGGCAGCTCTGATTTTCTCTGTTATTTTATCATTCAACATCCAATTGGCTGCTTTCATCAAAATATTTTTACTTTTCAATTCAAAAGACAAATCAGGTACAGACAAAGTATTATTTGAGTTGTTCAGAAATGGTGTGCCAACAAAATATACAGTACCCTTTTGCGAACCTTTAAAATCAGCTTGTACAGAAATTTTGGATTGTCCAATACCGCTTATTTTGATATTAGTGATGATTATTTTTTTGCCTTTTATTTGAAATACTGAGTCTTTCAACCTGGCATTCATCATTTCGGAAAGATTCTTATAATCAGCTGTAACATCTGTATAAACATTAAATCCATTTTGTAATTTATTGCCTGACAAATCGGGAAGTGCAAGTGGTTTTACGGGAACATTGCCGGTTGAAAAAAGTGGGTTACAGGTCAGTCCAAGGTTGAGACTCAAGGTAGCGCCATTCATATTGATATCACTTATGTTAAGGGTGGTTGGATTCAAAGACAAATAACCCATTCCAGGAACATTTTCCACTTCCCACAATTTGTCCCACATATTTTTAATCAGCCCTTTGAGATCATAGGTGTAAACCTGTTCGTCTACATTCCTTCCAAGCAGTTCAAGTTGATTTTTTATTTCTTTCAAAAGTTTTTCTGTGATGTCAATGTTTGCAAAACTGATTTTACATTTATCCGTTGCTACAGTTTTGGTCAAAAATGTTTTTGACTGAAGTCGATAATCCGGCAAAAGTTTTATAGTCGAAGAATAACCAATGGATATTCTTCTGAGCGGTTCATCAAATCCACAACTGAATGTAGGGGTAGGTAGCAGGCAATGATCACTCATACATTTCGCACAATAACTTCCCTTTAATTGGTATTTGCCTTCAAACGATAAATCTATCACATCTTTGAATCC
>CAZCOL010000063.1:0-11765 GCA_964500545.1 uncultured Ferruginibacter sp. | reverse complement strand
ATATATCGGATCTGCATAGTGCCTTAATCCAAAATTTTCAGTCAAGCATTTATCGGGATTGTTCACATGCCACTCAAATTCATCACGGAAATGCCTAATGGCAGCTGCAACTGGCCAAGCAGCAGCGTCGCCTAATGGACAAATTGTGTTGCCTTCGATTTTCCTCTGTATATCCCACAGCAAATCAATATCACTCATCTTTCCTTTTCCTTTTTCAATGCTTAAAAGTATTTTTTCCATCCAGCCTGTTCCCTCTCGGCAAGGACTGCACTGGCCGCAACTTTCATGACGATAGAACCTTGCTAGAGTGTATGTATGCTTAACGATACACTGATCTTCATCTAAAACAATAAAACCTCCTGAGCCCATCATACTTCCCGTTGCAAAACCCCCGTCACTAAGGCTTTCGTAATTCATCAAACGTTTTTCTCCTTTAGCGGTAGTCAACAACAAATTAGCAGGAAGAATGGGAACTGAAGATCCTCCGGGAATGCAAGCCTTTAATTTTTTTCCATTCGGTATTCCACCACAGTATTCATCACTGTAAATAAATTCTTCCACTGAAATCGTCATGTCAATTTCATAAATGCCCGGCTTATTAATATTTCCACATGCAGAAATTAGTTTTGTTCCCGTTGACTTGCCGATTCCAATTTTAGCATATTCTTCAGCACCTTCATTGATAATTGGCACAACAGCAGCTAATGTTTCTACGTTGTTTACAACAGTTGGGCAACCCCACAAACCTTTGATTGCGGGGAATGGTGGCTTTATTCTGGGATTTCCTCTTTTGCCTTCCAAGGATTCCAACAAAGCGGTTTCTTCTCCACAGATATATGCGCCGGCACCACGTTGAACATACATTTCACAATCAAATCCGCTGCCTAGAATATTTTTACCTAACCATCCATTTTGTTTAGCTTCTGCTATCGCTCCTTCTAGAATATCAGTAATCCAATCGTATTCGCCTCTGATATAAATGTAACTGTTGTTACTTCCCAATGCGTATGAAGCAACAATCATTCCTTCTATTAAAATGTGAGGAATGAACTCCATTAAATACCTATCTTTAAAAGTGCCCGGTTCACTTTCATCAGCATTACAAACAAGGTAGCGCGGAACACCATCAGGCTTTGCTAAAAAGCTCCATTTCATTCCCGTAGGGAAACCTGCACCTCCACGACCTCTGAGTCCACTTTTCTTAACCTCTTCAACGATATCATTGGGCTGCATTTTCAATGCCTTCTCCACACTGCGGTACCCGCCTTCACGACGGTAGACATCATAATGCCTTATTCCTTCTACATGTGCTTTTTCTAATAATAATTTTCTGCTCATTGTGTTAATTCGCTTTAGCTCTGCATTCATCTATGATTGCATCCACCTTTTGTTTTGTCAAATGTTCGCGATATGTTTTTCCCAACTGCATCATTGGAGCATATCCGCATGCTCCCAAACACTCAACTGTTTTTAACGTAAACATTCCGTCAGTTGTGGTTTCTCCAACGCCAATGTTTAGTTTTTCTTTGATGTAGTCAATAATATTATCACTTCTATTGAGCATGCAAGGGCCAGTTTGACAAACTTCAAAAACATGTTTACCAACCGGCTTTAAATTGTACATGCTGTAAAAACTTGCCACTTCATAAACTTCAATTGGTTCTATGTTTAACAACCCTGCAACATAATCCATTACAGGCACATCAAGCCATCCGCCAAATTCTACTTGCGCCAGATGAAGCACAGGCAACAAAGCGCTTTTTTGCTTTCCTGAAGGATATCGAGCAATGATCTCTTTTACCTTGTTTAAACTTGCTTCTTTAAATTGTATCATTTTTAAAATTCAAAAATCAAAAGTTAAAATTCAAAACGATGATGATTAACTATAATAATGGGCAACCCTATTTTTTCACTTTTTACTTTTCACTTTTTACTTTTTACTTTTCACTAAGCATCCAACTCCCCTGCTATTAAATTCAAACTGCTCATTGTAATTACCGCATCACTCAACATTCCCCCTTTTATCAGTTCAGGATATGCCTGATAATAAATAAAGCAAGGTCGACGGAAGTGCAATCTATAGGGGGTTCTTCCTCCGTCACTGATTAAATAATAACCCAATTCCCCATTTGCTCCCTCAACAGCATTATACACTTCACCGACAGGCATTTCCGTTTCACCCATTATAATTTTGAAATGATAAATCAATGCTTCCATTTTGGTATATACATCTTTCTTTTCGGGAAGATAATAAGCCGGCACATCTGCATGGAATACTTCTGCATCTGCACCTTTGAACTCTTGTACCTTTTGGTATGCTTGTTTTATGATGTGTAAACTTTGCCACATTTCCTCATTGCGAACGAGGAAGCGGTCATAACAATCACCGGTAGTTCCAACAGGCACTGTAAATGTAAAGTCTTCGTAACTGCTGTAAGGCGAATGGATCCTTACATCATAATCAATTCCTGCCGCACGTAGGTTTGGTCCGGTAAAGCCATAGTTCATAGCTCTCTCGCCGGAAATTGGGCCGCAACCAATGGTGCGTTCCATAAATATTCTATTGCGGGTAAATAAATTTTCAAACTCTTTTAATTGAGCAGGATAACCCGTTTTATCATCTAAGAATTTTTCTAATTTTTCAAATGCAGCATTGGTAAAATTTCTTTCAAATCCTCCGATTCTTCCAATATTGGTTGTTAATCTTGATCCGCAAACCTCTTCATAAATTTCATAAATCAATTCCCTGAACTGCATCACATAAAGAAACCCGGAATAGGCGCCGCTGTCAACTCCAACAATTGAGTTGCAGATCAAATGATCGGCAATACGGGCAAGCTCCATAATGATTACACGTAAATAATCCACTCTTTTCGGAGTTGAAACACCTAACAATTTTTCGCAAGTAAGATGCCAACCCATATTGTTAATGGGAGATGAGCAGTAATTTAGTCTGTCAGTTAAAGGTGTGATTTGAAACAACGTTCTTCTTTCGGCAATTTTTTCAAATGCCCTGTGAATATAACCAACTGTGGAAGTTGCTTTCATGATACGCTCTCCATCTAATTCCAGAATATTCTGAAAAACGCCATGGGTAGCCGGATGAGTCGGCCCCAAGTTTAGTGTAGTGGTTTGCTTTTCAATACTTCCTTCCGGTAAAAGAATATGGTCGTTCATAATTTTTTATTACAAGATTTGAAGAGCAAATTGTAATGAATCAAACATCTGTTCTTCAAAAAACACTGAAATTTATCTTCCAAACATTTCGTCATCTTTATCAATCCTGGTTTGATCTTCCAAAGGGAACTCCTTTCTCAATGGAAAATAATCCATTTCGTCAACATTCAAAATCCTGATTAAATTGGGATGTCCAACAAAATTGATTCCGAAAAAATCATACGTTTCTCTTTCCATAAAATTGGCAGATTGAAACAATGCAGTTGCACTGAATACATCTGGCTTCAGAATGTCAGTGAACACTTTGAATCGAATACGAACATTGTCTTTCCAATTATGTAAATGATAGACAACTGCAAGCTCAGCACCTTTGTTATCGGGATAGTGCACTGCTTGCAAATCTGTTAAAAATGTAAAATTAAGCTCAGCATCATCATACAAAAATTGAAGCACTTTCAGATTCAATTCTTTTGGTGCAGTGAAAGTAAGCATACCATAGGGCTCTTGCCAGCTGGTTAATACATCACCAAATTTTTCAATCAGTTTTTGTTGTATGAATTCGTTTGTCAACATGTTTTAAATTAAAAAGTCAAAATTCAAAAGTTAAAAATTAAAAAAGAAACGCTTTTTAATTTTACTGAATTCCATAACTATTAAGCAACTCTTTATACTGATCGCTGTTTCTTCTTCTTAATCCTTCTGCATTCACCAGTTCCTGTATTTTCATAAATCCATCAAGAATCGCTTCGGGTCTTGGTGGGCAACCAGGAACATACACATCAACAGGAATGACTTGATCTATACCTTGTAAAACAGAATAAGTATCAAATATTCCACCACTGCTTGCACAAGCTCCGACAGCTATTACCCAGCGGGGTTCTGCCATTTGAACATACACTTGTTTTAATACCGGTCCCATTTTTTTAGAAATGGTTCCCATTACCATTAGCAGATCGCATTGTCTTGGAGAGAACCCTACTCTTTCTGAACCGAAACGTGCCAAATCATAATGGCTGGCCATCGTTGCCATGAATTCAATTCCACAACAGCTTGTTGCAAACGGCAGAGGCCAAATGGAATTTTTTCGGGCGAGGCTGACAACTTTTTCAAAATTAGTAGCCATAAACCCTTCGCCCATGTAGCCCTCAGGAATTCCTTCGAATTTTATTGTGTTATTATATTGAACCGGACGAGACATTTTTATAAATTTTTTAAATGAACAGCATAGTATTAAATCAATCTTCCCATTTCATTGCACCTTTCTTAAAAATATAAATAAAGCCTGCCAGAAAAGAGCCCACAAAAAACACCACTGCAAGAAATCCATGCCAACCCAGTTCACGAAAATTAACAGCATACGGGTAAAAGAAAATCACTTCCACATCAAACAACACAAATAAAATAGCCACCAGGAAATATTTGATAGCCATTGGCTGACGGGCATTGCCTTTTATTTCAACGCCACTTTCGAAATTCTGCAACTTGTCGGTTGTTTTTCTTTTAGGACCCAGCAAATCAGATCCCCAAATAATTAAAAAAACCAACCCTGTAGCGAAAAGAATTTGAATGACAATCGGAAAATAATTGAGTGCGGTGTTTGTATCTGCCTGTAACAAATTAAAGGGCATTATGATAAACTTGAGTTTAGGAATGCAAAAATAAGAATGCTTTGTTAATATACAATGCTGAACAGCATAAAAATAAAAAACCACCTACATAAAGTAAGTGGCTTTACAAATGAATGAAATGTGCAGAAATATTATTCTTCTGTTTTAGTTTCTTCTTCTGTTGAAGTTTCTGCTGCTTCAGCTGCGGGCGAATCTTCCACAACAACTGGTTCAGTAACTTTTTTCACAATGGGCACACTGCGATCCATACGTGCTTTTTTGTTGGAACTTTGACGCTTTGCAACCTGAGCATCATGTTCAGCAGTCCATTTGGTGAATTTTTCCATTGCAGTAGCTTCATCAAACAAACCAAGGCTTACACCACGAAGCAGGTGCTTCAAGTACAATACTCCCTTGAATGAAAGAATACGACGAACCGTGTCAGTTGGTTGTGCGCCTTTCTGAAGCCAGTCAAGAGCCTTTTGACGATCCACCTGAATAGTTGCAGGAACTGTCAAAGGGTTGTAAGTACCTAATTTTTGAATGAATTTACCATCGCGAGGGCTACGAGCGTCTGCGATAACAATGAAGTAGAATGGTCTTTTTTTGGAACCATGTCTTTGAAGTCTCATTTTAACAGCCATAAAAAATAGAAATTTTTTCGGTTGTGAACAATAGGGTTTATCCCTTTGAAAAGGGTTTACAAAAGTAATGTATAATCAGAAATAAAACAAAAGAATTTGGCAGTAAAGGTTTTTAGCGTCGGCCCATCATTCCCATTCCGGGCATTTTGCCCATAGGCATCTTATTCATCATTTTCATCATATTTTTCATTTGTTCAAATTGTTTGATGAATTGATTCAGCTCAGCCAATTCTTTGCCGCTTCCTTTTGCGATACGGTTTTTTCGGCTTTGATTGATGATGTCAGGATTTCTTCTTTCTTCCATTGTCATGGAATTAATAAGCGCCTCAATGCCTTTAAATGCGTCATCGTTAATATCTAAATCTTTGACTTGTTTTCCTACTCCCGGGATCATACCCATCAAATCTTTTAAATTCCCCATTTTTTTAATTTGCTGAAGCTGGGTTTTGAAATCTTCGAAATCAAATTGATTTTTTCTGATTTTCTTCTCAAGTTTTGCAGCTTCTGCCTCGTCGAACTGCTCTTGTGCTTTTTCAACCAAACTGACAATATCCCCCATTCCAAGAATACGTTGTGCCATTCTATCTGGATAGAAGACATCAAGCGTTTCCATTTTTTCACCGCTGCTGGTAAATTTAATTGGTTTGTTTACTGTGTATTTTATGGACAAAGCAGCCCCGCCTCTAGTATCTCCATCAAGCTTAGTAAGTACTACTCCCGAAAAATCAAGTCTTTCATTGAAGGTTGCGGCAGTATTAACTGCATCTTGACCAGTCATACTGTCTACTACAAATAAAATCTCCTGGGGTGATACTGCCGATTTTATATCCGCTACTTCAGCCATCATGATTTCATCAACAGCCAAACGGCCGGCAGTATCAATGATCACTATATTTTTATTGGTTGCTTTTGCTTGCTTGATCGCATTTAAAGCAATTTCAACTGCATTTTTATTTTCACGTTCTGCATATACATCCACGCCAATTTGACCACCCAACACTTCCAATTGATCTATGGCAGCAGGTCTGTAAATATCACCGGCAACCAGTAAAGGAGATTTGCCTTTTTTTGTTTTTAAATAATTAGCGAGCTTGCCGCTGAAAGTTGTTTTTCCACTACCTTGTAAACCAGCTATCAGTATCACTGCAGGATTGCCGGTAACATTGAAATTACTTTCAGATCCACCCATCAATTCTGTCAATTCGTCCTGTACAATTTTAACCATTTGCTGGCCGGGATTTACAGCCAACAGCACTTTTGATCCGAGCGCTTTTTCTTTAACTTTATCGGTGAATTCTTTGGCAATCTTATAGTTCACATCTGCATCCACCAGTGCTCTTCGAATATCTTTAACCGTATTGGCAATATTTAAATCAGTTATCCTTGCCTGACCTTTAATGTTTTTAAAAGCTGATTCGAGTCGTTCACTTAAATTTTGAAACATAATGATTTATTTGCCTGAAAAATTTAAAAAATTATATTGTGAATGCTTTTTCAAGAAGTTCTGCCTGTTCTTTTGCATGAATTTTTGCATATCCTGTTGCAGTGGCTGCACTTGCCAGTCTGCCTAAAATATAGAAATGAATGTTCTGAAGATTCATTCTTAGATAAGTTGCTGCACCCATATTCATAGGCTCCTCCTGAATCCAATACCAAATTGCTTTACTATATTTTTTATAAAGCTCATCCAATTGATGTTGAGGCAAAGGATACAATTGTTCTATTCGGACGATAGCGATATCTGTCCTTTTTTCTTTTTGACGCTTTTCTTCCAAATCAAAATATATTTTTCCGCTACACATCAGAACTTTTTTAATGGAGGATGCATCTGAAATGGAAATATCATCAATGACTTCCTTGAATTCACCTGAGGTAAATTCATTCAAACTGCTGTATGTTCCTGAATGGCGAAGATTTGCCTTGGGAGAAAAGTTCACCAGGGGCTTTCTGAATTCCCATGTCAATTGTCTGCGTAATGCATGAAAAAGATTGGCTGCTGTAGTAATATTGGTGATAACCATATTCAACTCGGCACATTGTTGTAAAAACCTTTCCATTCTTGCACTGCTGTGTTCGGGTCCTTGACCTTCGTAACCATGAGGCAGCAGCATAACAAGCCCATTCATGGTTTGCCATTTTGTTTCGGCAGCTGAAAGAAACTGATCAATGATTATCTGAGCACCATTTGCAAAATCACCAAATTGGGCTTCCCACAAAACCAGCGCATTGGGATTTGCTAATGCATAACCATACTCGAATCCAAGAACGGCATATTCACTCAAAAAGGAATTGAATATTCTAAGTTGGGCTTTGTCTTTTGAAGATGAATTCAAACGATTGTATTGGGCATTGTTGTTTTCATCAAAAAGTACCGCATGCCTGTGGCTAAAAGTGCCTCTTTTTACATCCTGACCACTCATTCTTACATCTTTTCCTTCGCTGATTATGCTGGCATAAGCCAAAAGTTCAGCAGTGGCCCAATCAATTTTTTGCTGATCCTGCAGGAGTTTAACTTTTTCCTGTAGAAGTTTTTCCACTTTTTTCAATGGCTTGAAATCAGTTGGCCATTTCATCAACTTATCCAGCAAGCTGTTGAGATTTTCTTCGCTGATTGCTGTAATGGGAGAAGAGATAAAATCTTCAGGAAGGGCTTTTCTAAGGCTTTGCCACCACAATTCTGGCTTTTGATATTTGTAGGGCAATGGGTTTTGTTTAACTTCATCCAATCGATCCTGTAATTCTTTCAAGAAAGCCTTTTCCATTTCTTTAGCCAAAGATTTAGCATCCGGCTCCCCATTTTCAATTAAAAATTGTGTGTAAACTTCTCTTGGGTTAAGGTGTTTGTCAATTAAAGCATACAATTGAGGCTGAGTAAATTTGGGTTCATCTCCTTCATTGTGACCGTGTCTGCGATAACAAACCATATCAATAAAAATATCAGCATTGAATTCCTGTCGGTAAAGAGTGGCTATTTCTGCTACTTTTACTACCGCTTCAGGATCATCTCCATTCACATGAAACACAGGAGCTTGAATCATTGAAGCCACGGAAGTACAATAATCAGCGCTGCGCGCATCATCAAAATCTGTAGTGAATCCGATTTGATTATTGATGACAAAATGAATGGTTCCTCCTGTATTATATCCTCTGAGATTACTCATTTGCAGCACCTCATAAACAATACCCTGACCCGCAACAGAAGCGTCTCCATGTATCAAAACAGGAAGAATTTTTCCATAATCACTCCCATACATCAAATCGGCTTTGCTTCTTGAATAACCCAACACCAAAGGATTCACAGCCTCAAGATGAGAAGGGTTGGGACAAAGTTTCAAATGCAATTTTTTGCCGGAAGGCGTTTCAACATCACTACTGAATCCCATATGATACTTTACATCACCGGTACCCATTGTTGTATCAGGAATAGCAGTTCCCTCGAATTCATTGAAAATTTCTTCGTAGGTTTTTCCCAAAATGTTTGCCAAAACATTCAATCTTCCCCTGTGAGCCATGCCTATAACCACTTCTTCTACACTATTTGCTGCAGATTCGGATAAAATGGCATCGAGAGCTGCGATGGCAGTTTCTCCGCCTTCCAAACTGAATCTTTTTTGTCCGATATATTTTGTGTGCAGAAATTTTTCAAACATAACTCCCTCATTCAATTTCTGAAGTATTCTCTTCTTTTGAGAAATTGAAACAGGAGCCGTTAATTTTTTTTCAACGGCTTCCGTCAACCAGTCAATTTTTTTTCTGTCATTGATATAATTGAATTCAATACCGATATGACTTGTATAGCACTTTTCAAGATGGTTAATGATAGATTGCAATGAAGATTTTCCTAACCCAACAAAACTGCCTGCTTCAAATGTCTTGTACAAATCACTGTCAGTCAGTCCGAATGAAGAAAGATCAAGAGATGCATTTCTGTCCTTTCTTTCACGAATGGGATTGGTTTTGGCGATAAGGTGACCCTTTTTTCTATAGGCTTCGATCAACTGAAAAACAGCAAATTCTTTTTTTACCAACTCATCGGTTAAACTGACTCCAAGAGCTGTATTTTTTTTCTCTAACCCATTGCTTACGGCAAAATCAAAGCCTTCAAAAAACTTTCTTAAATCCTGATCGATGCTTTCGGGATTTTTTAAAAAATCATTGTAAATATTCTCGATATAACTGGGGTGTGCGCTGGTGATGTACTGGAAATCCTTCATTTTATATTACTATAGGTTATTATAAATACTTGAAGTCTCTAATAAAGATTGCAAATATCGGCCTAAAACTTAAGAAAATGAATGAGATAGCGTAAAAATCGAACTTGAAAACCTCAATATTTGAGCATTTCTTTAAAAAAAAAGAAAAAAAACATAAATTAATGAATAGAATCATTATCTTTGCAGCCCAAAAATAATACAGATGGCAAATCATTCAGCTACCAAAAAAGATGTTCGTCAAAGTGCAAGAAGAAATGAGCGCAACAGATATTATGGCAAAACAACACGTAATGCCATTCGTGACATCAGAGCAATCGAGGATCAAAAATCAGCGTCAGACAAACTTCCTGAAGTTTCTTCCATGATTGACAAGCTGGCCAAGCGTGGTACGATTCATAAAAACAAGGCTTCCAATTTAAAGAGAAAACTTGCTTTGAAAGTGAATCGTTTAAAAAAATAATCATTTAAATATAATTAATTTTAAATAAAATGAAAGCCTGCGAAAATGCAGGTTTTTTTAGGCTCTTAAAACAGTAAAAAATTCTTAAATTAATCGATCAATTGTTGTTGAATTACGCTTAACTTTCTTACCTTTGCACCCCGCCTGAAAAGGGGATTACAAAATTTATAACTAAAAAAAACAGGGAAATGAGCAACTACGAATTGATGGTGATTTTTACCCCTGTGCTTTCTGAGGATGAATTTAAGAATGCTCAGAAAAAATTTGAATCACTGGTAAAAGAAAACGGTGGTTCAGTTACGCACAGTAAACCATGGGGATTAAAATCACTGGCGTATCCAATTGCCAAAAAGACTACAGGTCTTTACTGGGTAATGGAGTACAGTGCGCCAACCAGCTTCAATGAAAAGTTGAAAATTCAACTTTTGCGTGACGAATCAGTGATGCGTCACATGTTCACTGTACTCGACAAATACGCCGTTGAGTACAATGCCAAAAAGAGAGGTGGCGTACATTCTTCAAGTCAAAAAGCGGAGGTATAATCATGGCAAAAGCTAACGAAATCAAGTATTTGACAGCCATCAAAGCTGACAATCGCCCGAAGAAATATTGCCGCTTCAAAAAAATGGGTCTTCATTATATTGATTACAAGGATGGAGATTTCTTGAAGAAGTTTTTAAATGAGCAGGGTAAATTATTACCTCGTCGTATTACAGGCAACTCATTGAAATTCCAGCGTAAAGTAAGTCAGGCAGTTAAGAAGGCCCGTCAAATGGCTATTCTTCCTTACGTTACAGATCTTTTAAAATAATTTTTTCACCACCCTAACCCTTGTAAGAAGGGGAAAGCAATCATTTTATTTGATGCTGGGTAAAAATGCAAAAACATGCAGGTTATATTAATTCAGGATGTAAATAATCTTGGCGGAGCCAATGAACTGGTAACCGTAAAAAACGGATATGGTCGCAATTACTTGATTCCAAAGAAATTTGCGGTAGAAGCTAGTCCAAGCAATCTGAAGCAACTGGAAGAAAAAATGAAGCAGCAAGCCAAAAAAGAAGCAAAGCTCCTAGCTGAAATCAACAACGTAATCGCAGTACTTAAAGAAGGCGTTTTGAAAATCGGTGCCAAAACAGGTACAAGCGGTAAGATTTTTGGAAGCGTAACTTCTGTTCAGATTGCCCGTGCCATTAAAGAGCAAAAAGGCTATGAAATTGATCGCAGAAGAATTCACATCATTGATGAAGTGAAGGAGTTGGGTACTTTCAAAGCTAAAATTGACTTTGGTCACGGAAATGAAACCGAGGTTGAGTTTGAGGTTGTTGCCGAATAACACTGATATTTACATAATTTTCAAGGCTGCTCAAAAGGCAGCCTTTTTTGTTGGATTGAATAATCAATTAAAAAATGGGTGATTTCAATGGATTACCTTATCTTTATGCCGAAGTAATGGCAGAGAAAAGAAGTGAATGATGTATACTCAGTATAAAATCTGAAACTACGATTCAAAGTCATTAATATTTTTTCATTTTTTTAAAAAGTTTCTTACAATGAACATTTATGTTGGAAATCTTAGTTGGTCAATGACAGACGAAGATTTAACGAATCTATTCACCCAGTACGGTACCGTAACAAGTGGTAAAATTTTAAAGGACAAAATGAA
>CAZCOL010000062.1:3816-11825 GCA_964500545.1 uncultured Ferruginibacter sp. | reverse complement strand
TGAAAATACAAACAAACCCCAGAGGGGTGAAATTAATCTACAAACTCAAAAAGATAATCTTCCCTATAATCAACCTCGAATTTTTCCAATAGTTGGATATACTCTTTTTTGAAATTGGACTTTTTATGATGCTCTTCCTGATTCAAAATGTAATTGTACACGTTTTTAACCTCAGAAGTTGCATAAGAGAAAGCGCCAAAGCCTTCCTGCCATTGAAATTTCCCATTGACTAGTTGATTTTCGTTTATAAATTTAGAAGAGTTGTTTTTAACATCTCTAATCAATTCAGATAAACACATAGATGGTTTCAGTCCAATAAAACAATGGACATGATCTTCAACTCCGTTAACGATTATTGACTTTTGCCCTTTTGAAGTTATAATTCCCGAAATGTACTTGTGTAAATCCTTTCTCCATCTTTTGTCAATGAGTTTAGCCCTTCCTTTTACTGCGAATACAACATGGATGAGTATTTGAGAATAAGTATTGGCCATGAAAATATTTCTAATTTTATTAAAAAATAAAAGTAGACATAGCCATGATCAATAAAATTCAGTCAAACTAAAATTTATTCATCTTTAAGATTAAGCTTGATTTGCAATTCGTCAAATTGCTTTTTATCAATTGAAGATGGAGCGTCAATCATCACATCTCTGCCGCTGTTGTTTTTTGGGAATGCAATAAAGTCTCTTATACTTTCACTCCCCCCTAAAATTGAGCAAAGTCTATCAAAACCAAATGCGATGCCTCCATGAGGCGGCGCTCCGTATTCAAAAGCGCCCAGCAAAAATCCAAATTTGTGCTGTTGTTCTTCTTCATCCATTCCCAGGGCCGCGAACATTTTTTGCTGTAATTCTTTCTGATATATTCTTATACTTCCTCCTCCAATTTCGTTTCCGTTAAGCACCATGTCATATGCATTCGCCTTAATATTTGCGTAAGGATGCTTCAAATATTCGGCTGGATTTTCTATGAAAGGATTGTTGTTAATCATAGCAGGAATATCAGATGGCTTCGGGGATGTGAAGGGGTGATGTCTGGCTACCCAACGATTTTCTTCTTCAGCATATTCAAACAATGGAAAATCCAATACCCATAGTAATTTAAACTCATCGGGTTTGCGTAATCCCAGTTGTTGACCAATATAAAGCCTCAATTCACTAGCCGCTTTTCTGGTTCTTTCCTCAGCTCCAGCTAAAATTAAGATGAGATCACCGGCTTTCGCATTAACCGCACTTGCAATATTTTTTAATTTATCTTCAGAATAAAATTTATCTATACTGCTTTTAAAAGTACCATCTGGATTACATTTGATATACACCAAACCCTTCATGCCGATTTGAGGTCGTTTAACCCACTCCGTTAGTTCATCGGTTTGCTTTCTGGTATATTCGTTACAGCCTGGGGCTGCTATTGCAATAACAGTTTCCGCATCATCAAAAACTTTGAAGTCATTTCCATTTATCAACGAGGAAATATCTTTTTGATTAGGAAATGTATGAACAGGAAATTTCAGATTGCATAATCTCATGTCAAACCTAATATCAGGCTTATCATTTCCGTAAGTCCACATAGCATGCTCCCAAGTCATTCTTTCAACAGCATCGGTGTAATCTATATTTTTTACATCTTTAAAGATCCTTTTGATGAGGTTTTCAAACATGATTAAAATATCTTCTTGTTCTACAAATGCCATTTCACAATCAATTTGTGTAAATTCAGGCTGTCTGTCTGCCCGAAGGTCTTCATCTCTGAAACATTTCACGATCTGATAATAACGGTCATATCCACTAATCATCAATAATTGCTTAAAAGTCTGCGGTGATTGGGGAAGGGCATAGAACTGACCCGGGTTCATTCTGCTGGGCACTACAAAATCTCGCGCACCCTCGGGAGTTGATTTAATCAGAAAAGGAGTTTCTATATCCATGAAACTATGATCATGAAGATAATTTCTGGCACTTCTTCCTACTTCGTATCTCAATTCAAGATTGTTTTTTACGGGCTGTCTCCTAAGGTCAAGAAATCTATACTTCATTCTTAAATCATCTCCGCCATCCGTTTCATCCTGAATGGTAAAAGGAGGAGTGATGGATTGATTAAGTATATTGAACTCAGTTACAAAAATTTCAATTTCCCCGGTAGGAATGTTGTTGTTTTTATTGCTTCTCTCATGAACCACTCCATTTGCCTGTAAAACAAATTCTCTACCAAGAGGATTAGCTTCCAGTTTTTGATTCAGATTTTCAGAAAATAACAATTGGGTTATGCCATATCGATCCCTTAGATCCACAAATGTGATGCTGCCAAATTTTCTGACTGTCTGAACCCAGCCGGATAAGGTTACAGATTTATGGACATCTTGAATTCTTAATTCTCCGCAAGTGTGTGTTCTGAACATGATATAAAATCTAATGGTTGTAAATGGAAAATAAATCTACCCAAATATTTCTGCAAATATAAGCCAAAGAAAAGCTACCTTATAATGACGGTATTACAATGTTTCCAGTTCGTTTTTGTGCATCGGTTTCCAAAGAATGTAATAGTACATCAATAGAAGAATACCGATTGAAAATGGAATCATTGCAAGGTGCTTTAATGTAAATATTCCAAACAGAGGCAATGAATCAAATTTGAAAAATTCGCTGATCATCCAGTAGCTGTTTGCACTTATCCAAACAGTGATTGCAAGATTGTGGCAAAGTTCACTGAAGATTTGTCTGTTTCTCCAAGCTATGATGATCGAGATGATTAGGGTTGGGATTATCATTAATATTCCCAAAGGACGCCAAATCATACACCAGGCAATATCTTTAAAAAGCCAGAAAACTATATGTAAATTTTCCATTTTTCTGTATTTCAGGGGAATCTTATATATCTGCTCCATACATTAATTGGTTGATTAGTTTTATGCATAAAAAAACTCCCATTCATCAGAATCGGAGTTTTAAAGTTATGATGGATTGGTTATTTTTTCAATGCTTCAGCCATGGTCTTTCCGATATCCGCAGGACTTGCCACTACATGTATTCCGCATTCACCCATAATTTTCATTTTCGCAGCGGCTGTATCGTCTGCACCACCAACTATGGCACCTGCATGTCCCATTCTTCTTCCCGGCGGGGCTGTTTGTCCGGCAATAAAGCCAACAACAGGTTTTTTATTTCCAGTTGATTGAATATATTTTGCTGCTTCAGCTTCCATCCCACCTCCAATTTCTCCAATCATTACGATAGCATCAGTTTCATGATCGTTCATCAATAATTCCACCGCTTCTTTGGTGGTGGTACCAATGATAGGATCTCCTCCAATACCAATAGCAGTAGAAATTCCCAATCCTGCTTTCGCCACCTGATCTGCAGCTTCGTATGTTAAAGTGCCTGATTTGGAAACAATTCCAATTCTCCCTTTTTTAAAAATAAATCCGGGCATGATGCCAACTTTACACTCTTCTGCAGTGATTACACCCGGACAATTTGGACCAATCAGACGGGTATTGGTGCTTTTCAGATAACTTTTTACTTTAACCATATCCTGAACAGGAATTCCTTCAGTAATGCAAACCACCAATGTGATCCCGGCTTCGGCAGCTTCCATAATTGCATCTGCAGCAAATGCTGGCGGCACAAATATAATGCTCACATTTGCACCGGTTGATTTAACTGAATCAGCAACTGTGTTGAAAACAGGCCTTTCCAAATGGGTAGTCCCCCCTTTACCCGGAGTAACTCCTCCCACCACATTTGTTCCATACTCGATCATTTGTGTTGCATGAAAGGTTCCTTCACTTCCTGTAAATCCCTGTACTATTACTTTTGAATCTTTGTTGACTAATACCGACATGTGATAAAAATAAATAAATTATTAAAACTATTTTTTGCAAAGATAAGGGACTTGCGCCAATGCTTTAGCAGTATATTACTGTAACTTATTTATAGGATTGCCGAAAAAAATTATGGAGAATTATGAATAATGTGAATAATAGCTTTTTAGCTTCGTTTGCTTTCATCTTCCATCATTCTAAGTTGCTTGGCTCCTTGCAAAAATTCTGAAGCAAAAATGAAACTATTGAGATTTTTATTATCTGAAAAAATGATGTCTTTGCTGTTGCCCGTCCATTCTTTTTTTCCATCTTTCAGATAAAGGATGTTGTCACCTATTTCCATCACACTGTTCATGTCGTGTGTGTTGATGATGGTTGTCATTTTGTATTCATGGGTAATGTCGAAAATGAGCTTGTCTATTAAAAGGGAAGTTTGCGGATCCAGTCCTGAATTTGGTTCATCGCAAAATAAAAATTTCGGATTAAGTACGATTGCTCTCGCAATACCCACTCTTTTTTTCATTCCGCCGCTTATTTCAGAAGGAAATTTCTTATTGCTTCCATTTAAATTCACTCTATGCAATACTTCGTTAACTCTTTTCAATTTGTTCTGATAGCTTTCTTTAGTAAACATATCCAAAGGAAATTTTACATTGTCTTCAACAGTCATACTGTCAAACAGTGCAGATCCTTGAAACAACATACCTATTTGCTGACGCAACATTTTTCTGTCGCTTTCATTCATATTGGTAAAACTGATTCCGTCATAAATAATTTCTCCTTCATCGGGCTCAAACAATCCTACAAGGCATTTTTGCAAAACAGTTTTACCGCTTCCACTTGTTCCGATGATCAGATTTGTTTTACCTGTTTGCAATACATGACTTACATCATTTAGCACAATTTTGTCTCCAAAACGTTTAGTGATATTTTTAAATTCAATCATGATAAATTGCGTTATTATAAAAGTAATGCAGCCAATACATAATCAGCCAGTAAAATAACAATGCAGCTCACAACAACAGAGGTGGTACTGTTTCTTCCAATTTCAAGAGAGCCGCCTTTAACGTAATAGCCATAATATGCGGGAATCGAGCTGATGATAAATGCAAAAGTGTAGGCCTTTATCAAAGCAAAGAAAACATTGTAAGACACAAAAGCTTCTTTTAATCCCCTGTCGTAGCTGTCAGCAGAGAGAATTCCGGATAGTGAAACGGTTAGTCTACCACCATAAATCCCCAAAACCATGGCAATAACTACAAGCATTGGAATGGTAGTAATGGCTGCGGCAATTTTAGGTAATACCAAATAAGTTTTTGTATTAATGCCCATAATTTCCAATGCGTCTATCTGTTCACTTACTCTCATATTGCCAAGTTCACTTGCAATTTTACTGCCTATTACTCCGGCAAGTACAATGCAAATAAGTGTAGGTGCAAACTCCAAAATAACAGTATCTCTTACAATTTGAGATATGATCGATTTTGAAATAAACGGATTGACAATTTGATAGGCGGTTTGAACAGCACTTACTGCTCCCATAAAGATTGAAATGATACAAACTATTCCCAATGAACCAATGCCGATTTCGGAGCATTGATGCATAAATTCCTTCCAGTATAATTTTGGATTTTCTGGTTTGCTGAACATACCTTTCAACATCAAAATATACCTGCCAAAGTGTGTGAAAAAATTCATCTTATTCTTTCAGGTTGTTTTAAGTATCAGTTGAGATGTTTTTGGGTTTTCTTTTCCACCATTTGCTTTTTTTGACAACTTCCTGAATATTGGTTTTGTTTTTGGACTGAGCATCTACTACTGCTATCACCGCCATGTTAAAGATAGATCTGATGGAGCTACCAAGTTGCAGTACATGTACCGGTTTTTTCAATCCAAGCAAAATAGGTCCAATGCTGTCGGCTCCGCCAATTTCCTGTAACAGGTTCAATGCAATGTTTCCTGCAGAAAGATTCGGAAAAATAAGCGTATTAACCTCTCCCTCCAGCAATTCTGTAAACGGATAATTTTCCTTTAAAATTTCTTTATTGAATGCAAGTATTCCCTGAATTTCACCATCACAAATGAGATTCGGACTTTTTGATTTTACAATTTCACGCGCTTCTCTCATCAGGTTTGCTTCTCGTGAGTTGCTGCTTCCAAAGTTTGAATAGGAGAGCATGGCAATTTTAGGAACAATATTAAAGTGTTTCACTTCTTTTGCAACAAGCAGAGTGATCTCTGCTATTTCTTCAGCAGTTGGGTTGAAATTCACAGTAGTATCCGCCAAAAATAGCGGACCTCTTTTTGTAAACAACAGGTACATTCCGGTTATTTTTTTCACACCATCTTCCATACCTATAATTTGTAAAGCTGGTCGAATGGTATCCGGATAATTTCTGCTCAAACCACTGATCATACAATCTGCCTCACCGGCTTCAACCATCATACAGCCGAAGTGATTTCTTTCCTTCATCATTTTCAGGGCTTCATAACGATTGATTCCTTTTCTTTGTCTTTTCGCAAAAAACAATTCGCCAAAATCTTTTCTTAGTTCTTCATGCTCATCAGCCTTTGGGTCAATAATCGGCATATCGTCAATATCCACGGAATTGGCTTGAGCAATTTCTTTGATTTTTTTCTCATTACCAAGCAGAATAGGGTAGCCGATTTTTTCGTCAAATACAAGTTGCGCGGCTTTTAAAATCTTTGCGTTCTCCGCATCAGCAAAAACAATGCGTTTTGGGTTGCTTCGGGCTTTGTTTCCAAGTACGCGGCTCAGCTGGTTATCCAAACCTAGTCTTTTGTTCAACTCGATTGCATAGGCGTCCCAATTGGTAATTTTCAATCTTGCTACACCGCTTTCAATTGCAGCTTTTGCAACTGCAGGTGCGACAGTAGACAGCAATCTGGGGTCTACAGGTTTAGGTATGATATAAGTTGGTCCAAATGAAATAGTTTTTTCATTGTAAGCAAGATTGACGATGTCGGGAACGGGTGTTTTGGCTAATTCGGCCAAAGCCTTTACTGCAGCAAGTTTCATGGGCTCATTGATCTGCTTGGCTCTAACATCCAATGCTCCGCGAAAAATGTAGGGGAATCCTAGAACATTATTCACCTGGTTGGGATAATCACTTCTTCCGGTTGCCATGATTACATCTTTTCTGGCGCTCATTGCAAGGTCATAGGTTATTTCAGGGTCTGGATTGGCCATTGCAAATACTATCGGATTTTTAGCCATTGATTTGATCATATCCGGTGTTACAACATTTCCAACACTCAATCCAACAAAAACATCCGCATCTTTCAGTGCCTTTGCCAAATCATAGTCTTTGTATTTAGCATCTACAGTAAAAGGTTGTTTGAATTCTTCAATATCAGGTCTGCCTTTATACAAAATTCCCTTTCTGTCAAATAACATGAAATTGGAGGGCTTTGCTCCAAGAGACTCGTACAATTTTATGCAAGCCATTGCTGCCGCACCAGCTCCATTTACTACAATGCGTACTTTTTCAATTTTCTTTTTTTGAATTTCCAGTGCATTCAAAAGAGCAGCAGCGGAGATGATGGCAGTTCCGTGCTGGTCATCATGCATTACAGGAATGTTACATTGTTTTTTGAGTTCCTGTTCAATATAAAAACATTCCGGAGCTTTGATATCTTCGAGGTTGATTCCTCCGAAAGTAGGCTCGAGTGATTTTACAATTTCAACAAATTTTTTCGGATCGCTTTCATCGATTTCGATATCGAATACATCAATGTCGGCGAATATTTTAAACAATACTCCTTTCCCTTCCATCACAGGTTTGCCTGCCGCAGGTCCAATATTCCCAAGTCCCAACACTGCAGACCCGTTACTGATAACCCCCACCAAATTTCCCTTAGCAGTGTATTTATATACATCATCAGGATTGGCTGCTATTTCTTTGCAAGGTTCTGCTACACCAGGGGAATATGCAAGGGACAGGTCTCTTTGAGTTTTGGCTTCTTTGGAGGGAATTACTTCAATTTTTCCCGGTCTTCCTTTTGCATGATATTCCAGTGCCTCTTGTTTTCGTAAATCTTTTGCCATAAGGGTTTATTATTATGTTATGCCAATTAAAATCTTATTGAATCAGAAAGTCAGTTGTTTTTAATCTGATTGTTAATTAAAATTTATTTCAATAATCGCATCAGTTGTTAAAAGAAA
>CAZCOL010000062.1:0-3716 GCA_964500545.1 uncultured Ferruginibacter sp. | reverse complement strand
TCAGGTTTAATTTCATTCAATTCATCAGAATTATTTTCGATTATATTTGTTGTTTGATGACCTTCTTCGTCCGGAGCTACAACGGTAGCTTTCACCAGCTCTTCCATCAATACTTCATTTATTTTCGGTAATTCACTTGCGTTATTGATTCCAAAATAATCCATGAAAGATTTTGAAGTAGCGTATATCAATGGTTTACCTACCGCATCCTCATTACGTCCTGAAATGATGATTAAATCCTTTTCCAATAATTTTTGAACAGCATAATCACAATTCACACCCCTGATAGATTCTATTTCGCTTTTGGTAATGGGTTGTTTATAGGCTATTATGGCAAGTGTTTCCATAGCAGCGGCTGACAAACGCTTTAAAAATTTATCCCCATTCAGTAAGGCAACAGTCTTGTGGTATTCAGGCTTGGTAAGGAACTGCCAGCCGCCACCACTTTGCTTCAACTCAAACGCATAAAATTCTGTTTGATATTTTTCCCTGATTCCTTCAATGGCTGATTCTATTTGCTCCATGCTTGCTCTGTCTTCTATGAAACCTAAAGCATTGTTGATTAATTCATTTATTTCTTCAGAAGACAATGCTCTGTCGCTAGCAAATATTAATGCTTCGATATGAGGTATGATTTGAGAAATTTCCATTAGATATTTCTTTTGTAAAAAAGCAAACAATAAGAGGTTCTTGCTTTTTTTTAATAATGAATTCGATTCAAACTATCCCTGTAATGCCGCAGCACCGCTAACAATTTCCGTTAATTCTGTTGTTATGGCAGCCTGACGCGCACGGTTATAACTTATTTTCAATGATTTCAACAACTCGTTGGCATTGTCGCTTGCCTTATCCATGGCCGTCATCCTTGCACCATGTTCGCTGGCATTAGCATCCAATACAGCTTTGTATAATTGGGTGTTCAATATCTTTGGCATCAGTTCAGCAATCAATACGTCTTGTTCAGGCTCAAAAATGAAATCAGCTTTTTTCTTACTGCCGGAATTTTCTGCCTTTGGAACCGGTAAGAATGGCTCAGCAATAAAAACCTGTGAAGCTGCATTTTTAAATTCGCTGTATATGATTTCCACAGCATCAACTTCTTTTGCTGAGAATGCATCCATTGCATACTTTGCGGCAGTTTGTACACGCTCAAAGCGAAGATCAGAAAAAATGTCCCAATAAGCGTTTACAACTTTATAACCAATTTTGCTGAAATGCTCGTATCCCTTTTTTCCAATAGGTAAAATTTGAACGTTGCCTTTGTTGAACTGACTGCTGTATTTTTCCTTGATGGTTTGTTTTGTCAGTTTAATCAAATTACTGTTGTATCCTCCACACAATCCTCTGTCGCTGGTTACCACAATTATCAGAACTTTTTCTACAGGTCTTTCGGAGGCCAAATTAATGGTAAGATTTCCGTCTCCGGCACCTGCTATATTGGATAACATTTCCTGAAGTTTTTGAGCATAGGGACGCATTTGTGTGATGGCATCCTGGGCGCGACGCAATTTAGCAGCACTAACCATTTTCATTGCTTTTGTAATCTGTTGCGTGCTTTGAACACTTTTTATCCTGTTTCTTACTTCTTTTAATGCACCACTCATAGTTAATTCGTTTTATGAAAGGCAATTTTTTGAAAAAGCCTAAAGTACTGACTTGGTTTTTGCTGCAAATGTAGGTCAATTACTATATAATTCAAGGGGATATTTTTTCAATTAACCAACGAAATAACGATATCATTTGCCTTTTAAACTTGAACTTAGAATAACCTCCAAACACATAATTATTTTTCATTATAAATATGAGTGATTGATTTAATAAATTCCTCAAAACACTTCAATAGCCTTAAACTTCTTTACCTTTGCGACCTGTCATTATGACTATTTTTAATTGATAGTTCATATTGGGCAGCATAAATTTTTTATTTATCAGTCAAGATTATTAAGCAGCAGATATGTTAGGAATCATTTCTAAATTATTCGGTGGAAGCAAAAGTGAGAAAGATGTAAAAAAAATCACTCCCCAAGTAGCAAAAATTAATGAGTATTTCAATGAATTTCAATCATTGTCCAATGATCAATTAAGGAAAAAAACCATTGAATTTAAAGAGAGGATTCAACAACATCTTTCTGAAATAAATAATCAGATTCTTGACAAAACAAGGGAAGCTGAAACTTTACCTTCTGAGGATATCAACAACAGAGATTTGATTTACAATGAAATTGATAATTTAAAAAAAGTCAGGGACCAAAAAATTGAAGAAGCTTTATTAAATATTTTACCTGAGGCGTTTGCTGTTGTCAAGGAAACTGGCAGACGCTTTAAGGATAATGAAAATATAGAATCTACAGCAACTGAACTGGACAAAGAACTTGCCGTCAAGAAGGATTATATCAGCATTTCCGGTGACAAAGTCATTTATAAAAACAGCTGGAATGCAGCAGGAAATATTGTAAAATGGAATATGGTCCATTACGATGTTCAGCTGATAGGTGGTGCAGTGCTTCACTCAGGAAAAATTGCGGAAATGGCGACTGGAGAAGGTAAGACGCTGGTTAGTACATTGCCTGCTTATCTCAACGCACTTGCCGGCGAAGGTGTTCACATTGTTACGGTCAATGATTACCTGGCAAGAAGGGATAGTGAGTGGAATGGGCCGATTTTTGAATGGTTAGGTTTAAGGGTTGATTGTATTGACAAGCATGAACCTAACAGCGACGCGCGCCGCAAAGCATATAATGCAGACATCACTTATGGAACCAATAATGAATTTGGCTTCGATTATTTGAGAGACAATATGGTACATCATCCTGATGAAATGGTGCAACGCAAACATCATTTTGCCATGGTGGATGAAGTGGACAGCGTTTTGATAGATGATGCAAGAACTCCTTTGATAATCAGCGGTCCCGTTGGCCACAGCGACAATACCCAGCAATTCTTTGATTTGAAACCAAGAATTGAAAAGCTGGTGGATGCTCAAAGAAAAGCAGTCAATCAGTTTTTAATAGAAGCAAAAAAGAAAATTGCAGAAGGAAATGACGACCCTAAAGATGGTGGCCTTGCATTGATGCGTGCGCACAGGGGTCTTCCCAAGAACAGCGCCCTGATAAAATTTTTGAGCGAGCCGGGAATGAGGGTTAAACTTCAAAAAAGTGAAAACTATTATTTGGCAGACCAGAAAAAGGAAATGCCTAAAGTGGATACTGAGTTGTTTTTTGTAATTGATGAAAAAAACAATTCAGTTGAATTGACTGATCAGGGACTTAATCTGATTACAAGATCAGGAGAGGACCCTGAATTTTTCGTGTTGCCGGATATCGCCACTAAATTATCAGCCATTGAAAAATCAGGTGAATCTTCAGAAGAAAAACTTAAACAAAAAGAAAGTTTGCTGAATGAGTACTCGCAAAAAGCTGAGAGGATTCATATCGTTCAACAATTGCTGAAAGCCTACACTTTGTTTGATAAGGATATTGAGTATGTTGTAATGGATGGTGCAGTAAAAATTGTAGATGAACAAACAGGCCGTATTCTGGACGGAAGAAGATATTCTGATGGGTTGCATCAGGCACTTGAAGCAAAAGAGAATGTAAAAATTGAAGCATCTTCTCAAACCTATGCCACTGTTACTTTGCAGAATTATTTCAGAATGTATCATAAGCTGGCCGGTATGACCGGAACAGCAGAAACGGAAGCCCAAGAACTTTGGGATA
>CAZCOL010000061.1:0-12162 GCA_964500545.1 uncultured Ferruginibacter sp. | reverse complement strand
TGGTGACTCAAAAACTGCAATCACAAATTAATTCATTAAAAAAATCCCAACAGTCTGTTCTTGTCAATTTTGGAATGCAAACAGCCAAAAGAGCCTTATTTAGGGATAATAACATCAATTATATTGAAGTTAAAAAGTTTGATATTAGCATTGTGCCGGACACACTTTTTAGAAGTGAAGTTGTTTATCATGTTGCTAAACAATAAAAAAATCCATCAAACATAGGGCCGAGTTGGCGTTATCTAAGATAAATAATTTCTATTTGGAGATGAGTGAAATTATTTTTTAAAGGTTCTGAAAATTCTTTTACCGATATTTTTTAATACCGGGGAAAAGTCTGGAGATATTTTTCTTTTATGCATTGCTGAAACAAACAATAGGGTATATAACAAACATCGTCCTATAATACTGATTAGTCCATGTAAGTTTTCAAATGAAATGTAGGTTATTGAATATGCTGCTGCAGAAATTATCAATATTTCAAAGCTTTTTAAAGTGAATGGTTGTAATTTATATTTTTTAAATAGGAACCAATACCGAACGAAATTATAGACACTGAAAGAAACCAGATTTGCGATGGCTGGACCTATTAGACCATATTTTACAGTCAATGTGTAGCTAAGAGGAATAATTAATACAGTCAGTAAAATACTGGTCCATAACTCAAACCTCCAAAAAGTAGAAGTCCCAATAATTTGTCCATTCACTCCTGTTCCCATTTCAATTATTGTAACAATTCCTAAAATAAAAAATACAGGTTTGCCTTCGAGGTAATCAGAATTTATTCCAAAATAATTGATCGCATCAGAGAAATTCAACCAAATACAAAAAAAAGCCAGAAGTGAAAAACTCAGGAGATTAATGGATGTTCTTTTATAAATTCTCTCAATTTCATTCATATTTTTATCTTTCCAAGCCCTGGAAAGTATAGGAATCGTTACGGCAATAATGCTTCTCAATGGAGCCTGAAGAATAGTTACCATATAGGCAGCTAATCCGAAAATTCCAACTTTACCTAGATTTTGTTTTGCTGCCAATACCAATCCATCAATACTTTGACGAAGAACACCCACAACGATTACTATAAAAGTAAGCGCCATAATGGAAAGAATCTTTTTTCTATATTTTTTTGTAACTCTGCTGATATTGAAGCTTATCCATAATTGATTGTTTTTGTATAAGTGAATTGCAAGTATTGCTACAATGCTGGCATATTGAAATGAAAAGAGTATGATAAATTGTCTAAAATTGATGAAATTGAAAATTTTAAGAACTATTATTATTCCTGTATACAATCTCAATACAGTTTCTTTTAATAGTGAGGTCAATACTCCTTTTTTAAAACCGTAGGAATATGCCTCTAGAATATTATAGAGCAATGTGAAGAAAGCCAATGGTATAATCCAATAAAAATATTCTACAAACAACAATGAGTTTGTGCTGAATTTACGTGTAATTACAGGTTCCAATATAAATAATGTAGAACAGGTCAAGAAAAAACCAAACATTGCTACTAAAAGGGCTACAGATAAGATATCATTTTTTTTACTACTCAGATTGTCCTCATAATATGGAAAAAATTTGTACAGATAGGTCGAGGTGCCTAAAGTTGAAAATGCAAAAACAAGTTGGCTCGTTTCAATCAGTGTTCTGGTAAGTCCGTTTTGCTCTGTGCTGAACCAGTTTTTATGAGTCAGAAAATATGTATTTACTGCTCCTATAAAAAAACCGATGTAAATAAAACTAGTGGCTTTTAGACTTCTTTTTCTGATTTCAGACATAATAATGCTTGATGTAACTTCAGTACTGATTTTTTTATAATAAACTAATTATTTTGTTGAAATTTAAATATTACAGAAAAACCTTGGGAAAATTTATTCAAATGGCAATGTGAATTTTAATCTCTGAAACAAAATATATTTAGTTGTAAATCAAAAAGTGTTGCATTTCTGATTCTTCTCTCGATATTAAAGGGGTGTTTGTAAACAACTCCGGCTTCTTTAATGTAGAAGTTGAATCCGCTTGATTTTATAATGTTTAACATCTCCAGTAATTGATTATTTTGTTCAAACTTTCCATGATATTCTAGGAACATTTTGTCAACCCAATGTAGTTGATCTTTTATATCCAAAAGCACATCATATTCTGCTCCTTCGATGTCTATTTTTAAAAAATCAACTTTTTTTATTAGTAAATCTTTGAGTCTTACAGCCTGAACCGGAGCGGTAACGTTTAATTTATCATCACTGCCAATTCTACTACCTAGTGAGGCCTCGTTAATAAAGTTTAATGTTGTATTATGAGTCCATATTGCTTTATTATGAAGACTGACTTTTGAAAAGTTATTTAGTGCTAGATTTTTTTTCATTAATTGAAAATTGATTTTATCTGGCTCAAATGCATCTATTTCTGCAGTAGGGCAAATCGATTTAAAGTATACAATACTTAATCCGATGTTAGATCCACAATCAATTATGTAACAATTTTCTTTTAAAGATTGCAAATAGATTTTTTCTTCAAATAATTCTTGTAATGAATGATACAAATCATTTCCGGATGTGTAAGTTAAATTTCCAAATTTTAGCTTGATATAGCGTACTTTATTGTCTCTTGGTAAATGCTTTAGATATTTAATTTTAAAAATTGAAAGACCAATTTGAGTATTGTATAAGTTTGTCCCTAAGGATAAAAGTCTATTTTTTATTCCATTTCTTAGATTTTGAATAAATGTATTGGCCATTTTAATTAATTATTTTTTTTGTTTCAAAAATAAATACTCAATCTATAAAATCTGTTAATAAATCATTGTTTGAAAATCTTTGTGATTGATTACAAATAGAAAATACTTGGTAACCTAAAAATTGAGTATAGAAATTAAATAATATGTTTTGATAAGGTTGGATTTTTTTTTGAATTTAAAGATAAGGTATATAAAAAGACAAAAAGCTTTTATCAATGATCTATAAAATTAATTTTTTTCTTTTTTCATTTCCTCCTCCATCATTTCATTGACCAGCATTTGCAGGTCATAAGTAGGTTCCCATCCAAGAATATTTTTGGCTTTAGTTGCATCTCCCACCAAAACATCCACTTCTGCCGGACGAAAATATTTTGATTCAATTGATATGACTTCCTTGTTTGTTTCTATTTGATACATTGGATTATTGCATTTGATGACAAACCCTTTTTCGTTTACTCCTTCTCCACGAAACTCTAATTCAATGCCTAAATAAGCAAAGCACATTCTAATAAAATCTCTTATGCTTGCAGACTTGCCGGTTGCCAAAACAAAATCTTCTGCTTTTTCATGTTGCATCATTCTCCACATACCATCTACATAATCCTTCGCATGTCCCCAGTCTCTCATAGAGTCTAAATTCCCTAATTTAATGCTGTCTCTTTTATTTAGGGCTATTTTGGCTGTACCAATTGTTATTTTTCGCGTTACAAAATTTTCCCCCCTCAAAGGACTTTCATGATTGAATAATATCCCGTTTACTGCAAAAATGTTATAAGATTCCCTGTAATTGACTGCTGTCCAATATGCATAGAGTTTGGCAATTCCGTATGGAGACCTGGGATAAAATGGAGTTTGCTCATTTTGAGGACATTCATTTGTTTTACCATACATCTCAGATGTGGAAGCTTGATAAAATTTTGTTTTTTTATCAAGGCCTAAAATTCGGATGGCTTCTAAAATTCTTAATGCACCTAAAGCGTCTGTATTTGCTGAATATTCGGCTGTTTCAAAACTAATTTGTACATGACTTTGTGCTGCAAGGTTGTAAATTTCATCCGGTTGAGTTTGTTTTATTATTCTGATGATGTTGCTTGAATCTGTTACATCTCCGTAATGAAGATGAAATCTATCAGATAAATTTTCATTTAAAGTTAAATGATCTATTCTTTCACTTTTTATGTTAGAATTTCTTCGTTTGATGCCATGAACAATGTATCCTTTCTCTAAAAGAAATTCTGATAAATAAGCTCCATCCTGTCCGGTTATGCCTGTTATTAGTGCAGTCTTCATTATTTTATAATAGTATCCGCAAAAATAACAATAATACACCAAGTAGATGGAAATGCTGCAAAGTATTGAGTTAAATCAATAATTAATTGTTTTTTTTCGTTTCCTTATATCCTTAATTTGTAACTTTATGAATAATACATAAAACACTTATTTAGTCGTTTAATTTGTTTTAAAAATTTCATGAAAGCTGTATTCACAATCGTAGCTAAAAATTATATCGGGCTTGCTGAAGTGCTTGGGCAATCTGTAAAAAATCACAGCAATGCTGATTTTTTTATTGTTGTAGCCGATGAATTTTTGCCTAACGACCCAATTAAAAATCAACTAAATCAAAATATTCTCATTGCAAAAGATATTTTAAAGATTCCAGATTCATTATGGAATGAAATGTCTTTTAAATATAACCTTGTAGAATTTTGTACATCAATCAAAGCATCGTGTTTTCAATATTTTTTCAATGAAAAAAAATACGATAAAGTTATTTTTACTGATCCTGATGTATATTTTTTCAATTCATTGAATTTGGTTTTTTCAGAATTGGAGCATCACTCGATTTTATTGACTCCTCATATTCTGGAATTGCAAGAGGATTTTAAGGGAGATTATCCTGATTATCTTTTTCTGGTAAATGGTACGTTCAATTTAGGCTTTTTAGGGCTTTCAGCCGGCGAAAGTACGCAGCGGTTTTTGAAATGGTGGCATAACAGATTGGTTCAATATTGTTTTTTTGATAATGAAAAGGGTATGGCCACCGATCAGAAATGGATCAACATGATTCCTTCATTTTTCAGTCCACAAGAAATGAAAATTTCATTCAATAAAGGAATGAATGTTGCCCCATGGAATTTTCATGAGCGTAAAATTATTGATATTGACGATGTAATTTCCGTTACAGAAAGAGAAAATAATATCAATACAAGCCCTTTACTATTTGTTCATTTTTCCGGCTTTGATTATAAAAGCATATTAGAAGGAAGGGCTGATCATAAAAATGAAAAGAGCTCCTCATTTCCCGATTATGATATCGTATTTGAAAAGTATGCTGAAGCATTGAAAAACAATTCCTTTACTAAATATATCGGTCTTCAATATTCTTATAATTATTTTAAAAATGGAATTCAAATTTTAAGCATCCATCGAAGAATTTACAGAAGGCTTTTGCAGGAAGGTAAGCTAAACTTAAATCCTTTTGAAACCAACAAGGGTTCTTATTTTGAACAATTGAGGATGAAGAAATTATTGGATCATTCAATCATTCTGGCTGATAAAATCACCAATAAAAATATCAAAGGTTTTGATAAGAAAATGGGTTATGTAAATGTTTTTTTTACTATTATTAAATCATTGATAGGAATTAAAAGGTACAGTATATTGGTCAGGTTTTTCAGAAGATATTTTTCTGAGGAAAATCAAGTGTTTCTATATGATAAGGAATTAGGAAAGAAAATATGGTAAATGCCTAAATTATTATGAGGATATTCTATTCTTTATTTTATTACTTGTTTCAATTCCCTTACTTTAAAATTGTTTTGGGTGGAATAGGTATAGGGTCTAAGCTTCAAAGTCCTATGCTAACCGGAAGTAAGCGGATTTTTATAGGGAAGAAAGTGTATGTCAGAAAAAATACCTGGCTTGCCGCAGAACCTCTAACAGGTAAACTTCAATGTAGTTTAACCATTGGTGATGGGACTTACATTGGAAGGTTTTGTCATTTTTTTGCAAGTTCTAAAATTGAAATTGGCAAGAAAGTGTTATTCGCTGACAAAGTTTATTTGAGCGATAATTTACACGGGTATGAAAGTATTGAAATCCCAATAATAGATCAGCCGCTGAAACAACTTTCTCCGGTTATTATTGGAGATGGGGCATGGTTGGGAGAGAACGTTTGTGTAATAGGTGCTAAAATTGGTAAGAACAGTGTAATCGGTGCCAATGCTGTGGTTACCAAGGATATTCCTGATTACTGTATTGCAGTTGGTTCACCGGCTCGAATTATAAAGCGTTATGATTTTGTCTCTAAATCATGGAAAAAAACGGATTCTGAAGGAAAAATAATTAATTAAAATGGCAAAAAAAATACTGATTACAGGTGGTGCAGGATTTATTGGATCCAATCTTTCTTTGAGTTTGATTGATAAAGGTTATGATATCACTGTTTTAGACAATTTATCGCAACAAATACATGGAGACAATCCTGAATCAACTTCTGAATTGTACCAATCTATCAAACATAAAGTAAACTTCATCAATGGTGATGTAACCAGTAAAGCGGATTGGGAAAAAGCAATCAATGATAATGAAGTGATTGTTCATTTGGCAGCTGAAACAGGTACAGGTCAATCCATGTATCAAATAAAGAGATACACCGATGTAAATATTGGTGGTACTGCTTTAATGCTTGATATATTAGCATCTTCAAAACATGCTGTAAAAAAGGTAGTTGTTGCATCTTCAAGGGCAATTTATGGCGAAGGCAGGTATTTTTCAGAAAAACTTGGATACGTATATCCTGAAAGTCGAAGCAATGAAAGAATGCTTGCTGGTAATTTTGAAGTCAATATAAATGGTTCAGATGAAGTTTTAAAATTGATGTCAACTGATGAGGAGTCAAAGATCCACCCAACTTCAGTTTATGGTATAACCAAGCAAAATCAGGAACAAATGATTATGACAGTTTGTACTGCGTTAAACATTGCTCCTGTGGCATTTCGTTATCAAAATGTATATGGTCCTGGCCAATCTTTAAAAAATCCCTACACAGGTATATTGTCTATCTTCTCAACGCAGATCAAAAATGGGAAGTCTATCAATATTTTTGAAGATGGAAAAGAAAGTCGTGATTTCGTTTTTATAGACGATGTTGTAAATGCAACGATTAAAGGAATTGAAAATGAAAGTGCCAATGGTCAGGTATTTAATGTTGGTACCGGTATCGCCACTTCTGTTATAGAAGTTGCTGAAACCCTGATAAAAAATTATGGAGTTGAAGTGCCTGTTCAAATAACCGGTAATTTCAGAATAGGGGATATCAGGCATAATTTTGCAGATATTTCAAAAATATCATCTTTGCTGGATTTTACTCCTAAAGTGACTTTTGAAGATGGGATAAGGCAATTTACAGATTGGGTCAATCAACAGGAAATACAACAAAGCAGATATGAGGAATCTCTAAACGAAATGAAATCAAAGGGCTTGATGAAGTAAATTGTCTGATTTAACTTCGAGATTTTTTCTACATTAAATTTTGGTTACAAAGTAAAATATTATATCCTTTATTACTCATGCCTGCATTAGCATTGATAACTGTTTTATTTAAAAGCGATGATGTACTGGAAGACTTTTATAAAAGCATTTCTATACAGTCATTTAAAGATTATAAGCTTTATTTAGTAGACAATTCAGCTTCAGATAGATCTAATCAGAGAATCGCTGAATGTGCTAAGAAATATCCACTGAGCAATATTGAATATATCAATTCCGGCGGAAACATTGGTGTTGCAGGCGGTAATAATCTTGGAATCAAGCAGGCTTTGAATGATGGCTGTACTCATTTATTGTTGTTGAACAACGATGTTTTGATAGAGCAGGGTCATATGTTTGCTCAAATGATGGAACTATCCAACAAAGAGGATATCATTACTCCCAAGATATTTTATTTTGATACTGGAAAAGTATGGATGGCAGGCGGTTATATGGATTACAAAAGGGCATTGGGAGTGCATTATGGAATGAATAAACAAGACGCACCTGAATTTAATATAGCCAAACATATAACTTATGCTCCTACTTGTTTTTTGCTAATAAAGTCGGAGGTATTTAAACAAGTAGGATTAATGGATGAAAAATATTTTGCTTATTATGATGATACAGATTTTGTGCTGAGGGCAATGAGAAGCGGTTATAGATTATGGTATGAACCCTCCCTTTACTTATTTCACAAGGTTTCATCAAGCAGTGGAGGGGACAATTCGCCTTTTTATATTTATTACGGAAATAGAAATAAGATATATTTTATCAGAAAAAATTTCAAAGGATTTCTCAAATGGATGACATTGACATACACTTTGATTTCAAGGATTATATTTTACTTTAAATATGACAAACAGGGCAAATCAAAACTGATTCAGGCAATGAAAGATGGGTTTAAAATAAGTGTTGGTTAGGGAATTTTGATAATTGCAGCGGCCTTCTCTGCTATATTATCCCAAAAGAAATGACGAAAAAAATCTTCACTAATGTGGGATTTTTTAGGGTTAGCTTCAATGATTGCGTTTGCAAAAGCTTCGAAATTGATGTCATCAATTATTGTCAGCTTATGATTGCATAATTCGGTTGGTACTCCAATAGCTCCATTTTTTGTACTAATACAAAAAAGGTCGTAACCCAGCGCTTCCACTAATTTGGTTTTGATGCCTCCTCCGTCTGTTAATGGATTTATGAATATATCAGCACCTTTGAAATATAAACTTATGTCATCTACAAAACCTGCATAAATGATATGCTTTGTTGAATATTCTATTAAGTTGTTGTAATGATTGGGCAGATTTTTGCCACAAATTATTATTTTATAATTAAAATCCTTTAGTTCAAATAAAAGCGGATTGATTTTGTTTATTATTACATCCAGCGCATCCTGATTGGGTTTGTAATCCAATGTACCATTAAACAATAGAATAGTAGTATCATCGGCAAAATTGAATTGTTGTTGTAATTGTGATTTGGCTTTTATTTTTTCTTCATTTGAAGGAGGCGCGCTTAAATCAAATCCATAGGTAATGGTCTGGCATTGATGATCTTTTAAATTGAATTTTTCTATTGCATACTGTTTATCTTCATCTGTAATGAAAAAATTAATATCCGCGCATCGGTGGACAAAGCGCTCATAATACCAAAGCAATTTCCACCACCATTTACCGGTGCTTTTAAAACGAAGTGATTCTATATTGTGAGAGTGAATGACAAGTTTTATGTTGCAAAATGATTTTGTTAGTAGCCCTAACCAACCCAAATAGGGATGTTCCAACAACAGATGAGTGGATTGTCTTTTATGGATGATTTTGGAAACTTTAAAAAACAAAAACGGGTTGACGTATCTGTACTTTGAACTGCTTATAATAGGTAAAAATTCTCCATCAAATTCTGTCACATTTTCATTGTTATTTGTAGACATTAATGATACCGCTAACTTTTTAGACAAAAATTGATAAAACAATGCAATGCCTTTTTGCCCTCCCATTTTTGGAGGATAAATTTTGTAGGGTGCAATTGCTGTAATATGTACTGATTGGTTTTTAATAGTATTTGCTTTCTTAGCTTAATACAATTTATGTACTTGCTGTTTTTTGTTTATTTTTTTTCAATTCAGCCAGTAATGTTCCGATTACTAAAAGTGTAAGGAGCCACGATGCGATATTGGTCACTTTGTTTCCAATAAAATAAGAAGCAGGTTCAAATTTAAATTCTATGATATGCTTGCCAGCAGGAACAATCATTCCCCTTAAAACATAATTCGCTTTAAAATAGTCAGCAGGTTTTCCGTCAATCGTCGCTTTCCAATCTTTGTAATAAATTTCACTGAAAATTACTGGACTGGTAGTATTGGAATTAGACTCATAAGTGATGGCATCATTGTCAAATTTTGTCATTTTAATACTCGAATTGCTGTCTGCTGGAGAAAACGAAGTGATTGATTTTTTATATGAATTGTCTACTACTGCTGAATCTCTTGAGTTGAAATTACTGATAGCCCTCATCTCATTGGCCGCGCCATCAACAAAATTGATACCTTTTATATACCAGGCATTTCCCAAGGCTTCAGGATTCAATTGGGCTATCTTGTCGTTATCTTTTTCCTGAATGATGTACTTTGCATTCAGCATATTGATAACAGCCATGTTGAATCTTCCTTTAAACTGGTAAGCAATCAAATCGTCATAAATACCCAGTTTTGCAGGGTGGTATCCACCTATTGATTTGTGGTAATAGGAAGTTTTAGATTCGTCTAAGCCGGATGTGTTCAACACTCTGAAATTGGGGTCTTTGTCATTCAAAATCATCTTATCTGCTGATGACATTGGAAATTCATCGGTTTCGTAATTGTCCTTGGATTGAAAACTCTTGTCATTTAAATAATTGGATCCAAATTGTATCAGATCAAATGCAGACAATGCTGTAACAGCTATTACCATAACGAGCGCATTGATTTTGTTTTTCATATAGGCTGCAATTATCAATACAACTATCAATATAAACAGGAATGATCTCAAAATGTCTGATAAAAGGAAAGAAGCGCGGTCATTTCTAAGTGCAGTGACAAATTCTCTTGTTTTTTTGGGTGCTTCGCTGTTGGATTCCCTTACAATGTTTCCAAACATACCTTCATAAATCTGGTTGTCAATTTCTGCTTTGTATTTTTCATCCTGATTTAGTTGCTCTAGTTTATATTGCATGTCGGCACTATTTGAGCCAACTATCTTGTTGAATTCGGCGGTTCGCAATTTATTTTCTTTGCTGAAGTCACTTGACGAGTAATAAACGAAAACCAATCCAAAAATACATGCCGTTGCAACAACGGAGGATTTAAATACTTTCCAGCTTAATGTTTCTTGATTTTTCATTAATTTATCAATAACCAATGATGCCATGAGAGGAAACAATATCTGCGGTACAATCAAAATCATGGTCGGTACCCTGAATTTATTATAGAATGGAATATAATCGAAAACGAAATAATTGAAGGATTTGAAATTGTCGCCCCAGGCCAATATTATCGCGAGTAATGAGGATATCAACACCCACCATTTATATTCATTGTTCAGATAGAACATTCCAAAAATAAACAAGAAGCAAATAATTGCCCCCAGATATACTGGACCATTGGTAAATGGTTGCGCTCCCCAGTATATTGCCCCATTCATTTGATTGGCAATTTGGTCTGCAGGAAAATTCGGTAAATTTTCATTTATATAATTAACTAAATGGCCATTGTCTTTTAATTTTGGAAATATATACACATCTCCATCTCTCTCTGCCTGATGTGTTCCATAGCCTTTTGCTCCGGGAAACATCAATGACCAGGATTCGCCAACGCCATAGCTCCACATGAAAGCATAATCTTTGGTAAGTCCGACAGTTTTATTTGATTTGATGTTATTATTTTTATCAGTACTTTTATCCATAACCAACATTCCCGCACGCTTGGATTCCTTGGAATAATCAAATGTTGTGTACAATGGAAGAAGATTTGCTGCAATACCTATAACAGCGGACAGTATTAAAAGTCCTGTAGATTTGAGTATTGGAGAAAAATCTTTTTTTGAAAAGGCAGATATGAATTGGGTAATTGTGTAAATTCCAATGACAATAAAAAGATAGTAAGTGATTTGCTGGTGCGCCTGAGCAATTTGTAAAGTTGTGAACAGTGCTGTCAAAGTTAGTCCAATCAAATATCTTTTTTTAAATAAAAGAAACATTGCACCCAATACTGCTGGAGAATAAGCCATTGCTAGCATTTTTGTAGCATGTCCTGCAGTTACAATTATGGGAGAATAGCTACTAAAAGCAAAACCAAGAGCTCCGATTACTGCAGCATGTGGCCTTAATCCAATACAAATACACATGAAATAGAAACAAATACAAGCCAAATAGAAAAAATTAAATGGCTGGGGAAGCCCTAGTTGCATGATTTTATCGAATATGACTACAGGTGTCCAGTCGCCCTTCATAGCAATCTGATAGTTGGGCATTCCGCCAAACATGCTGGTATTCCAAAGGGGCAGATGGCCATGCTCTTTTTCATATTCAAGCGATTGATGAGCCATCCCCATCCAGCCTGTAGCATCACTTTGTTTCAAAATAACTCCGGATTCCAATGCAGGTTTACAAAAAATCAGGGTAACAAATAGAAAAATTGCTATTGCAACCAGGTGTGGTAAAATAAGTTTAAACTTAATTTGGGTCATGATTTTGCTTTTGTATTTTGTAAAAGATGTTATCCTTGATTAAAATTAAGGATTCAAGATCCTTTTTTAAAAAGGCAATTTTTTTTAATTATTTCAGCAAATTAATACTAATTTTTTATAAATTACATACTGAAAATACTTACTCCAAAGTATTATTACATTAATTCTTTA
>CAZCOL010000060.1:4625-12316 GCA_964500545.1 uncultured Ferruginibacter sp. | reverse complement strand
CCGATACAAAACTTACTAAATATATAATCCAACTTATCTTCATTCGTAACTTCTCCGGAAATTTCCCCAAGATGAAATAAACAAGTGCGGATTTCAATTGCCAATAAATCTCCCGGGATGCTTTGATCTAATCCCTCCTTGATATTAGTAAGTGAAGACTGAATTTGAAGTAGTTCCTGTAAATGTCTTGAATTAGTCACAATCGTATTGTCTGTATTGATAGTTTCATTTACAGACAGTTGAAATATTTTAGCTTTCAGTTTATCTATTCCTGATTTGTTTTTTGCTGAGATAAAAACAATTTCATTTTTATAGCCAACTCTTTCCACTTGAGCTATGTCTGATTTGTTGGCAACAAAAAAATAATTTAATTGTTTATCCTTGAAAATAGCCTCCTGCTTATTCAGCTCTTCAGTAGTTTCAGTGTTTGCATCAAAAAGATATAATACCAAGTCAGCGGCATTCATTTTTTCAATGCTTTTTTCTATGCCAATATTTTCAATGGCATCATTACTATGATTTCTTATTCCTGCAGTATCAATCAATCTAAAGACAATTCCATTGATGTTGAGGGTCTCTTCTATCGTATCTCTTGTTGTGCCGGCTATTTCACTTACAATGGCACGATCTTCATTCAACAAGCAATTCAATAAAGTTGATTTACCCGCATTCGGTTTACCAATGATTGCAACACTAACTCCGTTTTTAATAACATTACCCAGCTTAAAAGAATTAATCAGGTCATTTACCGTTTGCTGAGTTTTGTTGATTAGCGAATAAAATTTCGTACGATCTGCAAATTCCACATCCTCTGTTGCAAAATCAAGCTCCAGTTCAATTAATGAAGCAAACTGTATCAATTCCTCCCGAATTTCTTTCAGTTGATTGGAAAATCCTCCGCGTATGTTATTCAATGCTGTTTTTTGCGAAGCTTTTGTATTGGATATAATCAAATCAGCAACAGACTCGGCTTGTGTTAAGTCCAGTTTTCCATTTAGAAAAGCTCTTTGGGTAAACTCTCCCGGCTTTGCCAATCTTGCGCCATACTTGATGCAGGCATTGATTATTTGTTGTTGTATAAATGGACTGCCATGTCCGCTGATTTCAATCGTATCTTCTCCCGTATAACTTTTAGGCCCTCTGAAAAGGGATAACACCACTTCATCAATTACCTCGTTGCCGTCTTTCAATAACCCGACATGAATGGTATGGGATAATTGTTCTGTTAGTTTCTTAGAAGGAAAAAGGGTAGAAATAATTTCAAAAGATTTTTGACCACTCAATCTGACAACACCGATTGCCGCAACACCCGGAGCTGTTGCCAATGCAACAATCGTATCATCCCACCCTGACAATTTATTATTCATCATCCACAAAGATACCTAAAGAGTAATTAAGGATTTTTATTTGAAAACAGTATTTGCACACAGATTATGTTACCAATAAAAAACCTCCCATTATTCATGAGAGGTTAAAAATTAAATGTGATAATTATTACTCCTGAACAACCCAGGTAATTGGCTGACGTTTGTATGCATTGACGTTTCTGCCATTTTGTATAGCCGGTGTCCACTTTCCTGATTTTTTAATTGCACGAACAGATTCTTGCTCCATACCATATCCAAAGTCTGTTTCAGCTTTAACGTCACTTATACTTCCATCTTTTGAAACGATAAATCTTACAATTACGGTGTAAGTGCCTGCCGGCGCACCTTCATTTCCGGGAACGCCTGCATCTAAGTTGTTTGATAGGTATCTTCTCCAGCCTGCCTCGCCCCCGGCATAGGAAGCATCCACTTCCACTTTAGTAAAAATCTTATTTTCATCATCATCTCTAGGCAACTCGCTGTTAGAGGATTCTACAGGTGCTTGCACAATTTGTTCTTTTACATCGCTCTCCACTGTTTTTGTACTAATAACCTGGTCTTCCTTGATTTCTTCTATTTTTTCATCAGGTTTAACTTCTTCATCTTTTACAATCTTAGGAGGAGTAAATTTAACCTGATTCACTTCCGGTGGCGGTGGTGCCTTAGGAGGCGGTGGTGGAGGTGGTGGCGGAGGTGGTGGTTCATTTTTAATTTCAGCCATTTGCGTATCCACCACATCGATAGTGCTGTTTTCTGTATATTTTTTCAAAACATTTGCAAGCACGGTACCCAAAAAAAGCAACAACAACAAAGCCGCAGTAAAAATAAGCGCTTTGGTAAGTCTTTTGTTGTATGTTTTTCTAAGTTCGTATGCCCCGTATGATTTATTCCTGCCATCAAAAACAATGTCAAGTAAATCGGCATTTAAAATTTTGTTTACTTCCATAAAATCGATTTATCACTTATGATTCAGCTTTTGACTGATTTCCACAAAAAAATTATTTATTTAATTCCGTTGGCATCTTCTGTCTTTTTTATCAGAAGCTCTTCAGTTGGTGTTATGTCCACCTCAGCATAATGCCCAGGTGGTACAGCACAAATACTCATTTCATCCAAAATATCAATTGCATTTTTAAATGTTGAATTTTTATCAGACTTGATGATGTACATCAAATCGCCGATAGGAGTCTTTTTCTTCATTTCAACAATCAAATCCCTGACTTGTTTAAAAGTGGTGCTTTTGAATTGTTCACTTAATTTATTTTCATCCAGCTGTCCGTAATAGTAATAAACCTGATCTGATTTACCAAGCAAAATGGTCATTGCTCCGGAGTTCTTTACTTGCAATTGTTTGGTAGGATCATCATCTTTAGGTTCATTCATATTCATAGCAGTTGACTGGCTCATTGTGGTAGTGAATACGAAAAATGTAATGAGCAAAAAACCAAGGTCAACCATGGGTGTTAAATCCACTCGGGTTGATAATTTTTTTCCTTTCTTGACGCCGGGTCCTTTTTTGTGACCGCCACCCGACGAGGTATCCATTTCTGCCATGTCAAAAAAATTATTAGATTAATTAATTGGCTTTCGGGGGATTTAAATACAACTCAGATCCAACCGGTACTGCTTCTCCGCTGGTAACGATTCTGAATTTATAAATCTCGTTTTTCTTGAAAGCTTGTTTGATGTTTTTAAAAACCGGATAAAGTGTTGATTGATCGCCCTTCACAAGCAACATTTCCTGCAATTTTCGCTGATCAGTTCCTGCATATACATTGGTAATGCTTCTCATCCAATCGGTCATTTCGTTGTTGGTACTGTCAGTTGGAATTCCCGGAAGTTTATTGGCGGGGATTTCAATCGTTTGGCTCAACAGACTTTTGATTTGGTTGAGGGGAGATCCTACAAAAGGAGTCTTTTCCCATTTTTTCAACTCTGCAGGAGTCAGATTCAGACCTTTTGATGTATTGATATTGCTAAGTATTTCAGCTTTTTTAGTATCCTCACCCATCATTAAAAAAGCTTTTCCATCCTTGGTCATTGTTATCAAGATAGATTTATCCGGTGCTGCTTTTGAAGAAACGGATGCCGGAGGAGTTACAGAAAGCACTTCCGGTGGTTTTTGTTTGGTAGCCAAAATGAAGAATGATAACAACAAAAAAGCCACGTCGCACATCGCCGTCATGTCGATGGTGGTACTTTTACGCGGTATTTTAACTTTGGGCATGTTTGAATGATTTGAAATTTACTTTTTGTTTTGCTCGATTATTTGCACCAATGGTTTATTTGTACAATGATGCGAATGATTGAGTCAAAGTAAATCCTGATTCATCTATTCCGTATGTGATACCATCAATCTTAGTGGTAAAAATATTATAGAAAACAATGGCAAAAGCCGATGTTCCGATACCCAAGGCAGTATTGTAAAGCGCCTCAGATATACCTACGGAAAGTTTGCTTGCAGCAGCACCTCCGCCGCTATCTTCTCCTAGGGCAGAGAAAGAACGAATCATTCCCAATACTGTTCCCAATAAACCCAGCAATGTAGCGATAGAAGCAATTGTGGATAAGAATACGAGGTTCTTTTCCAACATAGGCAGCTCAAGTGAAGTAGCTTCTTCCACTTCTTTTTGAATAGCCATAATTTTTTGTTCGGTGCTCAGGCTGTTGTTGTTCACCATATCTTTATAACGATGAAGACCTGCCTTCATTACATTTCCGACAGAACCCTTTTGTTTGTCACATTCAGCAATTGCAGCATCGATATTTTTACTGGCCAGATGAAATTGAACTTTGCGAACAAAATCCGCATTGCTTCCTGTTCCGCTTGCCTTTTGAATAGTCATAAATCTTTCTACTACGAAAGTGATCATGGTTAAAAATGTTCCAATCAAAATTGGTACAATGATTCCTCCAAGATACATTTTACTTAAGGCAGTTTTAGGCGCCTCTCTTTCTGGCCAAAATCCTCCATTATCACCTCCTACACCAAAATTTGAGCCCGCACCCAGGATAAATCTCCAAATTAAATACCCGGCCAACACACATACCACTGGTGCCAATAATGAGATCATGTTTCCGGATTTGTTTTCTTGAGCTGATTTTGCAGTTTTAATTTGTTCTGCCATAACAATCTGATTTTTAATTGGTTAAGATAATTTTTAATCGGTGTATTCATTACTCTATGCAATTTGCTTATGACATCAAAAGCATAGTATTGCAAAGAAGCGACAAGTTAATAAATTATTTGTAAGTAACTATTTGCGGATATGGAAATTTTAAAAACTTTTAAATTTTAGTGGATTTTTTGGGGAAATCCTTATTCATAACGCAAAGCCACGATTGGATCAAGTTTTGATGCCTTCATTGCCGGATAGAGCCCTGCTATCAAACCTACTGCAAAACACACAAAGATTCCGGATATGACCCAACCCCATGGAATTATTAAACCCGTGTGCAATAAAACTGCGACGAGATTTCCTAGAAGCACTCCTGATACAATTCCTGCAACTGCACCCATCAAACTTATGATTACCGACTCAAATAGAAATTGTGAGCGAATGGTTTTGCCGGTAGCCCCAAGAGCTTTTGCCAAACCGATTTCCTTGGTTCGTTCATTTACTGCAACCAGCATAATGTTCATCAATCCTATTGCAGCGCCAATCAAAGTAATAAAAGCAATACCAATCGTACCTTTTTCAAGAAAACCCAGATTTTTAAGTAAACTCTCTGCGATACTGTCACTTTTGTCTATGTAGAAATTATCTGCATCTTTAACTTCAATTTTTCTGATAGGTCTGAATACAGCAGTGGCTTCCCCGATTGCAAGCTCCATTTTCTTAATATCACTCACTTTTACAGCGATGTTGTAAGACGAATTTTGATCGGCAAAAAGTCTCCTGACATTGTTGAAGGGAGTAATAATTACTTTGCTGGTATTAAAAAATGCACTGGAGCTTTTTTCTGCCAATACAGCTATGACTCTGTATGGTTTATGGTCTACCCTAATTAAAGCATCGATGGCTCTGGCTTGATTTTCCTGAAAAAGCTTGGCAGCTACTCCACTTCCAATCATGCAAACATTTACCCCTGAGTTAATTTCAGTGGAGGTGAAATTTCTGCCATAAGCCAAAGAGTATCCATTTAATTCGAGATAATTTTCGTCACCGCCATATATATTGATTTCAGGATTGGTTTTGAATTGATTGGTATTTACGACTATTCCCGCGGGACCTCTCAATGCTACTCCCACTTTTGTTCCCGGAAATTCAAATCTGTTTTTAAAAGTTATGGCTTCCTCATAACTGATGGGAATCCCCATATTTGAACGTCTTTCACTTAGTGTTTTTTTGGTTGACTTTGAGGCGCTTGATCTGTTTCGATGACCGAAATTAAGTGTTCGTTCCTTAAATCTGATGCTGAATGCATTAGAGCCCATGGTAGAGAAACTGCTTGTCAAACTGTTGCTGGCAGCCTGAATGGCAGTAATGATCAGAATCAGCGCAAAAATACCTAATGCAATTATAATAACGGTAATGGATGTACGCAACTTATTGCCCTTGATGTTTTTCCACGATAAAGCAAAAATATCCGCATAAGTCATATTCCTGAAGTTAATTCAAATTTACACAATGATAATGCTTTTATGCGCAGAGTATTCAAGAAGAACAGTAACAGAAATCATCTGTACATCCATCCGATGATAATTTCAGGATAAATTCCAATGATTCCTATAAGTACGGCAATTACCATCAACATGATTTTGAAATTAATTGACACGCCGTTATAGTCAACTGATTTATCAACTGAAGGCTCTTTGAAGTACATTGCCTGAATGATTCTAAAATAATAATATGCGCTGATTGCTGCAAACAAAACTGCAACTATGACTATCCAGAATTGATTGCCATTGTCTATTGCAGCCATCAGCATAAAAAATTTACTTTGAAAACCTGCAGTCAATGGAACTCCTGTCAATGATAACAAACAAACTGTAGCGACAAATGCCAACAAAGGTTGCTTTTTACCCAACCCGTTAAAACCCTCAATTGTCAAGTCTTCCATTTTTGTGAGAATTCCAAATAAACCAATTGTTGCAAGACTATAGGCTGCCGAGTAAAGCAGGATTCCTTCTTTTGCTTTGTCATTCAATGCGAACAATGCAAACATCATAAATCCGGCCTGAGCGATACTGGAATAAGCGAGCATTCGTTTTACACTTTGCTGAAAAACAGCGGTGATATTACCAATCAATAATGTTGCAACCGTTATGATGACAATTAATTTTTGCCATTGATCGTGCATGGTTCCAAATGAATGTTCGAATAATCTGATGAATGCAAAAAAACCTGCCGCTTTCACAACAGTACTCATAAACGAAGTAAATACTGTAGGGGCACCATCGTATACATCCGGAGTCCAAAAATGAAAAGGAGCGGCTGAAACTTTGAAGGATAAAGAAACGAGCATGAATAACAATCCCAATGCGATCATCACAGGCATTTGACCACTCCCTATTTGAATTTTATCTATAAAGAAAGATGCATTAGGATTTCCTCCATAAACAAAAGCAATTCCCATCAGCAATATTCCTGTAGAAAAAGCACCCATTAGAAAATACTTGAGCGCAGCTTCGTTGCTTTTTAAATTTCTTTTTTCGCTGCCCGTTAAAATATAAAGGGGGATAGACATGATTTCTATACCAATAAAGAACATCAGCAAAGTATTGAATGTGGCTACAATAGAAATTCCACACAACACGAAAAAAATCAAAGCGAAATATTCTCCGGTATGAGGTCCTACCTTTTCAATTTCTGTTCCAGACAATAAAAAATAAATCAGTGTGCATAAAAATGCAATTTGAATAAACAGCAAATTGAACTGTTCAAATCGCAGCATTTCGTGAATATTGATATGGAGAATAGGTCTTCCGGTTGAAAATTCTGCTGCGTTGGCAATAATCAGCCCCAACAATCCAATAATAGCGAGGTATCTGGGGATTGATTTGTTTTTTAAAAAAACCCCGGAAAACATCATCACCACACCCCAGATTGCAGTTAATATAATCGCATTCATTTTTGTATTTTAGTTTTTATCCTTTAAAACATTATGGCTATTATCCAGCGCTTCAATTCATTTGCAGCAGAAGTTCAATACTCATTGTGTTATTTCAATCTTACCAATAAATTATTTACAGCATCCTTTGTCAAATCTATCAATGGCTGAGGATACACACCAATAAAAAAGATCACACATACAATAAGCGTCAATACAAATTTTTCGTTTAATGAAATATCTTTTACTTGTGCTGTTACGGAATTGGTG
>CAZCOL010000060.1:0-4525 GCA_964500545.1 uncultured Ferruginibacter sp. | reverse complement strand
GTTTGTCTCTCTATTATTTCAACGACTATCCACATGCCGACAATGTTAATGCCATGATTGAACATTTGTATCAATGCTCCCTGAAGGCTAATTTGATTCATGGAAAATATGGCAGCACACATCAATCCGATATGGGCAATGGAAGAATAAGCTATCAGCTTCTTTATGTTATCTTGCATCATAGCAATGCAACTTGCATAAACAACGCCAATCACTGACAAAAGAATAACCAGGTTTCTGTAATGTTCAACCCCTGAAGGAAATACCGGCATCAACCATCGCAACAAACCAAACAAGCCCATTTTAACCATTACACCGCTTAATATCATAGTTACAGATGTAGGAGACTGATCATACGCATCTGGTTGCCAAGTATGAAAAGGAAATATGGGCATTTTGATAGCAAAGGCTATAAAAAACAACACAAACAACCAGTTTTGTTCTGTTGCTGAGAGATGTGCATTGTAAAAGGACAGCAATGAAAATGAATGATTCACTATCACTCCGTCTTCAAATCCTTTGGTACCTGTATGTAAATAAACGTACAGGATACCAATCAACATCAACAAAGAACCCGTAAAAGTGTAAACAAAAAACTTAAATGTTGCCTGAATGCTGGCTTCTCCTCCCCATTTGCTGCTTAAGAAATAAACTGGAATCAATGCCAATTCCCAGAAGAAATAAAAAGTCAAAGCATCTAAAGCCATAAATACACCCATCAATCCTGCCTGTGTGAGCATGATCAATCCAAAATAGGCAGAGGCATTTTTTATGGAGCTTTTGAAAGTTGCAATCAGAACAAGCGGAAATACAGATGCTGTAAGTAAGGTGAGCATTCTTCCGGTACTGTCTAATCCTATGTAATAATTTGCTCCAATATACTTGAGCCAAATGTAATTTACATTGTTGTAGTTCAAATATTTTGAGTCATTGATGAAAAAGAGTGTGGTTATCGATACACCCAGAATCAACAGAGAAAAAATTAAAGCAGTTAATCTGACACTCTTTTCCTCTTTTAAAATAAAGCAGCATGTCCCTGCCATTAATGGCAGCCATATCAATAAGTCCGGAAATGTGAAATAGTTACCCAAAGTATTATGATTTTTATAAAAACAATTGTATGAAAAAAAGTATCAGCATTCCAATTACCATCAATAAAACATAAGCACCCACTTGTCCGCTTTGCAACCACCTCATTTGTCTGCTTCCATAATTTATTAATTTTCCAACGCCATTTACAGAACCGTCAATTATTTTAGACTCAATTATTTTATTGAAAAACCCAGAGATATATTGCAATGGCCTAACTACCAAAAACTGATAAAGTTCGTCTACATACCATTTGTTTTGCAATATTTTACCAAAGCCAGTTGCATCTGTTTCAATTTTGAAATTTCTGAATTTGAGCCATGAAAATAAAATTGAAATCAATACAAGACAAGTAGAAACCGCCATAAGCGTATATTCGGTACCGTGAGTAAGATGGTGTTCAGCAGATGAAACTACGGGGGATAAAAATGAAGCGAGTTCATGATGACCGCCCAAAGCTTCCGGAACACCAACATATCCTCCGATTACACTTAAAACTGCCAATATCAATAATGGGATCGTCATAGCATTTGGACTTTCGTGCAAATGATGTTCCTGATCATGTGTACCGCGAAATGTACCTGTGAATGTAACTATGTACAATCTAAACATATAAAAAGCGGTTAGCAGGGCTGCAAACAAAGCGACTGCATACAACAATGCGCTATGAGCAAAAGCTCCTGATAATATTTCATCCTTGGAGAAGAAACCGGAAAAACCTGGAATACCTGAAATGGCCAGACAACCAATTAAAAAAGTGATACTGGTAATTTTCATATGCTTGTGTAACCCTCCCATTTTTCTGATATCCTGTTCACCTCCCATTGCATGAATCACACTTCCACTTCCAAGGAACATCAATGCTTTGAAAAACGCATGTGTCATCACATGAAATACAGCAGCCACATAATTACCAGTTCCCAATGCCAAAAACATAAAGCCCAGTTGGCTAACGGTGGAATATGCGAGTACTTTTTTAATGTCATTTTGTTTGATAGCAATAGATGCTGCAAGCAGGGCTGTTGCCAAACCTATGATTGTAATAACTGATTGAGTAAGTGGAGCCAATGAAAACAATGCGTTACTACGGGCAATCATATAAATTCCTGCCGTAACCATTGTGGCAGCATGTATTAGTGCACTCACGGGCGTTGGTCCCGCCATGGCATCCGGAAGCCATGTATATAAGGGTATTTGAGCACTTTTACCAGTAGCTCCAACGAACATCAGCAAAGTGATTCCAGTTATATCCTTTAAAGTCAACTTGGCGAGACTAGCTGCACTGAAAACATCATCAAATTGCACAGTGCCAATTTTTGCAATCAGCCAAAACAATGCCAATAAAAATCCAAGATCTCCTATCCTGTTCATTACAAATGCCTTTTTTGCAGCATTGGTATAGTCAGTATTTCTAAACCAGTAACCAATCAACAAATAGGAACAAAGTCCAACCCCTTCCCATCCAATAAACATGATCAAATAATTTCCTCCCATCACAAGCAGCAACATGGAGAATACGAAGAGATTCAGGTATGCGAAATATTTTGCAAAATCCTTTCCATCTTCATCATGCATATACGCGGTTGAATAAACATGTATCAAAAATCCAACCCCGGTAATAATCAGTAAAAACAAGGAAGACAGTTGATCAATTTTAAAATCAAAAGCAATTTTTAATTTATTCAATTCAATAAAATTGAAATAATGTAGGTTGGAGACAGTACCGCTTTTAACTTGCATGAAAACAAGCATGCTCAATACAAAGGAAGCAAACACAACTGCACTTCCAACAAAGCCGGATAGTTTTTTAGACAGCAATTTTCTTCCCAATCCATTTGTCAAAAAACCAATTAATGGAAGTACAGGAATCAACCATGCCAATTGTAAAATATTATTCATAAACGTTTCAACAAAGCAGAGATTGTCAACTCTGATTATTTTAAATTAGTTTTTCAATCTGTTTAAAAAATTCACATCTACCGTATGAACATTTCTGTACATCATTACAATAATCGCTAACCCTACACTCACTTCCGCTGCAGCCACAACCATAATAAAGAATACGAAAATTTGCGCATCACTTGCAAAATCTGCCGATAGTTTTGCAGCATTACTCAATGCGTGCATTTTGGAAAAAGCGACCAGTAAAAGATTTACAGCGTTCAACATCAATTCCACACACATGAAAATAACAATCGCGTTTCTGCGAACAAGTACACCGATAATACCAATGGTAAACAACGTGAGTGATAAAGCGATGTATGCTTTGATGTCCATAAATTAAAAGTTCGTTATTGTTTTTTGTTTTCTATTGTTTCTTCCTTTTTACCTATTACCACTGCTCCAATCATGGCGCTTAAAAAAAGTACGCTGCTTATTTCAAAAGGCAACACGTAGTTTTTAAAAAGATTGAGACCCAAGGATTTTATCAACCCCTCATCTCCTGTTTTCAGTTCAACTAATTGCTCCACATCAATTTTCATGATGGCGGATAATGTAATCAACAAAAGAACACCTCCGGAAACAATCCCAATCAGCTGTAATCGATAATTTTTTATTGGCTCTGAATCTGCATTCAGGTTCATCAGCATTACAACAAACAAGAACAACACCATTATCGCACCAGCATATACTATGATATTGACAATTGCCAGAAATTGGGCGTTTAACAATATATAGTGTCCTGAAATCGCGAAAAAAACAACAATAAGCCACAATACGCTATGAACAGGACTTTTACTTGCAACCATCATGATTGCACTGCCCACTGCCATAACCGATAATAAAACAAAAACGAGTGTTGTAATGTCCATTTGATTCATTTAATTGATCGTTTCTCTTTTGGGTCTGTTTCCCAGAGCTTTAGTATATGCTTCCGGATTTTCTTTAGGGTGAGGAATCAATAAATCACTTTTGTTGTAAATAAATTGTTTCCTTTGATAATCTGCCGGTGTAAATGTTTCGCTTAGATAGATGGCATCTTTTGGACAAGCTTCTTCACATAACCCACAAAAAATACAGCGTAACATATTAATTTCATATTTAGCGGCATATTTTTCTTCTTTGTACAAATGCTCTTCCCCAGGCATTCTTTCAGCGGCTTCCATCGTTATAGCCTCAGCAGGACAAGCGACAGCACAAAGACCACATGCAGTACAATTTTCTCTTCCTTCTTCATCACGATTCAATATCTGCAATCCACGAAATACCGGGCTGAAAGGCCTTTGTTTTTCAGGATAATTGATGGTTGGTTTCTTTTTAAAAATATGACTGAAAGTAATCATCATACCCTTAAAAATGGCAGGCAAGTACATCCTTTCCATGAAAGTCAATGGCTTTCGGTTTACTTGTTTTGCTTTATTAGTTAGTGTGTTCATTTTTAATATTAAATTAAAAAGTCAAAATTCAAAAAATCACTTTTTACTTTTTACTTTTT
>CAZCOL010000059.1:10260-12660 GCA_964500545.1 uncultured Ferruginibacter sp. | reverse complement strand
TTGTAGGTCACTCAGATTCTTTGAACGGTACTTGGAGAAAAAGATCCAATAGTTCAGGCGGAACAGCTGCTTTAGTAATACCTGGTTCAGGCACAACCGCTTCAAGAACAACTGCAACTACTATAAACGGACCATTTGTATCATTCAGTGGTCGTGACTATTTTGCTTTTGTTGATACATTTATAGCTCCGGTAATTACCGGAACTTATGGGCCTTATTGTTCAGCAGGTGGCCAAATCGTTACGATAACTGCTACTGGAGGTGGATTCAAAAATGTTACTGCTGTTAAATTCAATAACATTAATGCAGCTTCCTTTGCAGTTGTTGATACCAATACCATTACTGCTGTCACTCCTTCCGGTATAACTGAAGGATTGATTTCAGTAACTGCTAATTTGGTTACAGGGTTTAGTTCAGCTTATACTGTATCTGCTACTCCGGTATTTACTCCCGTAATTACACCCTCTAATGGATTTATTTGTGCAACAGGGGATAAAGTAGTCATCAATTTAAATGATATTGGTGCCGACAGCTATTCATGGACACCATCTACCGGATTAAATACTACAAGCGGACTTTCCGTTGAAGCTTCACCTACTATTTCAACTACCTATACAGTTACTGCTCTCATTTCTGGAAGCGGCTGTACTGTAACACGTAAATTTGATGTTGGAGTTATTCCAAGTGCTGTTATTACACCTACAGCATCCCCTAAAGTTTCTTGCTTCAATGCTGGTCAAACGATCACATTAAACTCTAACTTAAGTGCCGGAAACTTTTCGGTAGCACCTATTCCTTACGAAAATTTCACTCCACCTGCAAATGTAACTTATGTTGTAAAGAATACTACAACACAGCCAGGTTTCACTCTAGGTGGTTCTTTAGATGATGGAGGATGGGCCAATATTCCTATCGGGTTTAATTACAACTTCTTTGGTCAAACATTTGACAAATTGGCAATGGGTACCAATGGATTGTTGTTATTCGGCCCTGTTCCTGGTTTCGGAACTGCTGGTGGAAACTTGGGTCAATATAATTTTACTAGCACTAATGGAATAGTATTCCCTAACTTGTCTAATCCCGGTAATGCGATAGCATTGATGGCTGTTGATGGAAACTATGTAGCGGGTGCAAATGGTAATATTAAATACTGGGTAGAGGGTAATGCACCTACGCGCAGGTTTATATTACAAGACAGTATGCCTAATTTTTCCTTTACTTCAAATATTCACTTTGTAACCGCTGTTTTATATGAAACAACCGGTCTTGTTGAAATTCATATCGGAAGATCAATGTTCTCTTCTGGTTACGCAAGAACAGTAGGTTTACAGGATGCTTCTAAAACAATTGGTGCAACTGCTCCCGGTCGCTCTGCTTTCTCTACAGATATTTCTACCCCTGAAGCTTGGAGATTCTCTCCTCCAACTAACTATGGCTTCAGTTGGTTCCCATCAGCTAACCTGAGCGATACTACTTCCAGTGCAACCATTTACACAGTACCTAGTGCCGGTGTGAAAAATGTAAACTTAAAAGTTAGCAATCCTACAACGGGTTGTGTAACGGATAAAGTAATAAACTTCACAGTAAATCCAACGCCTACTGCTCCGACAGTAAGTGGTGTATTGTCTGTTTGTGGATCAGGATTTACTGCATTAACAACCAATTTACCTGGTGCGGGTAATACTATCAGATGGTACAATGCTGCCATCTCTGGTACTCGCTTAAATACAGGTACGTTGTTTGTTACACCAACCATCACTCAAACAACTACCTACTATGTAGCGGAAGAGACGCCACTTTGCTCTAGTCCTCGTACCATGGTAGTGGTAACAGTGGAAACACCTCCTGCATTTGCGGTTAACAAACCAATCGTTTGCGGAGGAACTAGAACAGCAAGATTGTCTGTTACAACTGATTTGTCTCCATATGATACTTATATTTGGTCTCCAACAACTAACTTGTTTGAAGATTCATTAGGAACCATTCCTTACTTTGGAAGAAGTATAACTACTGTTTATGCAGGTAACCTAAACCCCGGAATTACCAAATACTATTGCAATGCAAGCAGCTTCCAGACATTGTGTGCTGCAAAAGATTCTGCAATGATTACAGTAATGCCTACTGTAGCTTCTGTAGTATCTGCTCCTTCTTTTGTGTGTGTGAACGGATCTGCAGTATTGTATTTGAATGCAGCTACTGTTGTTCCAGATGATAAAATCAAATGGCAACAGTCTTCAGACGGTATCAACTTTACTGATATGCCTGGAATGGTTGGATTAACATGCACCACTGCTGTTTCTTCCAATAATAGTTACTACAGAGCAATCATCAGCAACGAAACAGGCGCTACTTGTTATACTACACCTGCTTACTTATTGGAAGTTAGAAATCCTCAACCTA
>CAZCOL010000059.1:6017-10160 GCA_964500545.1 uncultured Ferruginibacter sp. | reverse complement strand
GCTACTTGTTATACTACACCTGCTTACTTATTGGAAGTTAGAAATCCTCAACCTACTTCAACCTCAGGAAGCAGTGTTTGTGCAGTTGCCAATACAGCAACATTTACATTGACTGCGAATGGTACAACAGGTTCTACATTTAAGTGGTATGCACAACAAACCGGCGGTTCCGCTTTAGGAACATCAGCAGTATTTACGCCTTCTGCTGCTGCTAACACTACCTATTATGTAGGTGCAATACAGGATGGTTGTGAAGGTACAAGAGTAGCAGTTGAAGCTACTATTTCTAATCCTCCATTGTTGACGCTAAACGGAACAAACAGAACAGTATGTAACAATGGAATAGCTCAGTTGTCTGTAACTTCAAGTTCTTCTGATTATACTTCATTTACTTGGAGTCCTGCAACAGGCCTTTACACTGATGCATCGGCTACTACACCATATGTAAGCGGAACTTCTGCTACTACCGTTTATGCTAAAACAGGTGCTATGGGCAATAACATTTACACTGTATTGGCTAATAACAGCAGCAGCAATTGCTGGATGTCTTTAAAGGATACAGTATTTGTGTTGCCGTCAACCACCACTGCTAGTTCATTGCCTGTTTGTAATGGCGGAAAAACTACCATCAGTTTAACACCGGCCACAGGATATGGAGCTGGCAGCTTACAATGGCAGATTTCATTAAATGGATCGACTTACACTGATATTGCTGGTGCTAACGGTACCTCATATATGACCGATTCATTAACAAGTTCTACTAATTATCAAGTACAGATCAAAGATCAAACAGGACAAATTTGTGGAACTGTAACTCATTTTGCAGTTGTAAACCAACCACAAATCACTAGCGCTATTGGTGCTGCTCGTTGTGGTACAGGATCTGTAACATTAACTGCTACTTCTAACGGTGGTACAATCTCATGGTTTGATGTAGCTACAGGTGGAACTGCACTTGCTACAGGCGGTTCTTATTCTCCAAGTATCAGTGTTACTAAAACATATTATGCCAGCGTTACCAGCAACGGTTGTTCATCTCTTGTAAGAGTGCCTGTTGTTGCTGAAGTTGCTGCACCTCCAACTTTGTCATTGTCTGCTTCGAGAACAATCTGCAGCAACTCAATCACACAGTTGAGTGTAACTTCAACATTGAGCAATTATGATTCTTATAAGTGGTCTCCTGCCTCTAACCTTTATTCAGATGCGGATGCTACAGTTGCTTATGTAACCGGAACTAATGCCAATACAGTTTATGTTAAGAATGCCGTTGCAGGTACTTATAACTATTCTGTAGCAGCTTCAAACACAGGAACTGGTTGTGCAACCAACTCAGGTACATCTGTTACTGTAATGCCTTCAAGTGTGAGCACTTCTTCTTCTCCTGCAAGCATTTGTAAGTCTGGGTCTGCTACCATCAGTCTTTCTCCTTCAACCGGCTACGGTGCAGGTACTATTCAATGGCAGATGTCAATGAATGGAACTACCTATACAGACATCGCAGGAGCAAGCAACTCATCATACACTACTCCTGATTTGAATACAGTTTCTTACTATCAGGCAGTTATTAAAGATGAAGCAGGAAACAGTTGTTTAACTTCTTCTCCTTACACGCTTTCAATCAGCAACCCTCAGGTTGATTCAGTTTTGGGTGCATCTCGTTGTGGTACAGGTTCTTCTGTATTGTCTGCATATGCTTCTGCCGGTACTATTAAGTGGTACAAAGTTGAAACCGGAGGAACTTCAGTTAAAACAGCTGCTAGTTACACAACTCCTTCATCAACCAGTACTACAACCACTTATTATGTTGGATTAACTGTTAGTGGTTGTGAGGGAACAAGAACGCCTGTGGTTGTTAATGTAAGTACTCCGTTGCCATTGACCTTGTCATCTACATCTCAAACTGTCTCTTGTGACAACCCGGTTGCTGCAATGAGTGTTACTTCAGATGTTTCTAATTATGATACTTACGTATGGACCCCTGCTTCAGGTTTGTTTATGGATTCTGCAGCTACAACTCCTTATGTTGCAGGATCATCTGCAACTACTGTTTATGCAGTTTCTGCTATAGCAGGTACTAAGGTTTATACTGTTACCGCATATAACGCTACTACATTATGTGCTAATACAGCTACATCAACTGTAACGGTGACTTCATTGAGTCCTGTTACTGTTTCACCTGTGTATGCTACACTTTGCGCAAATGAAGTAAAAGCGATTTCTGTAACTTCAGACACAACTAACTATTCGACTTATACATGGTCTCCAATTGATAATTTATATGCTGATGCCGATGCAACAATACCGTATGTTGCCAATACCAGTGCAACTTCAGTTTATGCAAAAGTTTCTGCTTCAGGCACTTTTATGTATACTGTAAATGCTGCCAGCAATACATCTGCTTGCGTAGGTGCTGGCTCAGCTAATATATACGTATTGCCTACAACTGGAAACATTTCTTCTAGCGTAACATCTATTTGTAAATCAGGTAGCGCAACCTTGACATTGAATACTACTGATACTTTACCTGCTGGTTCTGTTCAATGGCAAATGTCTTTAAATGGTTCAAACTATACTGATATATCTGGTGCAAATGCACTAACTTATAATACCGGAACCATTACTACTTCTACTTATTACAGAGCAGTTGTAAGTTCTCCAGCCGGTATATGCTTTACCACCAATGGCTATATGCAATTGGTTAACAACCCTACCATTGTTTCTACGACAGGTGGTGCTCGTTGCGGATCTGGATCTGTAACTTTATCAGCTGTTGCTTCAAACGGAGCATCTATCAATTGGTATTCAGCAGCAACTGGCGGTTCTTCATTGGCCTCTGGTTCAACTTATTCGCCTTCTATCTCTGCAACTAAGGATTACTATGCAGGGGCAAGCATTGGTTCTTGTAATAGTGCCGTAAGAGTTGCTGTTACTGCAACTATTGCTGCTCCAATTCCGGTTGCAATGAATAGCGCGAAAACAATTTGTAACGCAGCTGTTACTTCATTGAATGTTGCTTCTGCACCTGAAAACTATGAATCATATGTTTGGTCTCCTCGTACCAACTTGTATCTGGATGCAGATGCTACAGTTGCTTACGATGGATCCAGCGCTTCAATGGTTTACTTTAAATCTAATACTGCAGGTAAAGTTGTGTATTCAATTACTGCAGTAAACAATACAAGTGGTTGTACTACAGTTGCTACTGATACAGTAACTGTTCAGGGTACATCTGCTTCTATTTATTCAAATCAATCAGCGATTTGTAAAACCGGAACTGCTAAATTATCATTGAATACTACAAGTAGACCAATGCCGGGTACAGTTCAGTGGACTTTGAATGGTGTTGATATTGCAGGCGCGAACGATTCTGCATACACTACTCCAACAATCACTGCTACTTCAACTTATCAGGCAATCATCAAAGATGGTTCAGGTAATACATGTTATACTACGCCTGCATTCACTCAGGTAGTAAACAGCCCATTGGTTGCTTCAGTTGCTGACGTGAGTCGCTGCGCTGCTGGTTCTGTTACACTTAATGGAACAGCTTCTCAAGATGCTTCGTTGAACTGGTACTCTGTATTAACTGGTGGTACTAAATTGGGTACCGGTAATTCATATACTGCTAATGTTACAGCTACAACTACTTTCTATGTGTCTGCTTCAATAGGAACTTCTTGCGAAAGCAGTCCTAGAACAGCGGTTGTTGCTACTGTTAATCCTGCTACTCCTGTTACAATTGCAATGGGAGCAAGCGGAAAAACAAAAACAATCTGTAATGCAGTTACAACTCAAATAGATGTTACTTCAACACTTACTAATTATGATACTTATAGCTGGTTGCCTGTAGCAGGTCTTTACACGGATGCTGCAGCAACGATACCTTATGTTGCAGGAACAAATGCAACTACCGTTTACGTTAATAGAACATTGGCTGGTCAGGTGAAATACATTGTAACCGCTTCCAATGCGACTTCAGGTTGCTATGCATTTGATACAGCAACTGTAAACGTTCAGCCTGCAAGTGCAATCATTACCAGCAATCCTGCTGCAATTTGTATCTCAGGTACAGCTTCAATGAGCTTATCTCCATCAACAGGTTACGCTGCCAGCACTATTAAGTGGCAAGAATCTGCTGACAGT
>CAZCOL010000059.1:3572-5917 GCA_964500545.1 uncultured Ferruginibacter sp. | reverse complement strand
ACAGATAGTACTGTTGTAACACCTGTTGTTGCAAGTACTACTGTATTCTATGCAAGTGCTGAAATTGCAGGATGCTTTACACCAAGAATCGCTGATACTGTTACGGTATCAACGCCTCCTTCGGTATCTGTAACTGCTCCTCAAACTGTATGTAACAATACAATTGTTGCTTACTCAATAGATCAGGATCCAACATACAGCAGTTATGTATGGACTCCAGCAACAAATCTTTACACAGATATTGATGCTACTGTGCCTTATGTTGCCGGAACAAGTGCTACAACTTTGTATGCTCGTTCAGCAACTGCCGGAACTACTAATTACACCATTTCTGCAAGTGGAAATGAGTGCTCAGTTTTAGCTGCCACTTCATTAAGTGTACAATTATTATCAGCTACCATCACAAGCAATCCTGCTGTTTTATGCGTGAATGGTACTGCAGTAATGAGCTTGAGTCCTTCAAGCCCTTATGGACTTGGATCTATTCAATGGCAGCGTTCTGTTGACAGTGTAAACTGGGTATCATCTCCTGGTGCAGTTGGTGTAACATACACTACGCCACTACAGGCAGATACAAGATACTACCGTGCATTGGTTAAGGATGGTTCAGGAAATACTTGCTTTACAGCAACTCCTTATAAACTGGTAATCAGTAATCCATTGATTACATCAGTAACTAATGCTACTGTTTGCGGTATTCAACCAGCTACTTTATCTGCAACCTCTACTGCAAACTCATCTATCAAGTGGTATGCTTCATTAACCAGTACGCAAGAGCTAGGTACTGGTGAAAACTTTACTACACCAGCCATTGCAGTTACTACAACTTTCTATGCTCAGGCGTTTGAAGGAATTTGTTCAAGTGCTAGATATGCAGTGGTTGTAAATTACAATCCTGCTCCTGCATTGACAATTACTCCAACCAGAATGTGTGTTGGTGAAACTAAAGCAATGAGCGCAGAAGCTAACTTAAATAACTACAGCACATTTACTTGGTCTCCTGTAGATAATCTTTACATGGATTCAGCTGCAACTATACCTTATGTTGCAGGTACAAATGCTGCTGTTGTTTACTATAAAGGATCTACTGCTGCATTTACTCAGTATACTTTAAGTGCAAGCAATCCTACTACAGGTTGTGTTAATACAATAACTACATCTGTGGATAATATCTTTATTACATTCTCTAATATTACCGCTACGCCTGCCAGCGTATGTCAAAACTATCCTGTAAGCTTGAGTGCATTCTCTTCAGTAATTACTTCAGGTCCTCAGACTATGCCTACAGGTTACCTGGCATCTTCAGCAACATCAGCCGCAGATGAAGAAATATTAAGAGTAAGATTCGGCTCATTGGATCAATCATCAGATTGTAACACTACCGGTGGTCCCGGATCTACTTTGAAAATGTACTCTAACTATACAGAAACAGTCCCTGCACCTACTGTATCAGTAGGGGACAGTGTGGATGTAGCTGTAACAGTTAGTTATTGCGGAAGCACCACTGCATACTCTAATTCTATGAATGTTTATGTGGATTGGAACAGAGATGGAGATTTTGCAGACCAAGGTGAGAATACAATCGGTAAAGCTTATGGCCCAGCTTCACTTACTGGCACCAACTATACCGGTAAAATAAGAGTGCCTGATTATGCTCAAGCTGGAGTTACCAGAATGAGGGTTGTATTGGTTGAATCCAGTACTATTAATCCAACCGGTACTTACACTTGGGGTGAAACAGAAGATTACGCAATCAATGTTCGTGGTTATGTAGCACAAAATCCAAACTATGTTTACACATGGAATGTAAATAACCTTACAGGTGCTAATGTAATCGATACTCCTAGAACATCCGGTGTGATTTCTTATATTGTAACAGCGACAGATCCTGTTGCGGGATGTCCTGCAAGTGATACCATTGATGTAACTGTATATCCAACTCCTGGTGCGCCAATTGTGGCTAATTCTATCCAGTGTGGATTTGGAGTGCCTCAGGCTTATGTGGTGTCTTCAACCGGTTCTAATGGCACATTCAAGTGGTACAATGCTGCTACAGGAGGCAACTTATTGCAAACTGGAGGTTACAGCTATAGTAGTTCTATAAACAATACAACAACCTTCTATGTATCAGAATCTACTACTACATGCGAAGGACCTCGTTCTATGGTAATTGCTACCGTTAATCAGCCGGATGCTGTTCAAGCCACCGCTAACAGTGCAATTTGCTTGAACGGTTCTGTTTCATTGGGTGTTACACAAACAGCAACAAACAACAACTATACTAATTATATCTGGAAGGCATCTCCTTCAACAGGAAGTGGTATTTCAGATTCATTAATCGGAAG
>CAZCOL010000059.1:0-3472 GCA_964500545.1 uncultured Ferruginibacter sp. | reverse complement strand
GGAGTTACTCAAAATCCTGACTTATTGTATGCTTGGTCTTCAGGTGATTCAGGTTTAACAACTACAGTTGCTCCGAACGCAACTACAAACTATACCGTAACGGTTACTAATCCGGTAACAGGTTGTGTATCTACAGGAACTAAAACAGTAACTGTTAATCCAATACCTGCTACGCCTAACGGAGCTTCATCTGATCAGTGCGGGGATGCTTATCCAACGGCTACGGTGACTTCTAATAATAACTATGCTATACACACGTACAAGTGGTATGATGCACCAACAGGTGGAAACTTGGTTCAAACTGAAACTACCGACAGATCTTACTCAAGATATGGACAATTGGTTTCTGCTTCTGATACTTTGTATGTTTCTGAGGTTAGCGCATTTGGATGTGAAAGCGGTCGCGCGACTGTTTACTTCAATGTAACCATTCCAGATTCAATACATCCTACTGTAACCGCTGCTTCTTTCTGTTTAGGTAACAGCATTACATTAAAAGCAAATCAGCAATTAAATGGTTCCAATACTTATCAGTTTACCTGGAATGCTTCACCTTTGACAGGAAGTGGAATCAGTGGTGCAGTTACGCTGACAAGTGGTGATAGTTTAACAATTACTCCAACTGTTGCCGGTATCTACAACTATTCAGTTACCGGATACGATCAGGACAGAGGATGTACTGTTATCAGAAATATAAGTGTAAACATTGATGGTGGTCCAAGTATCACTTCAGTAACATCAAATCATGACAGTGTATGTGCCGGTTCAGATGTGATTTTAACTGCAACAACAAGTACGGTTGCACTTGGAAACGCTACTATCGGAAATGGTACAATTGTTAATTCAACCACTTCTTATCCTACACCATTCGGTCAGTTCTATGGTTCTAGTCATGAGCAATATCTGATCAGGGCTTCTGAATTGACTGCTGCGGGATTAGTGGCTGGTAACATTACAAGCATTGCTTGGAACATGAGCTCAGGATATACTTATGCTCCATTGGAAAACTTCCAAATCAACATGGCTCATACCAACCTTAATTCTATGACGAGCGCATTATTAGCTACCGGATTTACCAACGTGGTGCCTTTAAGAACATATTCACCATCAGCGGTATCTGGTTACAGCACTATTAACTTTGCTAACTCATTCAATTGGGATGGTGTTTCCAACGTAGTTGTGGATGTAAGTTTCTCTAATTGCAGTGTATGTACTGGAACAACCAGCTGTACTACATCTTACACAAACAACGGTGCAGTAACACAATCTGCAACTTCATATGTATCTACTGTAAACTACCATGCTGATGGAAACTGTACGATCAATTCATTTACTCCATCTAACACTGGTACTACATACAGTCAACGTCCAAATATGAGATTCAAGGGACAAAAAGTAACAGCGGGTGCCGGTTCATTGAACTGGACATGGAACCCTGGTGCTCAAAACAGTGCAGTGGTTACTGTTGCTCCATCAACTACCACTACATACGCTGTTACTGCTACAGATCCTGCAACCGGATGTACTAGTGCACCAAGAACTGTAACTGTTACAGCAATGCCTATTCCAGCCGCACCTTCTGCTAACAACAGCGTTCAGTGCGGATATGGAATTCCAAGTATTACTGCTACATCTAATAGCACAAACATTGGAACATCTGTATTCAACTGGTATGATACATTATCTTCAAGCACTACAACTTTCTACAACAATGACTTTAGCACAACTTCATTGAATGGTGCTACATTGAGTGGAACAGCTGTATTGAACAATAATTCAATAAGACTTACACCGAATGCAACCAGCTCATTAGGTGGATTAACCATCAATGCAAATGGAGTAAATGCTCAGGGCTACAATGTTAGCTTTACTATGACCACAGGTGGAGGCGGTGGTGCTGATGGATTAAGCTACAGCTTTGCAGATGATGCAGATGCTAATGCTACAACCCCTAATGCAGAAAATGGAACAGGTACCAAATTGGTAATCGGTTTCGATGACTACGGAACTGGTCCTGGAGCCAATGGTATCAGAGTATTATACAACTCAAACGTAGCCGGTGATATAGGCACAACAATAGGCACCAATGGAATCGTAGCTTATTCAGACAATACAGACTGGATTGGTCAATCAAACGTTCCTGTGGTTGCAAATATTAACCAAGCAGGTCAGCTTAACTTGATTGTTGGTGGTACACCAATCTTTACCAACTTACAGTTACCTGCAGCTTACGTTAATGCAAACAAGGCAAGCTGGAGACACGTGTTCAAAGCACGTACTGGTGGATTGTCTATGGTTCACAGTATTGATAATGTAAATCTTCAATATTACAGAACCGGATTTATCGCTAATGGTACTTCGCCTAACTTGCCAATTTCTCAATCAACAAACTACTATGTATCTGAAGTGTCTTCATTTGGTTGTGAAGGACCAAGAACTCAGGTAGTTGCTCATGTTAATCAACCTGATTCAATAACTGCTTCAGTTGACAACAATGTTGTTTGTCCTAATTCAAACATAGAATTGTCAGTGTCAAGTGAAGGAACAACCAATGATTACAGCTTTAGCTGGTCTGCAAGTCCTTCGGCCGGAAGTGGTATCTCTGCTTCAGCTTCAGGAGCTCAGGTTTCTGCAGTACCAACTGCACCAGGCAGCTACACTTACACTGTAACTGCTTACGATGCGGCATTGGGTTGTACAAACCTTGCATCTGTAACTGTAACTGTAAATGAAAGTCCAAAATTGGATAGCGTTACTACTACTGCAGTGAACATCTGTAATGGAGGCACTGCGTTATTAACGGCTTATTCAGGAGCCATTGCAAATGGTCCACAAAATCTGCCTACAGGTTATCTGTCCTCTAATGCAACATCAACTGCTGATGAGGATATCCTGGGTGTAACATTTGGTCCATTGAGCAACAGTTCAACTTGTAGCTCTACAGGTACTACAGGCTCATTATTGAATCAATATTCAAACTTTACAAATCTGCCTGCGCCTACAATGACAGTAGGGGAAACTTATCCATTAACTGTAAACGTAGGAACTTGCGGAGGAAACTTCAGTAACTGGACAAACGTATTCATCGACTACAACAGAAATGGTGCGTTTGAAGCTAATGAAAGAGTATTTACTTCTCCTGCATCAGTTGTAGGACCTCATACTGAGTCAGGAACTGTAACCATTCCAACTGATGCTACACCTGGTGTAACCTTAATGAGAGTGATCGTTCGTGAATTTGGTACTGCAACAGATCCTGCAACTGGTACTTATACTTGGGGTGAGACAGAGGATTATAAACTCAATATCAGAGGGGCTGTATCTCAGGTTCCAGGAAATACGTTTACTTGGTCATCTACTGCTGATTCAACTGGATCTACTTTAACAGTTAGTCCTAGTGAAACTACTACTTACTCTGTATATGCTACAAGCTATGTAGGATGTCAGAGTGTAACAAGATCAGTAACTGTAA
>CAZCOL010000058.1:8066-12816 GCA_964500545.1 uncultured Ferruginibacter sp. | reverse complement strand
TACTTCACTTCTTCAAATTCAGCATCCGTCACATTTTCAGTCCCTGCATTTCCTGTTGACTGTCCTGCCTGATCGGCTCCGGGCTGTGCTCCTGCTTCCTGTGTAGCTTTGTACATATCTTCACTGGCTGCCGTCCATGCAGTATTCATTTCAGTCATGGCTCCATCAATCAAATCGAGATCCTGCGCTTTGTGAGCTTCTTTTAACTTATTCAATGCATCTTCAATAGGCGCTTTTTTATCGGCAGGTATTTTATCTCCGTATTCTTTCAATTGCTTTTCTGTTTGGAAGATCAAGCTGTCTGCCTGATTGATCTTATCAACCTTTTCACGTTCTGCCTTATCAGATGCTTCATTGGCTTTGGCCTCATTTTTCATTTTTTCAATTTCTTCCTTACTCAAACCACTGCCCGCTTCTATGCGAATCTTTTGTTCTTTTCCGGTTCCCTTATCCTTGGCACTTACATGTAAAATACCATTCGCATCAATGTCGAAAGTTACTTCTACCTGAGGTACTCCACGTGGAGCCGGAGGTATTCCATCAAGATTAAACATACCCAAACTCTTGTTCTGATTGGCCATAGGTCTTTCTCCTTGCAATACATGAATTTGAACACCCGGCTGGTTATCGCTGGCTGTACTGAATACTTCAGACTTTTTTGTTGGGATCGTAGTATTGCTTTCAATCAATCTTGTCATTACACCACCCATTGTTTCAATTCCCAAGCTCAATGGAGTTACGTCCAGCAACAACACATCTTTTACTTCTCCTGTCAATACCGCACCCTGTATCGCTGCTCCGATTGCCACCACTTCATCAGGATTAACACCCTTACTTGGTTTTTTACCAAAGAATTTCTCTACAATCTCCTGCACTTTTGGAATACGACTGCTTCCACCTACCAGAATTACTTCATCAATTTGTGAAGTACTTATACCCGCATCTTTCAATGCCACTTCACATGGCCTCAAACAACGTTCAAATAAATTGTCCGCCAATGCTTCAAACTTCGCACGTGTCAGTTTTTTTACCAAGTGCTTTGGAACACCATCAACTGCAGTTACATAAGGCAAGTTGATTTCTGTTTCAGAAGAAGATGACAATTCAACTTTGGCTTTTTCAGAAGCTTCTTTTAAACGCTGCAATGCCATGGGATCTTTACGCAAGTCAATGCCTTCATCGTTTTTGAATTCATCGGCCAACCAATCCATGATCGCTTTATCAAAATCATCACCACCCAAGTGTGTGTCTCCGTTGGTTGATTTTACTTCAAAAACGCCGTCGCCCAATTCCAGTACTGATACGTCGAAAGTACCACCTCCCAAGTCAAACACTGCAATTTTCTGGTCTTTTCCTTTTTTGTCCAACCCATAAGCCAAGGCAGCTGCAGTAGGCTCATTCACAATTCTTCTCACATTCAATCCGGCAATTTCTCCGGCTTCTTTGGTTGCCTGGCGTTGTGCATCATTGAAATAGGCAGGAACGGTAATCACTGCCTCATTCACTTCCTGTCCAAGGTAGTCCTCAGCGGTTTTTTTCATCTTCTGTAAAACCATTGCGCTGATTTCCTGAGGCGTGTACATTCTGCCATCAATATCAATTCTGACAGTATTATTGTCACCTTTTACAACTTTGTAACTCCAATGAGAACTTTCTTCAGTTACTTCATTGTGCATCCTTCCCATGAAGCGCTTAACACTGGAAATGGTATTTTGTGGATTGGTGATTGCCTGACGCTTTGCAGGATCTCCTACTTTTCTTTCTCCATTTTTTAAAAAAGCAACTACCGAAGGCGTTGTACGTCTTCCCTCGTCATTTGCAATTACAACCGGTTCATTTCCTTCCATAACAGAAACGCAACTGTTGGTTGTTCCTAAATCGATTCCTATAATCTTACCCATAGTTTAAAAATTTTATTGTTTGTTTCATTGAATATTCAATCATTGTGCCAATGAAATTTTTATGTAAAAATGGCAGAAATTAATACTGATGAATGACAATAAATCTTGAAATTAAAAGGAACTAAAATGGGTTATAAAAGCAAAATAGAAAGAAGAAATTCTGAATAAATAAAAATCTACAAAATATTGATAATCTTATTTTTATAATTTTTATGTACTTTTAAAAGTGAAGTATTTTTGAGTCACATAACTTATGGCAATTACTACAATAGTTGTAATAATCTGACTAAGTACAGCATCCCAGGAAAACAACTCTACCTGTACTTTCAGCATGACAAAATTAAGGCACAGGTTGAATGCAAAAGACAACAAATATCGAAACAGCTGCACCCTGCCTTTTAAATTGGATTCTACAAAAACAACATATTTATTGAGGCAAAACCCGATGATAAATGAAAAGATGCTGGCTAAAAACAAAGCCGCGCTATGGGGCTTGAAAGTCAACAACCAAAAATGGAAATTACTTTTATCAAAAACAAAATGATAGCCCAGGGAAAAAATGGAAAGAGCCAATAAGGTATTGCCACCTCCACAAACAGCATATCTGAAAGTCAGCAGGGGCATAATCCTCTTAAATGGCGGATAAAAAAAATCAATAAAACTTGTTACGCTTTGTTTCATTCAAAAAACCGGTTATTTCCAATCAATAGGAAAAAAATTACTCAATTACAAACCTGATACCCAATCCTGCCCAATTGGCACTGAATCCATTTCCACCACCCAGATCAAAAGATGGTTGCCAATCGAGGGTAAAATTCAGGGGCAAATTACGGGGCTTGTAATCCAAACCCAATACTCCGTCCAATCCCAAAAATGATGCACCTTCATAATAATTCCTGTCATATAAGGAAACATGAGCACCCGCACCTGCATACCATTTCACTGATTCAAAATCAGGTATAGAAAAATTCTTTTCGTACAATCCCGTAAGTCGGTTGCCTCGCCAAAAATATGCCAGTACTTCTATGCACCTGTTATCAGCAACGAAATGCTTTAAGGTAATTGCTCCAGGATAAAACTTAACGCCCACAGCAGTTTTGTAAAAATTATTTTCTGTTGTTTGAGCTGATAATTTCCCGGAGAAATAAAACAACACTATTAAGGGAATGAATAATCTTCTTAACATAAATTATAACGATTAAAGAAAAAATATTTATTTGTACAATTCAACCCTCTGTTGCTTTACCCTTTCATCCTGCAGATATTCGTCGTATGTCATTAATTTATCGATCATACCATTGGGGGTTATTTCTATAATTCTGTTTGCCACTGATTGCATAAACTGATGGTCATGAGTGGTAAACAACACAATACCCGGAAATGCTATCATGCTGTCGTTGAATGAAATGATGCTTTCCAAATCAAGGTGATTGGTAGGCTCGTCCAATATCAGCACATTCGGATTTTGCAACATCATTTTACTGAGCATACACCTTACTTTCTCACCGCCACTCAATACCGAGGTCTTCTTCATTATTTCATCCCCGCTAAACAACATTTTGCCCAAAAATCCTCTTAAAAAATCTTCGTCTACATCTTTTACGGTCGGTGGCACAAACTGACGCAACCAATCCATCAGATTGTCATTGCTGTTTTCAAAATATTCAGCATTGTCATTGGGAAGATAAGCATTCGTAATTGTTGTACCCCACTCGTACATCCCTCCATCTGCCTTCATTTTTCCATTGATCACCTCAAAGAATGAAGTCAATGCCAAAGGATCGCGGCTCAAAAATGCAATTTTCTGATTTTTCTGAATATCGAAATTCAGTTTACTGAACAGCATTTTTCCATCCAATGATTTGGATAAATTTTCAACTTTTAAAATCTCATTTCCCACTTCCCTGTCCTGCTTGAATATTATACCCGGATATTTTCTGTTGGAGGGCTGAATCTCTTCAATGACAAGTTTCTCCAACGCTTTCTTTCGAGAGGTTGCCTGTTTGCTTTTGGATGCATTTGCACTGAAACGGGCAATGAAATCTAGTAAATCCTTTCTCTTCTCCTCCATCTTTTTGTTCTTATCACTCATTTGCCTTGCTGCCAGTTGTGAGCTTTCATACCAGAATGAATAGTTTCCTGTGTACACTTTAATTTTACTTCTGTCCACATCCGCCACATGCGTACACACCGCATCCAGAAAGTGACGATCGTGGCTTACCACCAAAACGATGTTCTCATAATCCGCCAGAAAATTCTCCAGCCATGCAATGGTTTCGACATCCAGGTTATTGGTAGGCTCATCAAGCAAAAGAATATCGGGATTTCCAAACAAAGCCTGCGCAAGCAATACACGAACTTTCAGATTGGCACTTATATCTTTCATGTATTGTTGATGAAGATTGTCCTCCACGCCCAACTCACTTAATAGAGTTGCAGCATCACTTTCAATCGTATATCCGCCCATTTCACCAAATTCATGTTCAAGCTCACCGGCCTTAATGCCATCTGCTTCGCTGAAATCTTCCTTTGCATAAATCGCATCTCGCTCATGCATCACCTGCCACAATCTTTTATGCCCCATCAACACTGTATTTAAAACAGTCTGGTCATCAAAGGCAAATTGGTTTTGATTCAAAACCGCCATGCGTTCTCCAGGGGTTATATCAATTGAACCCTTATTGGCTTCAATCTCTCCGCTGATGATTTTCAGAAAGGTAGACTTACCGGCTCCATTGGCTCCAATAATTCCATAGCAATTTCCTTTGGTGAAATTGATGTTTACTTCATCAAATAAAACCCTCTTACCGTAGGCCAGCGTTATATTGTTTACACTTATCATAATTTTA
>CAZCOL010000058.1:5262-7966 GCA_964500545.1 uncultured Ferruginibacter sp. | reverse complement strand
TATACCATAGTTTTGTTTTCACTGGTAAAGTCACTGAAAAAATCTCCTGAGGAGATCGGCAATGAGCTGGGAAGTGCTTTGGTCAACAATCATCCGAATTTATTTTCAGGATTCAATCTGATAAAAGGATTCCTGAATCTATCTGTTACGGACCAATACTGGATAAATTTATTGGTTAAAAACCATCATGATATCTGTTTCGGAAAACATGCGATGAATGGTAAAAAAGTGATGGTGGAATACTCATCTCCCAACACCAACAAGCCCTTGCATCTGGGGCATCTTCGCAATAATTTTTTGGGATGGAGTGTGGCAGAAATTTTAAAAGCAAATGGTTATGAAGTTTTAAAAAGTTGCATTGTCAACGACCGTGGTATTCATATCTGCAAAAGCATGATTGCCTGGCAGCAATTTGCAAATGGTACTACTCCTGCCTCCGCAGGAATAAAAGGCGATCATTTTGTAGGCGACTATTATGTAAAATTCAACGATGAGTATAAAAAACAAGTTGCAGAATTAATGTCTAACGGAGTTAGCGAAAAAGACGCTGAGAAGAATGCCCCAATCATGATGCAAACTCAACAAATGTTGCAGGATTGGGAAGCCGGAAAACCTGAGGTACTGGAACTTTGGAGAAAAATGAACAATTGGGTTTATGAAGGGTTTGATGCAACCTATCAATCAATTGGAAGCGATTTTGATAAAACCTATTACGAGAGCAATACTTATCTTTTAGGAAAAGATATTGTGCAGGAAGGTTTGGAAAAAAACGTGTTTCAAAAAAAAGAGGACGGAAGTGTATGGATTGACTTGACAGCCGATGGATTGGATGAAAAACTTGTGTTGAGAAAAGATGGCACATCAGTTTACATTACACAGGACATTGGCTTGGCAAAACAGAAATACAATGAATACAAAATTGATCGAAGTATTTATGTGATTGGAGATGAGCAGAATTATCACATGAAAGTACTAAAACTGATTGCACAGAAATTACAGTTGCCCTATGCAGATGACATTTATCATTTGAGTTATGGCATGGTGGAATTGCCTACCGGAAAAATGAAAAGCAGAGAAGGTACTGTTGTTGATGCGGATGATTTGGTGAAAGAAATGATTGCAACCGCAAAGCATCATACGGAAGATTTGGGAAAGGTAAAAGATTTTGATCCTGAAGAACTTCATCAACTGTACAAAACCATTGGCCTTGGTGCCATGAAATTTTACTTGCTGAGAGTGGATCCAAAAAAGAAAATGATTTTCAATCCGGAGGAATCCATCGATTTTCATGGATTTACAGGACCATTTATTCAATATACTTATGCAAGGATCAAAAGTATACTGAGAAAAGAACCAGTATCCAAGGAAACAACTTTCAATGAAAGACTATTGCCTGCTGAAAAAGAATTGATTTTTATTCTGGAACAATTTCCAACTGTTATAACAGAATCTGCCCATGAACTGAACCCATCAGTCATAGCAAATTATCTTTTCAATCTTGCAAAATCATTCAATTCAATGTATGCGGAACTTTCCATTGCAAATGCTGAAACAGCAGAAAAGAAATCTCTCCGTTTACAAATTTCCACAATGACTTCAAATGTATTGAAGAGCGGCATGCAGCTATTGGGGATTCAGGTGCCAGAGCGGATGTAAGAAGTAAATAACATAAACTAAACTTAACAATTTAATACAAAGTTGTTTATTGATTCTTGCGTAACTTTGAAGAGTATTTATAAAAATTCTATTCTTGTTAGAAAATGACAAAAAAAGTAAGTAAAATCGGACTATTGACCAGTGGCGGTGACAGTCCGGGTATGAACGCCGCTATCAGAGCAGTTGTAAGAACAGCTTTATATAACAATCTCGAGGTCTTTGGCATCAATCATGGTTACATGGGCATGGTCAATGATGATATAACGCCCATGAATGGACGAAGTGTTGCAAATATCATACAAAGGGGTGGAACCATTTTAAAAACCTCAAGATGCAAAGAATTTTTCGAGCCCGAAGGAAGAAAGCAAGCTTTTGACAACTTAAACAAAAGAGGCATTGATGGTCTTGTAATCATAGGAGGTGACGGAAGTTTCAGGGGAGCCCAGACTTTCAGCAATGAACATAATATACCTTGCATTGGTTTGCCGGGAACCATTGATAAAGATATTGCCGGAACAGATTACACCATTGGATTTGATACCGCCATCAACACAGCCGTTGAAGCGATCGATAAGATAAGAGACACGGCTGAAGCTCATGACAGATTATTTCTTGTAGAGGTAATGGGAAGGGATGCCGGATATATTGCATTGCACAGCGGAATTGCAACAGGTGCCGAAAACATCCTGATTCCTGAAAGAAAAACAGACCTGGATGAGATCATCTCTTCATTGGAAGAAAAAGAAAAAAGAAAAAAACTCGTCAACATCATCATTGTTGCTGAGGGTGATGAATTTGGTGGCGCCAATGAGTTATCAAGATACATAAAAGAAAAAATGCCCAAGCTTGAGGTAAGGGTATGCATATTGGGTCATATTCAAAGAGGAGGAGCACCCTCCTGTATGGATCGTGTGCTGGCAAGCAGAATGGGTTATCATGCGGTGGAATGTTTGCTTGAAGGAAGGCACAATGTGTTTGTAGGTATTGTCAACAATAAAATGCATTACATACCATTGAATGAGGCTATAAAAAAGAAACAACGCATCAG
>CAZCOL010000058.1:0-5162 GCA_964500545.1 uncultured Ferruginibacter sp. | reverse complement strand
GCAAATGTATTCAGGTTAAATTTCTCACATGGCACCCATGAAGACAAAAGCAGGGTAATTGACTTGATCAGAAAAATAAACAATACTGAACCATACAACATAGCCATACTAGGGGATCTGCAGGGGCCAAAACTAAGAGTGGGAGAACTTGAAAACGGAAAGTTAGAATTTAATTCAGGGGACGAATTTATTTTTACAACAGAAAAAATCATCGGCACAAAAAATAAAATTTATGTTTCCTATCCCAATCTTGCTCATGATGTAAAACCAAATGAGCGTATATTTTTGGATGATGGTAAAATGGAGGTTTGTGTAAAAAAGATACTGAATGAAAAAGAAGTATTGGTAAGTGTTTCGCTTGGCGGCATTCTTCTTCCAAAAAAAGGAGTCAACCTTCCGGACACTTCATTAACCATGCCTTCTTTAACAGAAAAAGACTTAGCAGACCTTGACTTCATTATAGAAAATCAACTGGATTGGGTTGCACTTTCATTTGTTCGAAAGGTTTCTGATATCACTAATTTAAAAAAACTGATTGCGCAAAAAAACAGCAAGATAAAAGTCATCGCAAAAATTGAAATGCCTGAAGCCCTTAAAAATATCAGGGACATCATCAATGAAAGCAATGGCATTATGGTTGCAAGAGGCGATTTGGGGGTGGAACTTCCTGTTGAACAGATTCCTGTTATTCAAAAAGACATCATACGCAAATGTATGCATCGTGCAAAACCGGTCATCGTAGCTACACAAATGATGGAGAGTATGATAGACAGAACAAAACCCAACAGAAGTGAGGTTAGTGATGTAGCCAATGCAGTCATAGAAGGTGCAGACGCTGTAATGCTCAGCGGAGAAACAGCTACCGGCAATTACCCTACTCTGGTGGTAGAAACGATGAGTAAAATAATTTTAAATGTAGAGAACTCTGTTTATGATTACAACAGAGATGACATACTTACACCTCAACCCCACTCTCCTTCTTACTTAAGTGACGCTATTTGTTACAGTGCGTGTAAGCTTGCAAATGACGCTCAGGCAGATGCGATCATAGGTATGACACAAAGCGGTTATACTGCGTTTATGCTTAGCAGTTATAGACCCAAATCACCCTTGTATATTTTCAGCAAGGAAAGAAGCTTGATCAGCCAACTTAGTTTAAGCTGGGGCGTGAGAGCATTTTATTACGCAGAAGAAGACAGTTTAGATGATATCATTTCAGACCAGATTACAATCCTTCGCGAAAGAGGATTTATTCGGAATGGAGATGTTGTAATCAATACCGGAAGTACTCCTGTTGAAAAACACTTACCTACCAATATCATAAAAATCACTAAAATTGAGTAACAGATAATCAATTAATCAACCAATTCATTTTCTTCAATCCATTTGAACAATAATTTTCTGGCATTGATTTTCATTTGGTTCTGGTAATACCTGTTCCAACCCAATAAAATACCTACAATTCCATTTTTCTGTTTCGACAATTCGTGTAAGCTGAAAGCATTGCTATGCTCAGTAATCAACCCATCCTCAACCCTTAAATGAGATTTAATTTTTCTAAATAAACACTTAACCATCGTGTCAGCAGAGAAAGAAAATTCATAAGTTACGGTAAAGTATCCTTCGCCTTCATTTTGAACCCCATTAAATATCATGGAATAATCTTGCAAATTGGAATAGCACAACTTCCACATTGCCATTACTTCATTTGCTTTCAAATAACCATACAAAGGATCATAGTATTGAATGCTTTTTTGATAACAATTTTCCATTGTTAAAAAATCACGTTTTTGTAAAGCCTCAAAGAATGAATCAACTGTTTTCAATTCCATTTTGCAAATATGAGTGATAATCCTCTTTGAAAATTATTTTACATACCCAGTCTAATAGAATTCACCTAAGCCAGAAAACTAATCTTCAAAACATTAGAAAGTTTTATACTATTTTAATTCAGGACAAATTATTAAAAAAATAAAGAATCAGGCAACAAATCGGGATATTATTGAATCACTATTTGATGATTTGCATTATTAATTAAAACTATATACTATTGCCAGTAAAATAGTTTATTAATGAATGGTTTAAGTGGTTATTTTTTTTTACCTTTAAAATCTATTTTAAGCTGTTTTTTGAATATTTTTAATAATCATAAAACGACATAGATAGTTTGACTATTATTTATTTCTTTTAAAAACTACATAAATGAGAAAAATCTCGCTTTTATTTTTATTGTTGGCAGGTATTTCCATCACATCATTCGGACAGGGGTTTTCATTTAAATGTGCTAAGGATACGACCGTTTGTTCATTCAACTCCTGTATTGATCTGATTACCAAAATCCCAAACATCAGAACACAAACAAGCGACTATCAGGTGGTATCCCTTAGTGCTACAGAAGGTTGCTTTATTCCTTATGTGGAATCGAGCACACCGGGACCTTCTGCTTCAATTACAACTGATGACACCTACTCAGGTAAATTTCCAATAACATTTCCATTCAATTTCTATGGATCAAGTTATGATTCAATCATAATAAGTGGAAATGGTTTTATTTCTTTTGATGTAACCAAAGCAAATCAATTTTCCCACTGGAACATTATTAATGGCGGTACTCCGCAAAATCTACCCAGCACTTTTTATGACAGAGCTATCATCATGGGACCATACCATGATCTGGATAACAGAGATCTTTCAAATGTATCTCCCAATAGAAAAATAAAATATCAGGTTGTTGGTGTTGCTCCACACAGACGTTTGGTAATTAGTTACTACAAAGTTCCTTTATTCAGTTGCAATACTTTATTCCAAAATACTCATCAGATCGTATTGTACGAAGGAGTTAATGTGGTAGAGGTATTTATAAATGACATGCAACAATGCGCCGGTTGGAATCAAGGCAGATCAATGATTGGTATGCAGAATTATGCAAAAAACAAAGGCATCATGGCCCCCGGAAGGCGAGCATCCGATCCGGCTTGGGGCACTTTGGGTATGAATGAGAGCTGGCGTTTTGTTCCAAAAGAAGGTCCTTCCCTATTCAGAGGAGTTGAACTTTATGATACTTTAGGAAACCTCCTATCTGTTGGAGACACTTCAAGCATTGATCCCATAACGCTTCAAGTAACATTTAACAATATCTGTAACCCCAGTACTACAGCAGGAAACGATGTTTACATCATCAAAACAAAATACCAATCACCGGTTAATCCATTGGAATTCGAATTTGGTAGTGATACTATAAGAGTTAACAAAACAATACCTCCCCCGTTAGTTACTTCATCCATTCCACCTCAATTACCGGATACGGTTTCTCTGTGTCAGAATGTTCGTGATACATTGAAAGCAAAAGGATTCTTCAACTCCACTTATCAGTGGTACAATTTTGCAAATCCTCCAGGTTCAGCACCTGTTTTTGTGGGTAGTCCTTTTTATCCCAATACAACTGTTGCAGGTAATCAAACCTACTTTGTTACCCAAAAACTTGGATGTTTGGAAAGTGACAGTGTAATGATCACATTACAAGTAAAGGCCATTCCGATAGTTCCAACAACTTTGCAAGCTATTCCAAGATGCGGACCGGGTTTGTCCACAATTTATTCTACCACACCTCTTGGTAATGACCAGGTTTTTGATATGTATACAAGTTCAACAACTCCACGCCCCATTTACAAAGATTCCCTTATTTATCATCCATACATAACCGGATCAACAACTTTTTATATTGTGGTAAGGGATACATTGGCAGGTTGCTCTTCAAGTCCCAGGGTTCCTATCATTGCTACAGTAAATACAAAACCTGCTCTTCCAACAGGAACCAATGGAAGCAGATGTGGCCCAGGTACAATTTTGTTAACAGCAAATGTCCGACCTGGTGAAACAATCAACTGGTACAATGTCTCAGGGGGTGGCACTATACTCCCTGGTGGCAGCGCTACAGGAACATTTGTAACGCCTTTTATTCCTGCAAACAGCTCTGTAAACTTTTACATAGAAGCAAAAAATACTGCTACCGGCTGCGTTTCAGATACTCCAAGAGTCAGATTGGTTGCTACTACCAATCCTACACCTGACCTTGGTCCTGACGTAACTCAAACCATTTGCAATGCTACTTCCACCAATTTGCTTTTGCTAATTGATACCGTAGGATACTCAAGCAGTTCATGGACGTTTAATGGAATTGATGTCCCAACGCCGGATAATGTTGGGGAGCAAGGTGTATATCAGTTGATTGTTAAGAATTTAATTTACAACTGTCCGGATACAGCTTATGTAAACCTTAATATTTTACCACCTATCAATCCATTTGCGGGTAATGACACCATTGCTGCAACCGGTGTAGACCATCAATTGGTTGCTACTTGCCTTACTCCTCAGCAAGGTGTAGTTAGGTATTTGTGGACTCCTTCATCATTCCTGAAAAATCCTGCTGATTCTATAAGAAGAACACCCATTGTAATATTAAATGATGACCAGATGTTTGTTGTAAAAGCAACCAATAAAATTGGTTGCAGTGCGCTGGATTCAGTTTTCATAAAGGTTTTCCCAGGACCGGATTACAATACCCCTAATGCTTTCACTCCTAACGGAGATGGCTTAAATGACATTTTCAAGGTTGTACCGGCAGGAATTGACAATACACAATACTTCAAAATATACAACAGATTCGGAGAACTTGTATTCCAGTCCAACAGATGGATGCGTGGCTGGGATGGAACTAAAGACGGCAAACTTCAGCCGGCAGGTACCTATATTTGGATAGTAAAAGGAATTGACAGAAATGGAAAAGTCGTTGAGAAAAAAGGTACGGTCATTTTAATGCAATAATCCTTCCAACATTATCATGTAAAAAACCTGATTCATTGTAATCAGGTTTTTTACTTTTGGATACTTTTTTTGTCTAACGATCGCTTATTACAACTTTAAGTTATTTGTTCAAACAATCAATTGAAATTCTTAAAAAAAAACAAACTATTTTTTAACAAATCAATCGGTTTAAACGTTTTATTAATTGTTAATATTGCCCCTTATTAAAATTATCAATTACCTGTAATTGAATTCTATTCAATGAAAAAATTATTACTGCTTATTTCCTTTCTTTTTTTAATGTTCAACTTATTTGCTCAGGATTTTTCCAACAAAGGAAAAGATTTTTGGGTAGCATA
>CAZCOL010000057.1:10382-13278 GCA_964500545.1 uncultured Ferruginibacter sp. | reverse complement strand
AGGAGAATGTATGGGTGTTAAACAAATGATGGAGTTGATTAAAGAAGAATTCCCTCATTTAAAATTTGGTTACTTCAATCCATCTATGGAAAGAATCAAAGGGGATTATCAAAAAGATTTTGCTCATTGATAAATATTCCTTTTTAATGGCATAAAGTTATAAGTCTACTTAAGTGTCTCTCTAAGCCAATTATAAAATTCATTTTGCCAAACCAGTGCATTTTGAGGAGAAAGTACCCAATGATTCTCATCTGGCAAATAGACTAATTTACTCTTTATGCCTCTTAATTGAGCAGCCTGAAAGGCCTGTAATCCTTGCTCTATTGGAACTCTGTAATCTTTTCCTCCCTGATAAATCAAAATAGGGGTATTCCAATTGCCAACCTTTTCAATTGGGTTGAAGTTTATCAATGAATTTTGAACGGACGGGTTGTTCTTTTCCCAGTATCTTCCTCCAAAATCCCAGTCAGTAAACCAAAGTTCTTCTGTTGTTCCCATCATGCTTCTCAAATCAAATACACCATCATGTGCAATAAAGGTTTTAAATCGGTTGTTGTGGATACCAGCCAGATAAAATACGGAATATCCTCCATAGCTGGCTCCTACACAACCTCTTCTGGAAGTGTCGACATATTTTTCTTTACTGATATCATCAATGGCACTCAAATAATCTTTCATTACCTGTCCTCCCCAGTCTTTGCTGATGGATTCATTCCATTCGGTGCCATGACCCGGCATTCCTCTTCTGTTTGGAGCAATTACAATATATCCGTTGGCTGCCATTAATTGAAAATTCCATCTGAATGAATAATATTGTGTCAATGGAGATTGAGGGCCACCCTGACAATACAATAATGTCGGGTATTTCTTATTGGGGTCAAAGTTTGGCGGATAAATTACCCATGCAAGCATATTTTTCCCATCGGTCGTTTTAATAAAGCGTCTTTCAGTTTTACTTTTGTTTATCCCTGAATAAAATTCATCGTTTATATGCGTCAGTTGACTCATTGATCCATTTGAGATATCAACAGTATATATCTCTGCAGCATGGTTCATATCTGTTCGGGAAACAAGCAGAAAATTTCCAGCCTGCCCAATGATTCCGTTGATGTCAAATTCGCCCTTGGTTATTTGTCTTATTTGAGGCATTATTTTCTTTAATCCCGGATAGGTTACTTCAAACAATTGAAGCGTTCCATCAATCGGTGCATAGAAAAAAATATTGTTGCCATCATCACTCCATCGAAAACCTTCCACATGAATATTGTCATTTTGTTGAGTAAGGTTCATTTTTGTAATACCATTCCAAACTATGATATCTTGCTTGTCGGCTTCATATCCATCTCTTCGCATGCTTAACCAAGCCAGTTCATTTTTTTTATTGAATGAAGGATTGATATCGTATCCCATCATGCCTTCTGTAATATTCGTTGTTTTACCTGAAGCGATATCATAAGAATACAAATCTGTGTTGGTGCTGATGGCATAGTCGGTACCATATTTTTTCTTTGTGACGTACACAACTTTTTTACTGTCGCTGCTCCAAACATAATCTTCTGATCCTCCGAAAGGTTTGGTAGGGCAATCGTAAGGTTCATTTTGAAGAAGGTCGATCTTGTTTTTTGGGTTGGCGATTTCAGTTAAAAAAACATGGTCAAAATTTCCGTCTTCCCAAGAGTCCCAGTGCCGGTTATTCAAATTATCGAAAATATAAACATTCGATTTTGTGAGAGCAGGGTAGTAATCTTCTCCTCTTATTTTTTTTAATTTAACTGCTTCATCACTTAACTGAAATTTTCCATCAGGTGAAATGCTGTTGTCTTGAAGAAGGCTGTCAGAATTGTTGATTGGAAAGGATTTTCCATCTTCCAGTGAAATGAAATATTTCTTTGAACTGCTTTTATTGATTTCTGCATTGGGAGTGCTGACATTATAGACCACATATTTTTTGTCTTTTGATACTCCTAAACCCGATACCCTTTTTATTTTCCATAATAATTCGGGCGTTAAGTTTTGTTGCGCATTGCTATTAATGCAAATGCAAACAAAGGAAATTAAAAGAGTTAAATTCTTCATTTTTGATGGATTGATTTGATTATAACTATCACAGTAATTAGTAACTATAGATTTATTTGTGTTCTCCAAAGACACTTCTTAAAACATCAGCAATTTCTCCCAATGTGCAGTAGTTTTCAACAGCTTCTATTACAACAGGCATGATGTTTTCATTGGAAAGAGCAATTGTGTTTAATTTGGATAGCAACAAGTTTACTTTTTCTTGATTTCTTTTAGATTTCAGTGATTCCAATTTATCGCATTGCATTTTTTGAATGCTATCATCTATTTTGAAACCAGGGATTTTTTCATGGTCATTAGTAATGAATTTGTTTACGCCCACAATTGTTTTGGAGTTATTCTCAATTTTTTGCTGATAGGCATACGCACTGTTTGCTATTTCATCCTGGATAAATCCGCTTTCAATAGCAGCAACACTTCCACCCATTGCATCTATTTGATGAATGATTTCCCATGCTTTGGATTCTACTTCATTGGTCAACGACTCAACAAAATAACTTCCTGCCAATGGGTCCACGGTATCAGCTGCACCGCTTTCATAAGCCACGACTTGCTGAGTTCTTAATGCAATTTTGGCAGCTTCTTCTGTAGGTAAACTTAGCGCTTCATCGTAACCGTTAGTATGCAAGGATTGAGTTCCTCCAAGCACAGCAGCCAATGTTTGGATAGTAACCCGACTTATATTGTTCATGGGTTGCTGAGCAGTAAGGGTGCTTCCTCCTGTTTGAGTATGAAAGCGTAACATCATTGCTTTTTCGTCTGTTGCACCAAGCTCTTTAATGATTTTTGCCCACATCCTTCTGGCAGCCCTGAATTTTGC
>CAZCOL010000057.1:8851-10282 GCA_964500545.1 uncultured Ferruginibacter sp. | reverse complement strand
TATGTCCCTCTGGCAGCATATTCCTTTAAAATATCATTCTGTATTGTTCCTGAAATTTTATTCAAATCTGCCCCTTGTTTTTTAGCAAGTGCAACATAAAATGCCAGTAATATAAATCCTGTAGCATTGATGGTCATTGAGGTAGAGACATGTTCCAGTTTGATGCCTTCAAACAATTTTTCCATATCCTCCAGACTATCGATGGCCACGCCAACTTTTCCCACTTCACCATCCGCTAAAGGATGATTGCTGTCATACCCAATTTGAGTAGGTAAATCAAATGCTACACTTAACCCACTTACGCCTTGATTTAGTAAATAGTGATAACGTTTATTGCTTTCTTCGGCAGTAGAGAAACCGGCATATTGGCGCATCGTCCAAAGTTTTCCTCTGTACATGGAAGATTGTACTCCTCTTGTAAAAGGAAATTCACCCGCCAATGATTGCTCAATTTCAGCGTTGTCTTTTGGAGTGTATGTTTCCTTAATTTCAATACCGGAATCTGTGGTGATTTTTTTTTCAGACATGACAAAAATGTTAATTCAGTAATTTTTTTGCTTCAAATTGTATGGCATCCAATAAAATCCTGTTCATTTCCGCATTGGGGGTCATGCTGTATTCAATGATCATTTTACCTAAATCTATTGCAGTGGCCTCAGGTGGTAAATTTGATGTTAGTTGATTGATGATGTAAATGTTCTGGTCTTTCAATCTTGTAACTGCATTCCACAATTCTGGAATTACATAAATCTGTTGACTCATGTTGTATTCATATTCACCTTTAATAGTTTCTGTAAGTACATGGTGGTATTCTGCAGCTGATAGATTGGCACTGTCTGTTCTTCTTACAATATTATTCAATCCACATCTTTCGGCATACAGGCTCAATCTTTCCAATGCCTGCAATTTTAATTTGTTTCCATCCGGATTTTTTTTGCCTTTTTCATCAATCTGTTTTTTAATTTTTTTATATTGAATAAACATATAGATTAAAATTATCAGCGTTGCCAATGTTATGATAAATTCAATTGATTGTATTATTTCCATAGATGTTTAAATTTCTGCAAATGTACTTAAGAACTATAAAGAAAATCCTCTCTGTTTGTTTATTGTTTAATTTTATGTCTAATATATAGTCAAAAATTTATTTTTGCTTTATCAATAATCTTGTTGATGCATTGATTTTTTGTGAAATGATAATGAACTGATAATAATCTTCCAGTATTCGAAAATTGAATAACCAATCACATCGTTATTAATACTTAATTTTGAAAAAAAAAGTATGGAAACTTCAATATTGTTACCGGTTAATTTTACAGCCTCAGCCTCAGCAGAAATTTTAAGACTGCTGGGTGAACCTGGTTTTGATGCCTCTAAAAAATTACGTGTTGGAGTGAAGGGAGGAGGCTGCAGCGGCATGACCTATATTTT
>CAZCOL010000057.1:0-8751 GCA_964500545.1 uncultured Ferruginibacter sp. | reverse complement strand
GGTTCAACGGTTTTTGACTTTTTAATTTTGACTTTTAACTTATAAAAAAACACCCCAGCTTTTAGACTGAGGTGCGTTATTAAGTTAAAATAATTTCTATTTACAATTCAGGTGCTTTCTCTTTCTTTCTGATTTCTTTTGCAGCACCTAATGGCTTGTCTTTTGCAAAATCAACCAGTATTGGAGCTCCTACAAATATAGAAGAGTAAGTTCCTGTTATAACCCCGATTAGCATTGCAAAAGCAAATCCTCGAGTAACTTCACCTCCAAAGATAAACAATATCAAAATGGTTAAGAATACGGTTAATGAGGTCATTACCGTACGGCTTAAAGTGTCATTGATTGCTTTGTTGATAATGTTAGTTTTGCTTTCTCCTTTCATGTCCCTGCTGTATTCACGAATTCTGTCGAATACAATCACCGTGTCATTCATAGAGAAACCTATAACGGTTAAAACCGCGGCGATGAAATGCTGATCGATTTCAAGTGGGAATGGAACAATATCTTTAAAGAACGAGAATACAGCCAATGTTACCAATACGTCATGCAACAAAGTAAGAATGGTACCTGCAGAATATCTCCAATCGCGGAAGCGCATAAAGATATAAAGGAAGATCATCAACATGGCAAAGATAGTTGCTTTGACCGCACCTCTTTTCAAATCGTCCGATATGCTTGGTTGAACTGTAGTTGAACTCTGAATATTGTTCTTTACAAATTCATCGTATGAAATTAAAGGAGGCAAAGAAGATTTCAATCCTTCAAATAATCTGTATTGAACAGCACTATCTGCGTTTTCCTGACCTTTTAAATAAGCAGTTGTGATATTGATATGACGACCATCTTCTCCGATTGTTTTTAAGGTGATGTTGTCGCCATCTAGTGATTTTTTAAGGTTGTCCCTGAATGAGTTGTTTGCATCAACTTTTTTATCAAAAACAATGGTATAACTGCGACCTCCTTTAAATTCAACTCCTTCATGGAATCCATTGAAGAATGATGCCACACCGGCAAGCAATACGAATGCAGAGATCACATAAGCCACTTTTCTGTATTCAATGAACTTGTAATTGGCATGTTTGAATATTCTTTTTGAAAGTGCAGTGAAATAATTGAAATGACGTTGTTTGTTTGTCCAGAATTCAGTAATCAATCTTGATACCAAAATTCCGCAGAACAATGACAATAAAATACCAATAATCTGAGTGGTAGCAAATCCAAGAACAGGTCCCAATCCGAAGTAGGCAAGTATGATGGCTGTAAGCAAAGATGTAACGTGCGCATCAATTACCGGGGCCAATGAACGCTGGTATCCGTCATTAACGGCAGATTGGTAAGATTTGCCTTTCGACAGTTCTTCTTTGATTCTTTCAAAAATGATTACGTTGGTATCAACTGCCATACCAATGGTAAGAACAAGACCTGCTATACCGGCGGCAGTCAGGGTAAAGCCCATTGCAGTCAATACTCCGATTGTAAACAATAAGTTGAATATAAGGGCGATGTTTGCAACCCAACCACCGGTATTATAATAAACAAGCATCAACAGGAATATTACAAAAAAGGCTACCAAAAATGACATGATTCCTCCTTGTACGGCTTCCTGTCCAAGTGTAGGCCCTACAACCTGTTCTGCTACAATCTTTGCAGGGGCATCCAATTTACCTGACTTTAAAATATTAGCGAGGTCCTGGGCTTCTTCAACTGTAAAGTTTCCTGAAATTTCAGAGTTTCCTCCTTCAATAGCTCCATTCACATTAGGAGCACTGTAAACTATGTCGTCCAAAGCAATGGCGATAGGGCGTCCCACATTTTTACCGGTTAACTTTGCCCATATTTTACTTCCGGAATTAGTCATAGTCATTTTGATGGCAGGTTTGCCTGATTCATCGTAATCCTGTTTTGCTTCTTCTACACTTTCGCCCTCCAATGGAGCTTTGGCATTTCCGGGGTTGGTTTTAATTGCATACAATGGAAAATACCTTACGTTACCTTTCGCTGATTTTTCCTCTATTCCAAATAAAAACTTAAGGTTTGATGGGAGAGAGCTTTTTACAACATCATTGTTGATATAGCTGAAAAACAATCCCGTGTCTTTCAATGCAACGCTTCCGATGGCAGATGCATAGAATCTTTTTCCGTTTTTATCTGTCTGAACGTCAATTGGATTAATCACCTTGAAAAAGGGATTTTCATTCATTTTGGATAGGCTTGAATCTTTTGCTTTCGTTGAATCATTGGTAACGCCATTCAGGTAGTTTTTTAAGTTTTCGTCAGCAACTTTCATAGAACTTGCCAATTCATCTATTTGATAAACTTCCCAGAATTGAAGATTGGCAGAGGATTGTAAAAATTTACGCACTCTTTCAGGGTCATTAACACCTGCCAGCTCAACATTGATGACACCTTTATTTTCATCCAGATTTATGTTGGGTTGAGCAACACCAAACTTGTCGATACGTTTCACCAAAATCTTGTATGTCTGACCGATTGCGCCTTTTGCAACAGTTTTTATTTTGCTGATTACTACATTGTCATTATCAGCGATTTTGATGTCTTTGGACGGACCTGCAAACAATGAAGATAATTTACCAGCTCCATTTTGTTTGATGTAAGCATCGCTGAACAAAGTAATATAATCAGATTCACTGTTTGCTTTTTCTGCATTGGCTGAATTAAGCGCATTCAATAATTTAGGGTCTTGAGGATTGTTACTCAAGGATTTTATCAATCCATCCAAGCTCACGTCCATAGTAACACTCATACCTCCCTGAAGATCTAAGCCGAGGTTCAGCTCATTTTCTTTACATTTCTGATAGGTGGTTCCTACTAAAGGAAAAATTTCTTTATCCCTTGTGCTATCCAGTATTTTTTGGGTTTTGATTTTAACCAAAACATCCCTTTCTTCAGGCGATAAGTTTGGAGACTGTTTCTTTACTATTCTTTCAGCCTGGGCTTTCACTTCGTTTTCATAGTTTCGTACAACCCATGTGTAAGAAAGTTCCCATAAAGAGATCAGAATCAATGCAATGGTAAAAAACCATACTAAACCTTTCAGTTTCATATCTTATTTTTTTTCAGTTTTGGCACGACCTAATTTATGCTTATACATTTAAACAAAATACCGGTCAGTGTAATTTTTAATTGGTAATTAATCAGTTAATTAATTTTTATAGGCTTGCAAAGATAAGGAAAAAATATATGAAGACAGCCTATGTTCTTTTTGTTATAATATATAACATTAATAAGAAAGCTATCATTCAATTTATTAAACATAATATGATGAAAAGATTGAGAAAGTAGATTTCAAAGTTCTACATTTGCCGAAAATAATTAAATTAATACTTATGTATTTGTCTTCATTGTTATCACGATTCAATGAGCCAGAGACACTTAAAATGGCCAAATTAGGCAGAGAATTAAGGGCAAATGGAATTGATATAACAGATTTAAGTTTGGGTGAACCGGATTTTGATACACCTCAACATATTAAAGACGCTGCCAAAAAAGCCATAGACGACAATTTTAGTCATTATACTCCTGTAGCGGGATACCTGGAATTAAGACAGGCAGTATGTGCAAAATTATCTAGGGACAATGGATTGAACTATACTCCCGAACAAATTGTGGTTAGTACAGGAGCCAAACAAAGTATTGCAAATGCAGTACTGGCTTTAGTGGATTTTGGAGATGAAGTAATCATTCCTACACCTTATTGGGTTACCTACAGTGAAATAGTAAAATTAGCCGGTGGAATACCTGTTTTGGTTAAAACTACTCAGGAAAATGACTACAAAATTACTCCGGAGCAATTGCTGGCCAATATCAATGCTCGAACAAAATTATTCATGTTCTCTTCACCCTGTAATCCTACCGGTGCCGTATACACGAAGTTTGAGCTCGAGGGTTTGGTGTCTGTTTTTGAAAAAAATCCAGGGGTTTTCATTTTGAGTGACGAGATATACGAGTACATCAATTACGACGGTCAACACGAAAGCATCGCTCAGTTTGAATCATTGAAAGACAGGGTGGCTGTTATCAATGGATTGAGCAAAGGTTATGCAATGACCGGATGGAGACTTGGTTACATAGCAGCACCATTGGAATTGGCGAAAGCCTGTGAAAAAATACAAGGACAATTTACCAGTGCTACATGCTCTATCACCCAAAGAGCTGCAATAACAGCATTATTGAGTGATTTAAAACCAACCCGGGAAATGGTAAGTGCATTTTTGCAAAGAAGAGACAGGGTTATGCAACTGATAGAAAATATTCCCGAAATAATTTGTAAAAGACCTCCAGGAGCCTTTTATATTTTTCCTGATGTAAAAGCATATTTTGGTAAAAAGTCACCTGACGGAATGATTATACATAATGCAAATGATCTATCCATGTATTTGTTGAATTATGCGCATGTTTCGACAGTCGCAGGATCTGCTTTTGGGGAATCAGACTGTATAAGGTTGTCATTTGCAAACAGTCTGGAAAATATTGAAAAGGGTTTTGAAAAATTGACTAAGGCTTTTTCGGAATTAAAGTAATGGCTTTTTGATGTTGGCTTTTTCCAGCAATTGACCATGCAAATTCAATACCTGTGGAATCAGCATTTGGGATTCATTATTGATGATGATAAAATGACATTTTTTTAATTTCTCTTCTTCATTCATCTGACCTTGCATCCTTTGCAAAGCCTCCTTTTCAGAAATACAGTCCCTCTCCATAATTCGGCTTATTCTTAGTTCAACAGGAGATTCGACTCCAATTATAAAATCTAAATTTTTTTCGGATTGGCTTTCAAAAATCAAAGCTGCCTCTTTGATACAATATGGACTTTGCTGTGCAAGCATCCAATGTTCAGCATCCTTGATAGTTGCAGGATGCACGATGTTGTTTAATTCAATTCTTTTTTCGGGGTTATTGAAAATGATAGCTGCTATCAATTCTCTGTTTAGTAAACCATTGTTGTAGCTGTTTTCACCAAAAAGACTTTTTACGGACGCAATGATTGAGTTGTTTTCATTCATAAGTCTTTTTGCCTCTTTATCGGCATAATAAACCGGAATGCTCAATATTTCAAATATCGCAGCAACGGTAGATTTGCCTGATCCGATTCCTCCGGTGAGTCCAATTTTTAACATTCAATCATTAAAGTTAAAATGAATGAGATAGAGAAGGAATTACAAAAGCAAGAAGGTTTAAGTATAAATTATTTCTTCTCTTCAGTAATAGCTTTATTAATATTAGCTGTCCACTCCATGCTGATAGCACTTTTTTCAATTTTGATATAACTTCCTGGACTTACCTCTAAACTCAAAGTGGCATCATCATTAACTTTGTTGATAACCCCGTGTATTCCTGCGATAGTGACGATCTTATCTCCTTTTTGTAAGTTATTGATGAACTGCTTTTGTTCCTTTGCTTTTTTAGCTTGAGGACGAATCATAAACAGCCAGAAAACCAATATCATCAATCCTAAAATAATCAGGGTAGAGCCGCTGCCACCGGGTTGAGCTGCTGTTTGTAACAGAACATTTAAAAGTTTCATTTTATATTATTTAGATGTTGAAATAATTATTCTTTATTTTTTCCAATAACTGTTCCTTTCAGATACAGGGTTGGAAATTCAGGAACAGCATTGGAAACTATTGTTACAGATTTATGTGTTTCGCCAGGTCTGTGTTCACTGTTGAATTTTACTTTGATAAAACCCATTTCTCCGGGTGCTATTGGATGATCAGGTTTTTCAGGTATGGTACAGCCGCAGCTGGCATTCGCTTCCTCAATAATCAATGGTTTGTCTCCTGTATTTTTAAAACGGTAATTGTATTCCACAATTTCCCCTTCATTAACTTTTCCAAAATCGTAGGTGGTATCAATGATTTCAGCAGTAGTAGGATTTTTGATTTCATTTTTTTCAGTAGCAGAAACTTTCTGCTCTTTGTCATGTTTTCTGATGTCGCAACTGGTTGTCAGAAAAATCAACAATAAAAAGGATGATGATAACTTTTTCATAATGATGGTAGGTTAATATTACAATACGGAATTTTTATAGGACTTTTTATTGATTTTGTTTTGTGAAGAAAGTTCTTTGTGCAAATTGTCCAAAAGGCCGTTTACGAATTGTCCGCTTTGGGGGGTGCTGTATTCCTTAGCCAGATCAATATACTCATTGATAGTTACTTTAGTGGGAATTGTTTCAAAATACAAAAATTCACAAACACCCATTTGAAGTAAAATTAAATCTAGTGCGGCAATCCTTTCAGCATCCCAGTTGTTTAGTTTGGGTTTGATCAGTTCAAGGATGAAATTTGTTTTATCAATTACTGTATTCAGCAAATCTTTGGCAAAATTCCATTTTTCTTCAGACAAAATATCACTGAATGATACATCGGGTTTGTTTAGATAATTCATCACCAGTGTTTGCATCAACGAAGCATCATCATCCCAGTTGATGAAGTGATCCTCAATATGCTGAATGAATTCTTCATTGGGAAGCATAAGGGTATTGAAAATGAGTTCCAATATTTTCTTTTCTGATTTTTTTTCTCTTGACTGTAAATCGATGTAGTCTTTATAAAAATCTGTTGGGAATAGTTGATTGTATATTTTTTTTACAATTTCACGATTGATGATGTGCTCGAATTTTCCATTTTTCACTGTTTCTGAAAAGGATTTGTTTTCGATTGTTTTCCAAATAATACTGTTTCCGGAAATTTTTGTGTTGACATTCAAATCGCTTTCAGTAGGCAAATGTTTTCCTGCCTTAAAACGGGCATCTATTTCAGCGTAGCGGGCGGTTTCGACAAGGCAAAAGATTAAGTAAGCAAAAAGATCGCGGCTCCTGTTGATTTTGGAAGTAAGAATGGATATAGGCTCTTCTGGCTTCATGTCACCGCTGATACTATCAATGGTATAGAGTGTTTGCATTACTTTTACCCTGATATTTCTTCTGCTAATCATCCGCAATGAACTTTTATTGGATTGCAAAGGTACAATATTCGTTTTTAAATTCAATTTTAAACTATCCAACCTCAGATTATGAAAAAATGTCGTTTTTGACATAAAATAACTGACATAGTTGCTAAAAAATATGCCAAGTATTCGCTTAATAATGATTGGTACAGAATTCGATATGAATGACTTACCCGAATGTTCGGGATAAATTGTTAAACTATCAAAAAATATAGAATTATGGCAAAAAAGTTAAACATTGTTCCTCTGCACGACAGAGTAATTGTGAAGCCCGCCGCAGCTGAAGAAAAAACAGCCGGAGGTATCATCATCCCGGATACTGCAAAAGAAAAACCACAACGTGGAGTGATTGTAGCAGCCGGACCCGGTAAAAAAGATGAACCTGTAACAGTAAAATCAGGTGATACAGTACTTTATGGAAAGTACGCCGGAACAGAAATCACCATTGAGGGGGTTGATTATTTGATCATGCGCGAAAGCGACATCCTTGCGATTGTTTAACATTCATACATGTTGAATTTTACTTTTAAATTTTTACTTTTTAATTAAAAAAATATAATTATGTCTAAAATGATTTTCTTCGATATCGAAGCAAGAAACAGAATGAAAAAGGGTGTAGATACTCTGGCCAATGCTGTTAAAGTTACCTTAGGACCTAAGGGAAGAAATGTGGTAATTGACAAAAAATTTGGTGCACCACAAGTTACAAAGGATGGAGTGAGTGTTGCTAAAGAAATAGAACTGGAGGATCCAATTGAAAATATGGGGGCTCAAATGGTTAAGGAAGTTGCTTCCAAAACTGCTGACATTGCCGGGGACGGAACAACCACTGCTACTGTGTTGGCTCAGTCAATCATTGGAGAAGGTTTGAAAATGGTAGCTGCAGGAGCAAATCCGATGGATTTGAAACGTGGTATTGATAAAGCAGTTAGCTTGGTTGTTGAGAATTTAAAAAGTCAATCTCAAACAGTTGGTAACGACAGCAAAAAAATTCAACAGGTGGCAACTATTTCTGCCAACAATGATGAGACCATCGGAAAATTAATTGCTGAAGCATTTGCAAAAGTTGGAAAGGAAGGAGTTATTACTGTAGAAGAAGCAAAGGGTACAGATACCACTGTTGATGTGGTGGAAGGTATGCAATTTGACCGCGGATATGTTTCTCCATACTTCGTAACCAACAGCGAAAAAATGGAAGCTGAGTTGCAGAATCCATACATATTGATTTACGACAAAAAGATTTCTGCGATGAAAGACATTCTTCATATTTTGGAGAAAGTTGCTCAAACAGGTCGTCCATTGTTGATCATTGCTGAAGATTTGGAAGGAGAGGCTTTGGCTACATTGGTGGTAAATAAATTGCGTGGAACCATCAAAGTGGCTGCTGTGAAAGCTCCAGGATTTGGTGACAGAAGAAAAGAAATGTTACAGGATATCGCTATCCTAACTGCAGGTATCGTTGTAAGCGAAGAGCAAGGATATAAACTGGAGAATGCTGATTTGACTTATCTTGGTCAGGCTGCATCCGTAACAATTGATAAAGACAACACTACTGTTGTGGGTGGTAAAGGTAAAAAAACAGACATCACAGCAAGAGTAAATCAAATAAAAGCTCAGGTAGAAAATACAACCAGCGATTACGATCGTGAAAAATTGCAGGAGCGTTTAGCAAAATTAGCTGGCGGTGTTGCGGTATTGTATGTCGGTGCTGCTACTGAAGTAGAACTGAAAGAAAAGAAAGACCGCGTTGATGATGCATTGCATGCAACACGTGCGGCT
>CAZCOL010000056.1:0-13750 GCA_964500545.1 uncultured Ferruginibacter sp. | reverse complement strand
CCGCGGAGAGATGGCAGAGCGGTCGAATGCGGCGGTCTTGAAAACCGTTGACTGTCACAGGTCCGGGGGTTCGAATCCCTCTCTCTCCGCGTATTTTTTCTGCAAAAAACTGCTTATCAAATACTTACGATAAGCAGTTTTTTATTTTAGCCCACATATAAACCGTATTTAATTCAATCCATACATTTTGAATTGGTATAATAGTCAGACGTCAGAATTTTATACTTATTAGTATAGATTGTTATTTTATTTCCCTGTTGTATTTTATTGCAATAATTGAAAGGGTTATGAATGGAATTGTAGAGAAAATAATTTTATAATTTATGCATATTAAGCCTATGAAAAACATAAAAAACAATAAAATTCCTAGGCTTCCTATGCCAATATAGGTTAAAGTTCTGTTTGTTTTTTTTTGAAATAAAGTAACTATTAATATTATTTGTCCTAATAATGGCAACATTGTAAAAGGATGAAGGGTTGAAATTGGGTTTGTAAATAATTTAATTAGCATTTCAACTTCTGCTTCAAAAATAAATGAATGACTATTGCCACTCCATTCTAAATAACCAAAAAGCGAAGTAATAATTAATAATAAGTTTAAAATCTTGCTTTTCATTTGTATATTATTTTAATTGTCTTTCAGTTCGTGTGTTTTGTCCAGGTTTGTTGATGAATTTTTAAAAAGCTCGAAATAATATCCTACAACCAAAAAACTTGTTCCGGTTTCGTCATTTAATTTAAAGTCAAATTGGTGCAGTAAACCCAATTGAAAAGTAGATGCGGTGGATATTTTATAATTGCATGCCATAAGCAATCTGTTTCTTTCAAAATAGGGCATTTTATTAGTTAAAAATATCTCATTGCTTAGGTTAACATTAAAGGGTTTGTTTTTTTGTGTTTTTTTCCAAATGGATAAATAAACCCCAATCTGTATCTGAATCTATTTAAATTTCCGTTGCCTGTGAATCGCCATTCAGCTCTGTATCGCTGTTCTATTTCAATTCTATTTATCGATTGGAGTAAAACTATTTGAGGCCATAATCTGAAGTCGTCATTTTTTTTGGGAGTAATAAAATTACCACCACTCTTATAAGTTTGATGACTTCCGGCTCCAAAAGTTAATCGAAGGTTTTTATTTGCCTTATAGTTTATTCCTCCTTTGTATTCGTAATAGTTGAATTCATCATACATTTTCAATGACCTTAGTTGAGCCTCTCCAAATAAGCTCCATTTCTCATCCATGTTGCATTTAATATTGAGGATGTTCCAGCTGCCTAAATTATTTTCTTGTGCGGAAGAATTGTTTTTTAACAGAGAAAAAATAACAATAATAAGTAAGATTATTTTTTTCATTTTGAAAATGATGAGTAATTAAGTCAATCAAATTGAAGTTCTGAATTATTTAACTATTGGTATTCTCTGAATTAAATAGTGTAGAATTGAATTAGCAAGAGGGTAGATTAAAATCAAGCAAATGTCATAACGTAAATAATAGTTAAGCTAGCAATTAGAATAGAATATATATTCAGTGACCTTTTATTAAAGCCTTGCTTTATCCATGAAATGAGACTTAAAACGGGCAATGAAAATGTTGCAACCAAGATAGGGAACCATAATAATTCATAGACGGCACCTATGACCACAAAAGAATAAACGTTAAAAAAAGAACTTGATAGCCAGTATGATGAAATGAAAATGCTTGATCCAAAAATTAATAATTGTGTTCTTTTTGTTGCTAAAATTGATTTATTTTTTTCAGTTTTCACTTTTGGTTATTTAATTTTTATTTTAAAGACTCCATCATTTTTAATAATGTTTCAAACAATGCTGATGTTTCTTCAAAAACAGATTGATTGTTTTTGAAAATTTGAATAAATGGACTCATATTCATTGTGGAAATTACTGTAGTACTATCCTGTTCATACACGGAAATTCTGCAAGGCATAAATATTGAGAAATCAGGTTTTATGGTTAAAATTTCAGATGCCATTTTTGCACGGCAAATTTCAAATACAAATACTTTTCTCTCAATGGGAAATCCCTTACTTTCAACAATTTCATGATAATTGTATTCTTTCAGTAAAGAAAAGTTATAAGATTCACATGCATCAGGCATTTTTTCAGCGATTTCATCAACAGATTTTGTGCTTTTGGTATTTATGGTAAATAATTCAATCATCTGTGAAGGATCTGAAATTTGGTTGATCATTTTGTTCAATTTACTGAATTAAAAAAAGCAATTTATTTTGAATTTTAAGACACGCTACTAAAATAATAAAATTATTTAAGAACCATGATGAATTAAAGTCGTTTAGAGTAATTATCAGCGTTGTTTCACATATTTTTGCTGTTATGAAGCACCTGGTGTCGCTCAATAAATATTTCCTGAGATACAAAACCTATTTTTTTTTAGGGATTCTGTTTGTCATCCTTACCAATTATTTCAGAATTCTTGCTCCTCAAATTACCGGGTATGTTTTGAATACAGTTGTTGAATCAATCCATAAAACTGATTCCGGGCAATTTCAAAAGACCTCAGATGCCCTGGAATACAATCATATGGTTAACTTACTTATTGGTCATTTGAACAATTTTTCACTCAATCAAAAAATACTTTTTTCCGGGCTTATTTTGTTTGCATTGGCGATAATTAGTGGTTTGTTTATGTTTTTGATGAGACAGACCATAATAGTTATGAGCAGACACATTGAATATGATCAAAAAAATGAAATATACAATCACTATCAAAAACTGGATCTCAGTTTTTTTAGAAAAAATGCCACAGGTGATTTGATGAACAGGATTTCAGAGGATGTCAGCAGAGTAAGAATGTATACCGGACCTGCATTGATGTACTTTATCAATCTGGCTGCTGTGATAGGGTTTAGTATATATTTCATGTTGAAGTCAGATGTTAAATTGACCTTTGTTGCATTGAGTCCTTTGCCACTGCTTGCAATCAGTATTTATTATGTCAATTCCATCATCAATAAAAAAAGTGAACTTATACAAGGTCAATTGAGTTCACTGACTTCAGAAGCACAGGAAACCTATTCAGGAATCAGGGTTATCAAATCTTTTGTACAGGAAAATGCGATGATTCATCATTTCAAAAAAAAATCCGAAAATTATCGTAAAAGTGCATTGAGCCTTGCAAAAACAGAAGCTATTTATTTTCCAAGTATGGGTTTGTTAATCGGCCTCAGCACATTGCTAACGGTTATGGTTGGGGGCTTTGATGTATTGAAAGGAGTGGAGGGAGCATCAGTTGGAAGAATCGCTGAATTTGTTCTGTATGTTCAAATGCTGACTTTTCCTGTAAGTGCAATCGGCTGGACTGCAAGCATGATACAGCGAGCAGCAGCTTCTCAAAAAAGAATCAACGAGTTTTTGCTCAGAGAGCCGCTCATTAAAGATGCCGCAGATGCCATCGAGCATTTCCCTCAGGGAAAAATAGACCTACAAAATATTGATTTTACTTATGACAATACTGGTATCCATGCTGTAAAAGATTTTTCAGTCAGTATTAAAAAGGGAGAGAAAGTTGCGGTTGTGGGCAAAACAGGATCAGGAAAAACCACACTGGCACAACTGCTGTTGAAAATGTTTGATGCGGATAAAGGACAAATATTATATGATGATATCGAAATCAATAAAATCAAACTCAGTAGTATTCGAAAAAATATCAGTTACGTTCCTCAGGATGTATTTTTATTCAGTGATACTATCAGCAACAACATCAAGTTTGGAAAAGATGATGCAACACAAGAAGAGATCATCAAAGCAACAAAAGATGCAAGTATTTACGATGAAATTATTTCGCTGAATGATGGTTTTGATACAATTATAGGAGAAAGAGGTGTTATGTTGAGCGGCGGCCAAAAACAAAGAATCTCCATTGCAAGAGCAATTATCAACCGACCGAATATTGTGATATTTGATGATTGTTTGAGTGCAGTTGATTCAAAAACAGAGAAAAATATACTTGAAAATATTTATTTGTATCTTCAAGACAGAACAGCCATAATCATTACCCACCGGATATTCTCCCTTTTTTCTTTTGATAAAATAATTGTGATGGATGAAGGCTGTATTGTTGAGTCGGGTAAGCACGAGGAATTGATGGAACTTAAAGGTATCTACTATGATTTGTATGTTCAGCAACAAACAAATGGTAAAAATGATTCATAAAAGTGTTTTTTATTGAAAAAACCAATTGTTTTGTTTTATCAAAAACAAATTTATCTTTGTCGGGCAATTTTAATAGTAATAATTTTACAAACTAAAAACAACAACAGTGGCGTACGAAAACAATGACAAAAAAATGGAAAGCGTTTACAGCACAAGGGTGAAAGCAGGTAAGCGCAGAACTTACTTTTTTGATGTAAGAGAAACACGCGGGAATGATTTTTATGTTACCATTACTGAAAGTCGCAAGCGTTTTGATTCAGAGGGATATGATCGTCATAAGATCTTCTTGTACAAAGAGGATTTTAATAAGTTTTTAAAAGGATTGAACGAAACAGTCGATCATGTTAAAACTACCTTGATGCCTGATTTTGATTTTGATGCCTTCAATCATGATACTCCTTACGAAGGGGATGACAATCAAGTTTCTGCTAAAACGGAAATAAACGATTCGGTTTCTGCTACTGAAACAACTTCATCTGAAACGCAAAGTTTTGATAACGGACATAGTGAGGATGTTGATAAATGGTAATTTATCATTCGATATTAATAAAGTACAAAGCCTTCAGATTTGAAGGCTTTTTTGTTATATGGAGTTCAATTATTTTTTAGGTATTTTGTTTCATTCTTTTATAGGCATTGATGAGTCCATTTGTGGAGCTGTCGTGAGAATCAACTAATTTTTCATTCAGCAATTCAGGCAATATTTTATTAGCCAATGCTTTTCCCAATTCAACTCCCCATTGATCAAAACTGTAAATATTCCAAATAACGCCTTGTACAAAAATTTTAAGTTCATATAAAGCGATCAACTGACCAAGAGTATATGGGGTGATTTTTTTAATTAGAATTGAATTACTGGGTCGGTTGCCTTCAAATACCCGGTATGGATTTTCATGGTTTGTACCGTTCATTAAAGCTTCTGTTTGTGCAAAAAAATTGCTAAGTAATTTTTCATGATGATCGCCGATGGGATTATGCGAAAGAACAGGCGCTATAAAGTCGCAGGGAATAATGTCTGTTCCCTGATGAATCAGCTGGTAAAAAGCGTGCTGTCCGTTTGTACCCGGTTCGCCCCATATCACTGGCCCAGTTTGGTAAGAAACCTTTTGTTTATTTCTGTCTATATACTTACCGTTGCTTTCCATATTTCCCTGCTGGAAGTACGCAGCAAATCTATGTAAATACTGATCGTAGGGAAGGATGGCTTCAGTGGGGGCATTGTAAAAGTTTCGGTACCAGATTCCGATAAGTGCCATGATCACCGGAATGTTTTTTTCAAGAGGAGTATTGTAAAAATGATTATCGGTTGAATGTGCTCCTTTTAGCAAAGATTCAAAATTGTCAAATCCAATGGTTAGGGAAATGGATAGGCCGATTGCACTCCATAAACTGTATCTTCCACCAACCCAGTCCCAAAATTCAAACATATTAGCTTCGTCTATTCCAAATTTTTTAACTTCATCGGCATTGGTGCTTATTGCAACAAAATGCTTGGAAATATCTTGTTCATTTGCACCACATTGTAAAAACCACTTTCTTGCTGTGTGGGCATTGGTCATCGTTTCCTGTGTAGTAAAAGTTTTACTGGCAATGATGAACAATGTCTCTTCGGGGTTTATATTTTTCAATGTTTCTGCAATGTGTGTACCATCTACGTTGCTTACAAAATAGGGCTGAATACCCTTAACCCAATAAGGTTTAAGGGATTCGGTCACCATTACAGGTCCAAGATCGCTACCGCCGATTCCGATATTGACTATGTACTTTATTTTTTTTCCTGAAAAACCTTTCCATTCGCCATCATGTACTTTGCTGCAAAATTCATTCATTTGCTGAAGCACTGCTTTAACTTCGGGCATTACATCTGATCCATCCACCAAAACCGGATTGTTTGAAAAATTTCTGAGGGCTGTATGTAAAACTGCCCTGTTTTCAGTTTCATTTATTTTTTCACCTTTAAACATTGCTTCCATTGCTTCTTGCAAATGGCATTCTTCCGCCAGTTTTACCAAAAGCTGCAAGGTGTTTTCGGTTATATTGTTTTTAGAGAAATCAAATACGATTTCTTCGAAGCAATGAGCGAATTTATTGAATCTTTTAGGGTCAGCTGCAAACAATTGCTGGATGGTTGTTCGTTTGTTTTCTTGATAATGATCAATCAGATTTTTCCAGGCAGTGGTACTTGTTGGATTTATTTTGGGAAACATGATTTCAGTTTTTGTAATTATTGAATTTACGGAAATTAATTTTTTAATTGATGATGTATAAATCAGAAATAGTGATTTTGTAGTTATTGTCAGGATGATTTAATCAAATCCCTGATTACAACTGAAGCGGCAACTGCTCCGAATGTAGCCGGAAGGTAGGAAATGGTTCCATAGGCCGATTTTTTATAATTTTTTCCATCAGTAAGCATCAGACTCTCTTTGATAGGGGGTTCAGGTGAATACACTGCTTTGATGCCTTTAAAGATGTTGTGTTTTTTTAAGTTCTTTCTTACTTGCTGTGCAAAAGGGCAAATCACTGTTTTAGATATATCCACAACTTTTAACTGAGTAGGATCCAATTTTGCACCTGCACCCATGCTGCTGACAATAGGTATTTTCTTTTGATAGGCAACACTTAAAAAAGTAATCTTAGGAGTAATACTGTCTATTGCGTCAATGATGTAATCATAGTTAGAAATAAACAACTCTTCCACCATTTCAGGGTTGACAAATTTTTTAATTATAGTAAGTTCAATTTCAGGATTGATGGCTTTGATTCTATCTGCCATAATATCTGCCTTAGATACGCCATGGTTGGTTGACAAGGCGGGTAATTGACGATTTCTGTTTGTAGGGTCCACTACATCGCCGTCTATGATGGTCATTTTACCGATTCCGCTTCTGCAAATAAATTCAGCTGCAAAAGAACCCACACCGCCCATACCCACAACCATTACATGTTTTTTTGACAGTGATTTTACTTTTTCATCACCTATGAGTAGGCTAGTTCTGCCAAGCCAGGAAAAATCTTCCATTGTTAAAATGTTGTTGAGTTAAAAACCTTTTTAAAATTCTTTTTTAATTGTAAACTCAGCTGATCCATTGAAATGTTTTTAATTTTTGCAGCCTGACTATAAATTGATTGAATGTCCGAATCGCTGTCATCTGTTTCAAGAAAAATATTTTCAAGTGGAATGGTATTGAAAATGGTTTCTACAGAAGGATTATACAATGCCTTTCCAAAAGAGATGAAATAGCCTTTAGTAACGATTATTTCAGCAATTTCTTTTTTGTTGTTGAACCCATGAAAAATTACGGGAACGTTGCATTGATGATCTTTCAACAGCTGCAATACTTCGTTATGGGCTTTTACGCAATGTATGATCAGGGGTTTTGCAATTTCATTAGCCCAAAGAATATGTTGAATAAAAACATCCTGTTGAATATTAAAGGGAACATTGCTAAGCCTGTCCAGTCCACACTCGCCAATCATAATCACATTGCTTTTTTTACTTTCAAGTTTCAGTTTGGCAAAAATAATTTTCCAATCCTCCGTATTTATGTAACAGGGATGAATTCCAATTGAGTACAAAAAAAGTGGGTTACAATTTTCAAATTGTTCATGAAGATTTTGAATACTGTAATTACCTTCCTCATTTGGTTTATGCGTATGAATATCAATAAACAAATGACTTGAATTTTAGCGCAAAATACTGAAAAATACTACCATATCAACTGATGGGTTTGTTTGATAACACCCATTACGAATACGCTTTGAACATTTCCCATGTTTTCAATCTGACTCAATCGGTTAACATGAAAGTCATAGTAACTGTCCATATTTTCTTCCACTACTTTAAGCATGAAATCAAATTCGCCGCTAATGTTATAACATTCTATGACTTCATGAAGCTGGTTGATTGATTTGATGAATCTCATACCTGCATTTTTGCTGTGTTCTTTCAATGATACGTAACAAATCACCATCAATCCCTTTTTGACCTTGGTGTAGTCCACTAGGGTAGCATATTGTTTGATGACACCTTCGTTTTCCATACGTTTTATTCTCTCATGAACCGGTGTTGTGCTGAGGTGAACCTTTTCTGCAATTTCTTTAACGGTGGCTCTTGCATTCATTTGCAACATCTTTAAAATGGATAGATCCGTTTTATCGAGTTGAGGAATCGTAACAGTCATTTCTTCTTTTATTGCTGCTTTTTTCATAAATTAATTTATATTTATTCTAAAAAAATAATTAAAAATAGTGTTTTATTCTAAATATTTAAAAATAAATAGAATATTGTACTTTACTTAGTATGTTTGCATTCTAAATCAATTATATGTCAACATCAACATTAAGTGCTATTGACTTTTCCTTGAAACATAAGGTAAAAGACATGAGCCTCGCAGAGTGGGGCCGCAAAGAAATCAGATTAGCTGAGGCGGAAATGCCCGGTTTAATGAGTCTTCGTAAAGAATATGGCGCAAGTCAGCCTTTGAAAGGTGCAAGAATTGCCGGTTGCTTACACATGACCATTCAAACAGCCGTGTTAATAGAAACATTGGTTGCTTTGGGTGCGGAAGTAAAATGGAGCAGCTGTAACATCTTTTCTACCCAGGATCAGGCTGCTGCTGCAATTGCCGCTGCAGGTATTGGTGTTTACGCATGGAAAGGACAAACCATCGAAGAAGCTGATTGGTGCATCGAGCAAACTTTGTTTTTCGGAAGTGCTGACAAGCCTTTGAATATGATTCTGGATGATGGTGGAGATTTGACCAACATGGTATTTGATAAATATCCTGAGTTGATTCCTCATATCAAGGGACTAAGTGAAGAAACAACTACTGGTGTGCATCGTTTGTATGAACGCATGGCTAAAGGTACATTGCCGATTCCTGCAATCAATGTCAATGATTCAGTTACCAAATCCAAATTTGACAACAAATACGGTTGTCAGGAATCATTGGTAGATGCTATTCGCAGAGCTACCGACATCATGATGGCAGGAAAAGTTGCTGTCGTTGGTGGATATGGTGATGTGGGTAAGGGTTCTGCATTGAGTTTACGTGGAGCCGGTGCTCGTGTAATTGTTACGGAAATTGATCCAATATGCGCACTACAAGCTGCTATGGACGGATTTGAAGTTAAGAAAATGATTGATGCGGTGAAAGAAGCGGATATCATTGTTACAGCAAGTGGTTGTCGCGATTTGATTACTGAAAACCATTTCAGAGCCATGAAAGACAAGGCGATTGTTTGTAACATCGGTCACTTTGATATTGAAATCGATATGGCATGGTTGAACGGCAACTATGGCAACACTAAAAATACCATCAAGCCTCAGGTAGATATGTATACCATCGAGGGTAAAGATGTGATTGTTTTGGCTGAAGGTCGTTTGGTTAATCTTGGTTGCGCTACCGGTCACCCAAGTTTTGTAATGAGTAATTCATTTACCAATCAAACGCTTGCTCAGATTGAACTTTGGACAAATACTGATCAGTACGAGAATAAAGTATATGTACTGCCAAAGCATTTGGATGAAAAAGTGGCTCGTTTGCACCTAGCTAAAATTGGAGTTGAGCTGGACGTTTTGACCAACGATCAAGCTGAATATTTGGGTATTCCAAAAGAAGGGCCTTATAAAGCGGAAATGTACCGTTATTAATAGTGTTTTTCCCGAATTCTTGCCAGCCCACCATTTAAATGGTGGGCTGGTGTTTTTTGTCAATTAGATTTATGAATTACCTCAAACTCTATTGATGAAAACCCCATTCACCCACCATTTAAATGGTGGGCTGCACTCAATTATTTATTTTCACCATTTTCAACCGTTTTTTCCATCACATAATCATTCATAAAAAACCCATTCCCAATATCAATATCCTCCTCTTTAATAACGCTAAAGCCCAATTGTTTATAAAATTCAACAGCATTATTATATCTGTTGACATTCAAAATAAGGGTAGTCTCTCGCGAAGCCGTTATTTTTTTCAAAATGTAATTCATTATTGATTTTCCAATTCCTTTTCCTTGATACCCTGGTAATACATATAACTTATGGAGTTTGAACTTATTTTCCTCAGTTGTTTCGGATACATTGCTATATGATGCAAAAGCAATAGGTACTTCATCAATAAAAACTAAAAGAAAAAAATGATGCTGCACTAATATTTGGGATTGTAGAGAACGATTACTGTAAATATTCCCTAACATATACTGAAGCTGCTCTTTGCTCAAAATGTTATGGTATGCTACCGGCCATATTTCATAAGCAAGTTGCTGTATGACAGAAATATCTTCTGGTCTTGCTTCCTTAATAATCATAATCCCAATTGATCAAATAAAATATCAATCTAATAGCGCGAGGGCGTCCTGAATGACTTTAATTTTAGATTCAGCATCAGATTTTTTCTTTTGTTCTAATGCAATTACTTCCGGTTTGGCATTTTGAACAAACTTTTCATTGTTCAGTTTCTTTTCTACAGATGATAAAAAACCAATCAAGTGATTGAGTTCTTTTTCTAATCCGGCTTTCTGATTGCCGGTATCAATAGGTTGTTCAGTTACAACATAGAATTTATCTTTTCCAATAACAGTTGTGAAAGAACCAGCAACAGCATCCTTAGTAAATTCAATTTTACTTGAGTTTACTTGTTTGGAAAGTATATTCTCAATTCCCTGAAAAGTGTTTTGGTTTTCTGTTTGAATGAATAGTGTTATGGTCTCTTTCGGTTTAACCTGTTGTTTGTTTCTTACATCCCTTAGGCCGCTGATCGTATCTTTCAATAAAGAACCTGTTTGTAAAACTGTATTATCAGGAGGAGACTTAATTTCATATAGTTTAGTACATAAATCATCATTTCTTTCAGTCAACTGGTGATAAATTTCTTCGGTAACGAAAGGCATGAATGGATGGAGTAATTGCATCAGATCAGTAAAGAAACCAATTGTTTTATCAAAAACAGAACTGTTAATGGGTTGTTCAAATCCGGGTTTAACCCATTCGAGGTACCAACTGCAGAAATCATCCCATATTAATGAGTAGATTGTTTTTAACGCCTCACTTAAACGGAATTGCTGCATCATCGAATCAACTTCCAAGCTAACTTCAGCAAGTCTGTTCTCAAACCATTGAATGGCAAAATGATGATCATTGACTGCATCAGAAGATTTTCTTACTTCCCACATTTTAATCAATTTCAGCGCATTCCATATTTTGTTATTGAAATTTCTTCCTTGCTCCAATGCGGCTTCATCAAACAAAATATCATTACCGGCAGGGGAGGCAATCATTATCCCAAAGCGGGTGGCATCGGCTCCGTATTGGTCAATCAATCCCAATAAATCTGGAGAATTTCCCAAGCTTTTACTCATTTTTCTACCAAGTTTATCTCTTACCGTTCCGGTAAAATAAACCTCTTTAAATGGAATTTCTTTTTTGTATTCCAAGCCAGCCATGATCATGCGGGCAACCCAGAAAAAAATAATATCGGGACCCGTAACCAATGTGTTGGTGGGGTAGTAGTAATTTACATCGGCATTGTTTGGATTGCTCAGTCCTTTGAAAACTTCAAATGGCCATAACCAGCTGCTGAACCATGTGTCCAGGCAATCTTCATCTTGTTTTAGGGTTGCATTTGAAATTCCGTATTGAGATTCAAATAATTTTGTTGCTTCAGTTTCATTTTCTGCAACTACAAATCTTCCTTCATTGTCGTACCAGGCAGGAATACGATGCCCCCACCATAATTGTCGGCTGATGCACCAGTCTTTGATGTTCTCCATCCAGTGACGGTAAACATTTTTAAATTTTGGAGGATAGAATTTTATTTCCTCTTCCATCACTGTTTTTAATGCAGGAGTGGCAATGTCTTTCATGCTTAGCCACCATTGCAGGCTTAATCGCGGCTCTACAACTACATCTGTTCTTTCGCTGTACCCAACTTCACTGGTGTATTCTTCAGTTTTTAATAAGAATCCTTTTTCTTCCAGTTCAATAGCAATTTTCTTTCTCACTTCAAACCTGTCCATGCCCACATAGATTTGTGCCGCTTCGCTTAGTGTTCCATTATCATTAAATACATCAATGACTTCCAATTGATGCTTTTCTCCCAGCGCATAGTCGTTCACGTCATGTGCAGGAGTGACTTTCAAGGCACCAGTTCCAAATTCCATCGTTACGTATTCGTCGGTAATAATAGGGATGCGTCTGTTAATCAATGGAACGAATGCAAATTTTCCGTGTAAATGTTTATAACGTTCATCTTCAGGATGAACACAGATTGCGCTGTCTCCCATGATGGTTTCAGGTCTTACAGTAGCAACGATAATTGGTGTATCGATTCCTTCAACAGCATATTTGAGGTGATATAATTTTTGTTTTGTTTCTTTACGGATAACCTCTTCGTCGCTTAAGGCGGTAAGTGCTTTTACATCCCAGTTGATCATTCTTTTTCCTCTGTAGATCACACCTTTTTTATAGAGGTCAACAAATACCTTGATTACAGAATCATAATAATCTTTATCCATGGTGAATGTAGTTCGATCCCAATCGAGACTGCATCCCAGTTTTTTCAATTGTTGTAAAATGATACCACCATATTTTTCTTTCCATTCCCATGCATAAGATAAAAATTCATCTCTGCTCAATGATGATTTTGTGATGCCTCTTTCTCTGAGCATGGCTACTACTTTGGCTTCAGTAGCAATAGATGCGTGGTCAGTTCCGGGAACCCAACAGGTGTTGTATCCAAGCATTCTAGCCCTTCTGATCAGAATATCCTGAATGGTATTGTTCAGACAATGCCCCATGTGTAATACTCCGGTAACATTTGGAGGGGGCATAACAATGGTATAGGGGGTTCGGTCATCGGGAGTACTTTTAAAATATGCTTTATCCAGCCAATGATTATACCATTTATGATCGATATTTTGAGGCTCAAAATTTTTAGACAGTTCCATTAAATATATAAAGTTTGTAGGCTAGCGAAGTTACAAAACGAAAGCGATTATTGGATAGTAAAAGATAAGAGTAATTGTAATTAACGGATTGATGTCATCAGGAAATATCTTCGATAGTGGCATTGATATTTCTGTCGATGATGGCTTCGCATAGGGGTTTTAATTTGTTAAACGAATCTTTTTTAACGGAGCATTTCCCTCTGTAATGAATAAGAATCGTGCATTGTTCGGCTTGTTCTTTGGTATGACCACAGATCTGAATAAGTGTATCAATTACCCAATCGAAAGTGTTGACATCGTCGTTCCATACAACCAATTGATAGGAAGATTCAATTTCATCAAGTAAGTCGGTGCTTTGATCTTCAGAAATATAGGGTTTTGTTGAGTTGTTGTTTGACATATACAATTGCAAAATTATAATAAATTGATAAAAGTGGAAAGCGAAATCTGCGTTTAAAAATTAAAATATATTATGCTGAAAAAATTTTGCAGGTAGAAATAATGCCTTATATTTGCACTCCTTTAATGGAAGGGAGCATAGCTCAGTTGGTTTAGAGCATCTGCCTTACAAGCAGAGGGTCCGCGGTTCGAGCCCGTGTGCTCCCAC
>CAZCOL010000055.1:0-13847 GCA_964500545.1 uncultured Ferruginibacter sp. | reverse complement strand
TATTTACAGCAGAGATTTAATTTTGTTTATGACCAAATCAAAATTACCTGTTTCCTGACCACCTGCAGTGGCCAGTGTTTTCTGTCCGCCACCACCTCCATTTATTGCGGGGCCGACTATTTCTTTAATAATTTTTGAGGCGTCTAAATTTTTAGACTCAATGATTGTCTCGCTTACTCCAACAGCAACGGAAGCTTTTCCTCCTATGTTGCAACACAGGACTACTAGATGGTCCGTCAGTTGTTGTTTTATATCAAAACACAATTTTTTGAGCGCATCTGCACTGTTAACTTCAACTGTTTCTCCAATGAAACTTACCTGATTGATTATTATTTCTTTTTCAATTAACCCTCTTTTTATTACCGACAATTGAGCTGATTCCATAGCTTCCAGTCTTTTTTCCAGCTGACTCTTTTCAGATTGAAGTGTTTCAATAGCCTTTAAAACATCTTTAGGATTTTTAAGTAAATTGTTGATGGATTTTAATTCCAATGACAGCTCGTTGATTAGCAGTTCTGCCGCTTTTCCGGATACTGCTTCAATTCTTCTTACACCTGCGGCAACTGCACTTTCATGTTTTATTTTAAAAAACCCTATTTCACCGGTATTTCCCACATGTGAACCTCCGCACAATTCAATAGAATAGTTTGGATCCATAATGACAACCCTTACCATATCACCATATTTTTCGCCAAAGAGAGCCATTGCACCCATTGCAATCGCTTCCTCTTTATTCATTGATTTTATTACAACCGGAATATTCTCCCGTATTTTATCATTGACTAATTTCTCCACCATTGATAACTCTTCATCCGTAACTTTAGCAAAATGGGAAAAATCGAAGCGAAGTTGATCTTCATTAACTAAGCTGCCCTTTTGAGAAACATGCGATCCTAAAACTTTTCTTAAAGCAGCATGCATTAAATGTGTTACACTATGATGAATGCTGATATTTTTTCTTCTTTCTTTGCTGACAACTGCTTTTGTTATTCCGTTCAGTTGATTAGGAATATTTTCAGCAAAATGAATGATAAGGTCGTTTTCTTTTTTTGTATCAATAATATTGATTGAATGATTATTGACTGTTAATGTGCCTGTATCACCAATTTGTCCGCCACTTTCAGCATAGAATGGGGTTTCTTCAAGAACGATTTGGTAAAGCTCTTTACCTTTTCCTTTAACTTTTCTTAATTTTAAAATTGTTGTATCAACTTCCAATACGTCATATCCTGCAAATCCAATACTTTTACCTTCCTTGATTGTTTGCCAGTCCTCAGTATCCAATGTTGTTGCAGCACGGCTTCTTTCTTTTTGAACAGACATTTCTTTTTTAAATTCTTCCTCATCCAATGTCAAATCATTTTCCTGAGCGATAAGCCTGGTAAGGTCAATGGGAAAGCCAAAAGTGTCGAGTAATTCAAATGCTTCACTACCAGATATAATTTTTCGTGATTCGCTCTTTGCCTGATGAATGATTCCGTCTATTTTTTTTAAACCTTTGTCCAAAGTCCTCAGAAAAGCTTCTTCTTCTTCTTTAATCACTTTACTTACAAAATCAAGCTGATGAATCAATTCAGGAAAAACTTTTTCGAATTGGTTGGCTATGATGGGAACCATCTGGAAAAGTAGGGGTTGTTTATAATTCAGATATGAGTAATAATATCTGACAGCTCTTCTTAAAATTCTTCTGATTACGTAACCAGCACCGGTATTTGAAGGCAATTGTCCGTCTGCAATGGTAAATGAGATTGCACGAATATGATCCGCTAATACTCTGAACGCAATACTTTCTTTGTCATCTTTGGCACTGTATTTTTTTCCGGTTATTTTTTCAATTGCTTCAATTGTCCCTGAGAATACATCCGTGTCATAATTGCTTTGTTTGTTTTGAAGAACTCTTACCAGCCTTTCAAATCCCATACCAGTATCGACGTGTTTTGCAGGAAGTGGCTCAAGTGAGCCGTCTTTTTTTCTGTTATATTGAATGAATACATTGTTCCAAATTTCAATTACCTGAGGATGGTCTTTATTTACCAAATCGCGTCCGGGTATTTTTTCTCTTTCTTCCTTTGACCTGCAATCCACATGAATTTCAGTGCATGGTCCGCAAGGGCCGGTATCACCCATTTCCCAAAAATTATCTTTTTTATTTCCATAAACGATGTGATCATCATCCACTAATTTCTTCCATTCAGACAATGCGATGCTGGATGCTGGAATATTTTCCTTGACATCACCCTCAAAAACAGTCACATAAAGCCTTTCTTTGTCAATTTTATATATTTCAGTAAGAAGCTCCCAACTCCAGGCAATGGCTTCCGCTTTAAAGTACCCTGCGCCAGCATTATCAGGGTCTCCAAAACTCCAGTTTCCAAGCATTTCAAACATGGTATGGTGATAAGTATCTACACCCACTTCCTCTAAATCGTTGTGTTTACCACTTACTCTCAAACATTTTTGTGTATCTGCAACCCTGCTGAAAGGTGCTTTTTTGTTTCCCAGAAAATAATCCTTGAATTGATTCATACCGGCATTGGTAAACAATAAAGTGGGATCATTTTTTACCACAATAGGGGCAGAGGGTACGATTGTATGTTCTTTTGATTGAAAAAAGTCGAGAAAATGCTGTCTTATCTCTGATGCCGTCATCATAATTTGTTGTTTAGAATGCTTTGCATAATGTGAATTATCGGGTTATATTTGTATCATCTGTTAACGAAATTGACCTGATAAGTGTCTGCCGGAATGCAATTTAATGATTACAGATGAGTTTTTGATTCATCCGTTAACTGAATTGATTTCAATGAAAAAAATTAAATATTATTACAATACCCATACGCTTAAGTTTGAAAAGCTGGTCACTCCTATTCGGGTCAAACTATTGCGTTTTTTTGGATTGCTATCCGGTTTAGTGGTAGCCTCTACTTTAGTAATTTACCTCTATATTCGTTTTTTTCCCAAACCTACTGAACTAGAAGCCAATAAAAAATATGAGGCACTGAAAGAAAATTATAGTTTAATTAATGAAAAACTAAAATCACTTGAGCAGCAAATGGCAGCTCTTGAAAAAAGGGATAATGAAGTTTACCGCTCAATATTTGAAGCCAATCCCATACCAGATAGCGCAAGAGTAAAGTTGATGGAAAAAAAGAAAGAAGTTCAAAAAATGAAGGAAATGAATCTGGCAGAAATTGGTACCGATATTTCCAAGCAGTTGAACAATATTAGCGCAAGAATTCTGTTTCAGCTAAAAAGTTATGATAATATAGTAAAGTTGATTAAAAATCAAAGTGTAAAACTAGCGAGCATACCAGCCATCCAACCCCTAAGCAATAAACAACTTGATCATATAGCGAGTGGTTTTGGTATGAGGATAGATCCTGTTTACGGAACTCCTAAAATGCACAAAGGGCTTGATTTTACTGCCCCTCAAGGAACACCCATTTATGCAACCGGGAATGGAACAGTAGTTACTGCTGATGGTTCTGTAGGCGGTTTTGGAAAACATGTGGTTATCAATCATGGTTACGGGTATCGCTCCCTTTATGCTCACATGATTAGAATTAAAGTAAGATCAGGACAGAGAGTAAAAAGAGGCGAAATCATAGGTTGGGTGGGCAGTACAGGTAAAAGCACAGGCCCTCATTGTCATTATGAAGTGCATGTAAATGGACAGGAAGTGGATCCTGTTTATTTTTTTTACAATGATTTGAATGCTGAACAGTATGATCGATTACTGAAACTTGCTGCAAAAGGAAGTGCGAAAAGTTTTGATTAACTTTATTCTGTTAGTATTTTCAATACTATATAATTTCTTTTAGTGGTAAACTTCTAAGTTAGTAGAAAGTAATTTTAGAATGAAAAAATATCATCAATAAATGAAAGCAAGACAAACATCCTTTGATTTTGATTTTTCCTCTGACGAAAAAAAACCTGAAGAGAAAAAACTTGTTCCCCCTCCAATTGAGTTGATTCAGCAGGAACCAATAGAAGTCGATTTGACTCCTAAAAGACCTGCAAAACCCGAAAAAGTTATCAAAAAAACTACCAGAGGAAGGATGAAAATAAGCGAAATGGCATCAGGAGTTGATTTGATAGAAATCCCTGAAGATGAAATTCTTTTTTCAAAACAATATTACAGCATAGGAGCAGTTACAGAAATGTTCAAGGTAAATCATTCATTGATTCGTTTCTGGGAAAACGAATTCAGTATTCTAAAACCCAAAAAGAATGGTAAAGGGGATCGTTTTTTTCGTCCGGAAGACATTAAAAACCTCAAATTGATTTATACTTTATTGAGAGAAAGAAAGTTTACTATCGAAGGTGCCAAAGAATTTTTAAAGAAAAGCAAGCATGCTGAAAAAAAGTTTCAAACAATAGAATCCCTTAAAAATCTCAAATCATTTTTACACGAATTGAAAACTGGCTTATAAAACAGTTTATTATCTAATTAAAACTCAAATGATTTTCAAAAAAATTAAATTATTCAAATATTTCTAATCGTGAATAAACTGCAGTTCAATCTTATTTTAGTTTTAATTTTTTTTATTTCAAAACCCACAATTGCTCAAACTGCCTATTTCAGACTGCCTGATCCAAAAAACAGTGAAGGAATCGTATTTAAAGGAATGATCACAAAATATCTTTTGGAAAATGAAAGTTCATTCAAATGGTATAACACCAATAAAAAATACTTTCAGCCTGAAGCCTCTCTTCTTAATTTGATGGATTCATCCAGGGGTAAATTGTCTTTTATTTTATTTGGCGGAACCTGGTGTGATGACAGTCAGTCAATTTTACCTGAGTTTTTTAAATTACAGGAAATGAGCGGTTTTCCTGATTCATCTGTAACTTTTTTTGGGGTTGACAGAGAAAAAAAATCCTTGGGTGGAATATCTGAAGCATTCAATGTCACCAATGTGCCGACCATCATTTTGATGAGAAACGGAAAAGAAAAGGGTAGGGTGGTTGAATATGGAAAAAGTGGTAAATGGTATACTGATTTGGCTGAACTGCTTAAATAATTTTGTTGCCTGATGGGATGCCGTTGCTTACGGATTCATTGCTGATTATATGTATATCATTACCGCCTTTGGCCAATTTTATGTTTTTTTCTTCTATCAACTTCTTAATCTGAAGATGGCAACTTTCCTTGAATTTAAAAAAATCATCCATAGAAATCACCATTGTTTGATATTCAACTGTGATGATAATACTGGTTTTCGTAAAATCGGTTACAAAAACCGTTGATGTATTTACCGGATGACTTTCTTTGAGAAATAATTTCATTTCATCAATCAGCTGACCAACGAGCAAAGTTTCTGTATTGTTTTCCAATTCAATTTTAATCTCAGCTCTTCTTCCTTTGCGCATGCTCCAGTTGTCAACAATGCTGTCAACCATTTGCTTGTTTGGAACAGTTACTAAAGTCTGGTCAATGGTTCTTATTCTGGTGCTTCTTAATCCGATATGTTCTATGCTGCCATTGATATTGTTGACTTTTACTACATCTCCGGTATAAAATGGTTTGTCAAAAAAAATGATAAATGAAGCTATCAGATTTTCAATACTTTCTTTTGCTGCGAGGGCGAGTGCTGCACCAATGATGCTTAGACCGGTTAAAACAGAACCTACGTTGACATTGAATCCAATTTTTAGCAGCAATAAAAAGCCGGTAATGTGAAGAATGACTTTGAAAAAGTCCCTGAAAAATACGATGATTTGATCATCTCTTTTATCTTTTGTTGTTTTCGATTTTATCTCAAGAATAAATGCGATGAAGTTGATGAAGCCCTGTATTACCCAGATCAAAAAAACAATAATCAGACAAATTCCGAATCTATGAATGATTTCTTTAAATGTTACGCCATAGATATTGAATTTCAAAATATCCGGAAACACCAGATTGTCAATAGTGACAATAGAAATCAAAACTGCAAGTAACCATCCCAGTGGCTTTATGATCAATCCTATAAAGTCATTTTTCTCAACATTTCTCCATTTTTTAACAATAATGTTGAATAACATCGTTGCTACATATTTTGACAGCATTCTTCTAAAAACAGAGATGAAAAGGATAATCAAAAGGGCAGTGATCAAATTGGCAATGCTGTTATTGAATAGGATTGTGTCCATAAGAATTTTATAATTAATTTCTCCTAATACCGTTACTTTATTTGATAAATATCTAACCCATCTTTGTTTAATAAGTATAAATATCCGTTGACCGCTTTTATTGACTTGAATTTACTGATAGAATCAGGAAGTAGATACTCTTTCAATGAAAGTGATTCAAGATTGTAAGAGAATAGTGTATCAGCAGAAAACCCATATATGGTTCTATTGTTTATGGCAATATTGCTCCAGTTTTTGAACGGCAGATTATTTTTATAACTTCCGTAAGAATCAAAGATAAAAAAACCAAGCGCCTTGTCATAAAGATAAAGTTGTTTGTCATAGTCAATAAGCTGAACGGGATCAGGTTGTACATTTTGTGAAATAAGCTGATTGTTTTCTGAAAGCATACTTATATCCTGGCTTTCAAGTAACAGATTAAACTGGTCATCAAACTTTTTCAACTTGAAATTTTGTTCATCATACACCCAAATATTGTTATCATAAGCAACCGTAACAGCACGAACGCTGAATAGATTTTTTGTTTTAAGGTTTACCGAATTTCTTACTGTAAGAATCTTGTCTAACGTTAACAAGTTTGAGTAGTTTTTATAATACACCAGTAATTTCAAAGGATTGGAAACGTCAATCAGGGAGGGTCTTCCAAATTTCATCAATTCATTGAATCCTGCAATAAAATCTCCTGATTCATTGAGTTTAATCAGTTGGTTGTCCTGTGAAATGAGAAATATATTGTTCAATACGTCTACATTGAAGTAAGTATATTTTCCTGCAATTTTTCTTTTAAAAACAAAAGATTCCTCAGTTGTTTTTTGACAAAAAGAAATTTGATGCAAAGAATAAAAAATAATTGCGGCAAAAAAATATTTGATTTTACGTCTCAAAATTTTAATGATATTTTAATTGAAGGTTTGATCCGTCGAATTCCGCATAACTGAAGTATTTTATCCAGTCGCCTAAATTGACATATCGGCTGTTTTCTGATAATTGAATATCCAATGGTAAATGTCGGTGCCCGAAAACAAAAAAATCAACCTGTTCTTTTTTTAGTTGCTCCTTGCAATATGAAACAAGCCATTCGTTTTCCTCTCCGTGGAAAATCTCATTGCTTGTGCCTGTATGTAACCTGCTTTTTTTACTGAAGTAATTTGCGAGTCCTATTCCAATGGCCGGAGGAATTATGCTGAATAAAAACTTAGCTATTTTGTTGCGAAAGACTTTTTTTAAAAGTTTGTATCCGTGATCACCGGGTCCCAGTCCGTCTCCGTGACCAATTTGAAATCTTTTTCCAAAAAGTTCAAAAAAAGTTGGTTTGAAATAAACGTGGATATTCATCTCTTTTTGAAAATAATCATTCATCCACATATCATGGTTTCCTACAAAAAAATGAATGGGTATGTTGTTATCAGTCAATTCGGCAAGTTTCCCCAAAATTCTGACATATCCTTTAGGAACAACATTTCTATATTCAAACCAAAAATCAAACAAATCACCCAAAATGAAAATTTCTTTTGCATCTTTTTTGATTTCATCCAAAAATGAGATAATCCTTTTTTCACGTATCAGGCTGCTTTTCGCATCAGGTGCACCCAAATGAAAATCTGATAAGAAGTATATTTTTTCAGATGCAATCATATATTCAGATTAGGTATCGATTAAAAAACACAAAACTTCTTTTGGTCCGTGAACTCCTGTAACCAAAGTTTTTTCAATATCTGCAGTTCTGCTAGGTCCGCTTGCAACGGTTATAAAAGAAGGAATATGACCCTTGTGTTTCAATGAAAAATTTTCAAATGCATGTTCAATATCATAAACCAGTTGTTCACGATTGGCAATACAAATATGAATGGGGGCATAAACACTTACCGTTCTGCCGCTTTCTTGCCTGCTGCTCATCATTATACTTCCTGTTCTGGCAATCAGAAATTCGCAGCCGGTAACAGCTGCATCACAAGTGCCAAGGTCATTGGATGTTTCTATGTTAATTCTATTCAACAAACTCTTTTGAAAAGATTCTCTGCAGTAAATGGACTGCCAACCCCGTTCAATGATCAGATGCAGTAATTTATTTTGCAGTTCCATTTCATTCTCACAATAAAAAAATGTACCCTGCAGAGCTTCAAAATTCTTGGTAAATAATTTAATTTCATCAGATTCTTCGGTAACCTTAAAAAAATCTTTAACTGCACTTTGTGCTGCATCAGGAAAAGGCAAAGGCACCGGATTGATCAGTGCCTGCTTGATTCTGTTTAATATGTTTTGTCTGGCATTATCGGCCATATCAGTATGTATTATTCATCATGTGTATTTAGATTGTTCGAAGCCGTACTTTCATTAGAATTACTTGCAATTTCAGAAATTTGTTGCGGCTCTTCCACTTCCAATATTTTCTTTTCTTCAAATGGTCGCTTACCGATCAGTCCTTCTACATCGCTTTTAAACAATACTTCTTTCACCAAAAGTTCTTTAGCCAGTTTTTCTACATCTTCTTTTTTATCCAGTAAAAGTTTTTTTGTTTTTATATAAGCTTCATCAATCAGTTTTCTGACTTCCTGATCTATCATTTTTCCTGTTTCTTCACTGTATGGTTTGGTAAAATAATTTTCTTGCGCAGGATCATAGAAACTGATGTTGCCAACTTTTTCATTCATGCCATACATGGTGACCATACTGTATGCAATTTTTGTGATTTGTTGTAAATCGTTGCTGGCACCAGTGCTTATTTTTCCGAAGAAAATCTCTTCACTGGCCCTTCCGCCCAGAGTCATACAAATCTGATCTATCAATTGGTCTGTATTGTATAGATATTGTTCCTTTGGTGTGTATTGCGCATATCCCAATGCTGCTGTTCCTCTTGGTACAATGGTTACTTTCAATAAAGGATAAGCATGTTCCAGATACCAACCGCATATAGCATGACCTGCTTCGTGGTATGCAATGATTTCTTTTTCTTCCGGCGAAATGATTTTATTCTTTTTTTCCAATCCGCCAATCACTCTGTCAATGGCGTCCTGAAAATCACTCATATCAACCGCCTCTTTATTTTTTCTTGCGGCAATTAAAGCTGCTTCATTGCAAACATTTGCGATGTCTGCTCCGGCAAATCCCGGTGTTTGTTCTGCAAGCTTGTGAATATCAAGATTGTCAGAAGTTTTTATGGGATTCAAGTGAACTTTAAAAATTGCTTCTCTTCCAACGAGGTCGGGACGATCGATGGTGATTTGTCTGTCAAACCTACCCGGTCTTAATAGAGCACTGTCCAGTACATCAGGTCTGTTGGTGGCTGCAAGAATAATAATTCCCAGATCAGTACCAAATCCATCCATTTCCACGAGCAATTGGTTCAAAGTGTTTTCTCTTTCATCATTGCTCATCATCACATTTTTTCCTCTTGCTCTTCCGATAGCATCAATCTCATCTATAAAAATAATGCATGGAGCTTTTTCTCTTGCCTGTTTGAAAAGATCCCTTACACGACTGGCACCTACGCCAACAAACATTTCTACAAAGTCACTGCCGCTTAAGCTAAAAAAAGGAACCTGAGCTTCCCCGGCAACAGCTTTTGCCAATAATGTTTTACCTGTTCCGGGAGGACCAACAAGCAAAGCTCCTTTTGGAATTTTACCGCCAAGAGCTGTATATTTTTTGGGATTCTTCAGGAAGTCAACAATTTCCATTACTTCAACTTTGGCTTCATCCAAACCGGCAACATCACCAAAGTTGATGTTTACTTTTGTGCCTTTTTCAAATAAGGTAGCTTTTGATTTTCCGATATTGAAAATTCCTCCTCCTCCGCCACCACCACCAGGCCCAACTTTACGCATCATCATGAAAAACAGAAAGCCAATCAATAATATAGGCAGCAATGAGCTGATTATCTGACTAAACAATTCCCCTTCATCTTCAGGCTTATCCGGTACTTGTTGGATGGTAGGATTTTGTTCATAGAACTTGCCTAATTGATCTGAAAATGTTTTATCATCGATAATACTGAAATACAATTGAGGCGCGTTTATTTTTTTTGCAGTTTCATATTTTCTGGTATCCATTTTATCAATCAACAATCTGGAGTAAATAGCAGACTTGTTATTCAAACTGTCTTTGTTGATGTAAATACGAACGATTTTTTTATTTCTGATTGTTTTAATTTCTTCAACATCTCCTTGCTTCAGCATTTCGTAAAATTTCTGCTGATCTGTCTCCAATCCTGCACTGTTCACACTTCTGAAAAGGTTATAAGAAATCATTGCAATGAATACAATACCGTAAATCCAGTAGATATTGAACCTGTTTTTTTTCTTGTTGGGATCTTCACCTAGAGGAGATTGATTGCCTGGAATGTTTTTTTTGTTATTGGGCTGGTTCATATTTTTAAAAAAACGATTAATATTATTTGAGAATTGGGTATGGTTAATCTTTGTGTTCCTGAGTAATTGCATCGCTCCAAAGCTCTTCCAATTGATAAAATTTTCTTGGTTCGGGAAGCATGATGTGAACCACTATGTTTACATAATCAATCAAAATCCATTGTTCAGCTTGCCTTCCTTCATGTTTGAAAGGTGCTTCCTGACATTGTTTTTTTACTTCTTCCTCAACGTTATCTGCAATAGCCCTAAGTTGATTATTATTCGACGCTTCGCATATTATGAAAAAATCGGCAACAGCTTCAGGTATTTTACGTAGGTCAAGACTTACAATGTTTTCTCCTTTTTTATCCAGAATTGCCTGAACTATTACTTTAAAAATTTTACTGTTTCTTGTTAGTCTGTTCTGGTTTTTTTTTCGACCGTTTAAAACATTCAGGTTACTCAATAGTGTTCAATTTTAATTTAGTATATATGGGAAATAATCCAAAAATTGAGATAAATTTCCTTTAGATTGCAATTGTTGTCAAAGGTACTATTTCTTTATCATTTGAATGAATATGAAGCCAAACTTACTTTTTAACGAATTGGATAGTACAGAAAGTACCAATAACTATGCCATGGAAATGATTCATGAAGGATTGGCTGTTCATGGAAAAGCATGGTTTACAGCCCACCAGACTTCAGGTAAGGGCCAAAGAGGAAAAAATTGGGAAGGGAAACCAGGTGAAAACATAGCATTAAGTATAGTTTTTGATTCCAACAATGACTTTTTAAAATTTCCATTTCTGTTCAATGCCTGGATTGCCTTGATTTGCAGAGATTATCTTGCTGAATTGATTAATGAAAAGGTAATGATAAAATGGCCAAATGACATTATTATTTGTGACAGAAAGGCAGCAGGCATATTAATTGAAAATAAATTCAGGGGAAATAATTGGATTTGGTCGGTTGTAGGCATTGGCATTAATGTGAATCAACTCGATTTTACCGAAGAGGCCAAGAATCCAATTTCCCTTAAACAAATTTCAGGTAAAACATATAATCTTCAACAGATGGCAATGGAATTGCATTCAAAAATAATGGATGCTTATAAAAAAAACATTAGGTCGGAAGTCGATGAAATCTGGAGTCATTATCATCAGCACCTATACAAATTTGGACAGAAAGTTTGCCTAAAAACAGAAAATCAAATTATTGAATCTACAATCCTTGGTGTAAATGAAGAGGGTCTTTTGAAAACCAAAGATGTTATTGAACGAACTTTTCAAGTAGGTCAATTAGAATGGATAATTTAAGAAGCAATTACAGATTATTCCATGCTTCGATTATTTCCTGAGCATGTTCTTTGCTTTTAGGTTTTGAAAATATCTTTTTGATGATTCCTTTGTTATCAATTAAAAAAGTGGTTCTTATAAGGCCCATATATTTTTTGCCGTACATGCTTTTTTCGCCCCAAACTCTATACTTTTCAATTACAGACAACTCAGGATCTGCAATCAATGTAAAGGGGAGTTTATGTTTTGTTTCAAATTTTTTATGTTTGACAATTTCATCTGGGCTAATTCCAATTACTACAAACCCTTTTTTTGTGAGTATTTCAAAATTGTCTCTCAAGTTACATGCCTGAACTGTACAAGTAGGTGTGTCGTCCTGCGGATAAAAATATAAAATGATATTTTTACCTTTAAAATCTGATAATCCTATTGATTTTCCATTTTGATCTTTGCCCTTGAACAATGGTGCTTTCTGACCTTCAGATAAAGTTGTCATACCAGAACTAATTTATAATCTTGTAAAATGATAGTTTTTGATGGTTGTATTTCCAACAAGATCCTTAACAATTATTTTGAGATTATGTTCACCGACTGAACAGTATTTATCTATTTTATAAATAAATGCTCCTTTTTTATCGTTACTGAACAGAAGCCATTGACCATCGAGTAATCCTGTAAATTCAGCAATATTTTTACCATTATCTGCTGCAGAAAACATGATAGATCCGATTCCTGAAATTTTAATTCCGTCTCTGAAACTACCTATAGGATGCAATGTCGGAGGGGTTGTGTCTATCAACAATTGATATTTTCCAAAGTCTCTCCAACTTGATTCATACCATCCATTTTTATAAATCGCCTTGTTGAATTTTTCCTTTCCATGAGCATTCATTTTCATCAGAATTTTGTTTGAATCTTTCAGATTGAAATTTCCTTTTATCCTGATTGGAAAATATTGCTGAATGGGAACATTGTCATTATTTACTGAATAAATTTCATTATTAGGACCCGAGAATTTCTGATTCATATAAAAATAGAATGAATCATAGATGCAATTTTCAGGCAGATAAAGCATAATGGATTCCTTTTCATAAATATTGATATTGCCGGGTTTAAATAGTTGTCCAGATTGTTTATTGAGTCCTGTATTTTTATTGCCTTCGGAAGATTTTATTACATCAAATGACAATAATGAAGAATTTTGATTTGCATCTTTTACAACAACTTTAATATGGTGGATTTTGTTATCACTTATGTCTAATACACCATCTGTTCTACTAGGACATTTGTATATTCCATCGTTATAGCCGGCCAATCTGCTCAAATGTTGTAAAAAAGGACCGCCGTTGTTTTTTGTTTTGAAATCAATATGGGCATTCAGGTATCTTGTCTCATCATAACTGATACTATCCATCTCAAATCCTGCAATGATCTCATCATTCTCATATATTTCAGCACTGTAAATTCCATTTTGATTCGTGGAGCCGGAATATCTGTCAAATGCTGAAATTGCAAAGCTGATTTTGTCAGCTTTAATTTTTAATAATCGAGTTGCTGGCTGAAAAATTCCGTTTAATTTTTTTAATGAAAAAATTTGTGGAGTTTGTTCATAAGTGCTGTGGCGTCTATTGTATACCGAAAGTCGTAAGATATCGGGTGCAATATTATCCTGAATTGGAAAACCAAACAACAAAGGATTCAATACCTTTTCTGTTTTGGTATCTCTGATTTCGAAATGAAGATGAGGGCCCTGAGAACCTCCGGTATTTCCGCTATAGGCGATGAAGTCCCCTTTATTTAATTTGAAATAATTGACAGGCAACTCCACATCAATTTGCCAGGATTTTATTTTGTACTGTTGTTCAACTATATACTCTTCCAGTTCAGGAAAAAATTCATTCAGATGTGCATACAGTGTAGTGAGTCCATTGGGATGATTGATGTAAATAGCTCTGCCAAAACCGGTTGGGTCTATGTGGACTTTTGCGATATACCCTTCTGCAGCTGCATAAACAGGAATATTAACCCTTCCATCAGTTCTGCAATCCAAACCCATGTGGTAATGATTGGG
>CAZCOL010000054.1:10012-14557 GCA_964500545.1 uncultured Ferruginibacter sp. | reverse complement strand
CCATAAACAGCATAAAAGCTAAACAAATTATCTACTCTTTCCTGTAAAGAATTATTGGGAAATAACTCATTTTTAAGATTCAATAACTGCTGAATTTCTTTTGTATATTTTTTCTTTTCAGCTCTCAACATTTTCTTTTCCAAAGCAACTATTCTCTTCAGCGCTTTTGTTGCAAGCGCTTCCACATGCTTTTCCAGGGTTGTATCTACATTTGAGGCTGCTAGGGATATTTTTTTATACAAATTTTTCAACTCATCTTTTACTTGATCGAGTTGAAGCTGTTTGGCTGTTAATTTCATAACCAGTTGCTCAATTAACAAATCATCCTGTTTAAATAGTTCCAATGCAGAACATTCAATTTCATCAAGCTCCTTTTGACTTTTTTCAGAAAGAAATAAAAAAGAATTTCTGAGAAGCAAAACAGGAAATGGAATACAAACCTCATCAAATACTTTTTTCAATTCCAGCCAATAGGCGAGCTCTCCCCCACCTCCGATAAAAGCGATATTTGGCAGCATTTTTTCCTGATACAATGGCCTCAAAATGACATTCGGACTGAATCTTTCGGGAAAATTTCTTAATTCCGCCAATATCTCTTGTTCAGAAAAATGAATTTCGGTATTCAGAATCGCATATCCATGCTCAGTTTTTTCAATCCTCTCCCTGATGTTTTCTTTCAAATAAAACAAATTGAGTTCCCTTCCCTTAGCCTGCGCCTTGTACTCCAAAGGAAAATTCGCGATCGTTTGCTGTAATAATTTATTTGAAAATGAATATAGCAATTCTTTCTCCATTATAAATGCAAACTCATTTTTGAAGATTTTGCTATCTGGCAAAAAAATCAGCAACCCATATTTACCGAACAATTCATTTACCAATTCAAAGGTAGCTTGCACAATAGTCAGTCCTTTTTTATAAATATTTTTCAACAAAGTGATTGTCTCTTTGCCAAAAGGTTCAGATGATAATTCAACTGAAATTTCATTGAGAAGCTGAATAAACCCTTCATCAATCATCATTCTACCCACTGCACCTTTCTGATTGGTTTCCCATCTGTAGATTTTATCCTTTATTTTAACTTCACCCAACTCACTCAAATCTGCATCCTCACTGCCCATAAAATAAACAGGCACAAAATGATATTCGGGCATTTGTTTGTTGAGCTCATCTGTCAGCTTAATTGCATGAATAATTTTATACACGAAATACAGGTGACCTGTCAATATATTTGGCTGGTGTGCTGCACATACTGTAAAAGTGTTTTCACTTTTAAGCAATTGTATATTCTGCTTTACTTTATCTGAGCTATTAAACTTCCCATAACTGTCAAGCATACACGAAACAAGCAATTCTCTGTTGGGTTGATTTTTTTTTCTCTGTTGAATACTGTCTTTTATTCCATAAAAAGAAGGATCGTGAGCATAAAAAGGCCTCAGAGCTTCGCTGCCATTGATATAATCATTTACCAGTGCGGAAAAAGCATTTGTTTCGTTATATGAACAATATGTTGACTTGCTATTCAAGGGGATTGAAACAAATTAATAATTATTTTTTAACTACTACGTCACCTTCCAGGTCATAATCAAATGCCTTGGTGATATTTACATGTACAAAATCTCCTATTGTCAATTTTTTATCGGTGTTTATTATCACTTCATTGTCCACTTCCACACTATCAAATGCTGTCCTGCCAATGTATCTGCCTGCTTCTTTTCGATCTACGATAACTTTAAAGGTCTTTCCGACTTTTTCCTGATTTTTTTCAAGGCTTATTTCCTGCTGAAGATCCATAATTTCCTGAGCTCTTGCCTCCTTTTCCTCGGGAGAAATATTGTCCTCCAAATCATGGGCACTAGTTTGCTCCTCATGACTGTAAGTAAATATACCCACTCTGTCAAATCGCATTTTTTGTAAAAATGCTTTAAGCTCTTCCACGTCTTCCCTGGTTTCACCGGGAAAACCTGCAATCAAAGTTGTGCGTATACAAATTTCAGGAATTTTATTTCTTATTTCAGCAATCAGCACTTCCATCTCTTCTCTTGTAATCTGCCTTTTCATTGCTTTAAGCATTTTGTTGGATGCATGCTGCAAGGGAATATCAAGATAGTTGCAAATGTTTTCTCTTTCCTTCATCACATCTATAATTTCCAAAGGAAACTTGGATGGATAAGCATAATGCAATCTGATCCATTCTAATCCTTTTACATCGGCCAGGGCATTCAACAAATCAGGTAAAGCTCTTCTTTTATAGATATCAAGTCCGTAATAGGTCAATTCCTGAGCTATAAGCATGACTTCTTTAACTCCTCTTTTAACAAGACTTTCAGCTTCTTTAACCAGAGATTCTATAGTTCTGCTTACATGAGCACCTCGCATCAACGGTATAGCACAAAAAGAACAGGTCCGATTACAACCTTCACTGATTTTCATATATGCGTAATGCTGAGGCGTACTTAATAAACGTTCCCCAATCAACTCACCTTTGTAATCTGCTTCAAATTTTTTAAGTATCAAAGGCAATTCCATTGTACCGAAATAGGCATCTACTTCGGGTATTTCTTCTTCCAAATTGGATTTATATCTTTCACTTAAGCATCCTGTAACAAAAACTTTATCCAGCTTACCTTTCTTTTTTAAATTGACATTTTCAAGTATGGTATTGATGCTTTCTTCCTTGGCTTTTTCAATAAACCCACAGGTGTTGATGATAACAATATTGTGATCCCTTTTGGAATTTTCATGAACAGTTTCAATATCATTGGCGAGTAATTGACCGCTCAGCACTTCACTATCCACCATATTCTTACTGCAACCCAGTGTTATAATATTGACCTTATCTTTCTTGATGCTTTTTGTCTTCATATCAAAAGCGAAGATAATAAACAATTGGTTGATTGACTTTTCATTGACACCTTCGTTTAAAATTGGTAAATTTGCGCCTCAATGAATGTAACCTATCCAGTTGTAAAGATTGCCATTTTAGACCTTTATATGGGGACTGAAAATCAGGGTATGCGGTGCCTTAGAGAGATTATTCAACAATTCTCACTAAAAAATAACATACCTGTTCAAACCGATGAATTTGAAGTTCGGTTAACAAACAAGATACCTTCATTGGATTATGATATTTATATTTCATCCGGAGGACCGGGAAGCCCTATAGATAGTGCAAATACCGCATGGGAAAAAAATTACTTTAATTGGATAGAAGATTTAGTCAATCATAATAAAATCAACTCAAATAAGAAATCTGTTTTTTTTATTTGCCATTCGTTTCAGTTGGCATGCAGATTTTTTGAAATAGCGAAAGTCACCAAAAGAAAAAGCACTTCTTTTGGTGTATTTCCCGTTCACTTTGTACTCGAAAATCCTCCAAAAATTTATGATGGACTTAAAAATCCATTTTATGCTGTAGATCATCGCGACTATCAGATAATACAACCCAACGAAACATTGATTAAACAAATGGGTGCTAAAATAATTGCGATTGAAAAAGAGAGGCCCCATGTGCCCTATGAAAGAGCAATCATGGCTGTTCAATTCAATGAATATATGACTGGCACTCAATTTCATGCAGAAGCAGATTCACATGGTATGATACAATATTTACTTTCTGATGAAAAGAAAAAAATGGTGATGGAGAATCATGGAAGAGAAAAATGGGAGTCAATGATCCGTCAGTTAAATGACACGGATAAAATAATGCAAACCCACGCAACCATCCTTCCTGCTTTTTTACAAAACGCCTTTGATAATCTAATTAAAGAAATGTAGGTTTTTTATGATACAATATGTCAGAGATAAATTCAACAGCAGTTTTACAGAGAATAAATACGAAGAATACATTCAAAAATTTGAGGAATTAACAAATTGCAAATCGGGATTCAGAATTGCTGAAACGCCCGTATTTATTCCGAATTATTTCAAAATGCAAATGCTCGATACCTGTGAGCACATTATAGATTTCATTCTTGATAAAGATTTTAAAAACCTTACCAATCAAAGCATTCCTTCAAAATATCATTTTTCAAATGATGAAAATGAATGTGAAATGATGGTGTTTGATTTTGGTATTTGTAAAGATCTGCAAGGCAATATTGTACCTCAGTTAATTGAAATGCAGGGCTTCCCCTCTTTATTCGGATTTCAAATTTTAAATGACATTTTAACCACTGAATATGCTGCTGTTTCAAATGAATTTGATGCCTATTTAAATGGCTACAACAAAGAAACTTATGTACAACTTTTAAAAGAAATCATCATTGGGGACAACAATCCCGAGCAGGTTATTTTGCTTGAAGCTTTCCCGGAAAAACAAAAAACATACATAGATTTCAAATGCACGGAATCACTTTTAGGAATCTCTACTGTATGTATTACCTCACTAACTGCAGAAAACGACAATTTATATTATACTCTAAATGGAAGAAAAATAAAAATCGAAAAAATATTCAACAGAGTCATTTTTGATGACCTCGAACAAGCTCAACTAAAAAATTGTATTGATTTCAACAAAAAATACCAGGTTGAGTGGATTCCTCACCC
>CAZCOL010000054.1:0-9912 GCA_964500545.1 uncultured Ferruginibacter sp. | reverse complement strand
TATGCTTCTATCATACATACTCCCGATGAGCCCGCTAAAGCAGAAATCAGATTGTTTTATTTCAGAAAAAAAGAATGGCCAAGGCCAATTGCCATTCACAATCTTGCCAGACTCAGTAAAGGAAAAATGATAGGAACAAGATACAATGGCGATAAATCTTGGGTAGGCGGAACCATTGCTTATTTTGAAAAATAAAAGCTCAATTTCTACACACTGCTTAAAATGCATTAAACATATTGTACTCAAATCTGAAAAAACCACCATTGGGAGATGTCCTTTCTAAATCATTGGAAACAGCGAAACGATATCCAACATCAAATCTTGATTTGCTTTTCACAATCATTTGAACTGAAGGAGCAAGGTCAAAAAATGTTTTACCAGTTGCCCAATTAGTTTGACCCAGAAATTCCAGCATTGCATTCAAATTGGTTTGATTATAGTTAACATATTCTTTAGGCAACATTAATTTACCAACCGACAAAGTAAAATTTAAAGCATTTCTGTTTGGTTCACCTCCGTCAAGCCAATTTTGATTGATATTATCTGCAGCATATAATGAAGAAACCGATGATGATACTGCAACTTTATTAATCAATTTGGTAGCTATTGTCCCAAGCTCCCAACCCGAATTGTGGCCATTTAAATCGATAGCAGGTTGATGGATATCGCTGTTATTCCATGACATTCTGGAAAACAGTGCCATTCTAAAATGACTGTGCACTTCATCATGACTGTAAAAACGGTATTTCATGTAGAGAGATCCTCCTTCTGTTGAAAATGATTTGTTCCTGTTGGATACGAAAGCCTCCCCATGTACCATTATTTTTTTTGAAATTCCAAACATGATTTCAGGAAATATATGAATATTCAATTCATCACTGATTTTTTCTTTCATAAAGGAATTAGACAACCTGAAACCAATATTTCCCTTAGCCATATTACTCGCGGGCTCTGTAAAAACAAACAATTCCTGAGCTTCCAGCAGTTTTGAAAATGAAATCAATAAAGATAAAATGAAGATTTTCTTTTTCATACGATTGTCATAAAAAATACAGGACTGAAAGCGTGTTCAGTCCTGCATCCTGAGCGTTTTATAAAATGGTTATATGATAAATTCTCGTTCCGTTTGTTTTGTTTTTTTTGTTACAACAGGCACCCATTACTCCTGTTTTGTAGCAATCCAACTGAGTAAATTTTTGATTCTTTTTATACTCTTTTGATGAAACAAAACCTTTATCCAGAAGCCTTACAACCTGAATCCCGTTCAGCGTTTTTTCAGGAACATTCAGAAAATGATACATGATCCCATCTATTTCCACGTGCTCATCATTCCTTACTTTCAGATTATTGAAATTCATGGATACATTCATTTTTGCAACAAAAAAACCTGCATCTTCCACTTTCTTCTTGAGCAAATCAAAACTAATGTCATTTGTTGATTTAAAACTGATTTCAAAAGTTGAGTTCTTGATATTGGGAACCACATTGTCAACATAAGAAACCGTCTTCAATGCCTTGTTGATTGCGTTGCTGCACATACTGCAAGTAAGTCCGCTTGCCTGAATAGTAATTGTTTTTATTTGTGCTTGTACTGAAATGGAAAAAAATATACCTAATACAAAAAAAATATTTTTCATAATCAATGATTTGAGTTGATAATGGAGGGTAAAGCAGCTTTACGTTCATATTTACAACATCCCGACAATTTATCATAGGCTTTGTCATCTGCTGTAATATCCTGAGTGTCATAGCCGGCTTCTGCAATGGATTGCTGAATTTTTATACTATTTGTTTCTTTTTCATCATAAGTTATTTCAAGGGCTAACTTGTCGGCATCCCAAGAAGCACTGATGGCACCTGCTGATTTTGCAGATTTTTCTATTCTTTTCTTGCACATACCGCAGTTTCCCCATACTTTAATGGTTTCAGATTTGGTTGTTTGAGCAAATGATTGATTACTCCAAAAAATAGTGCATAGCAAAATGGCTACTAATGAAATTCTTTTCATTGTTTTAAATTTTAAATTGTAAATAAATAAGTAAGTAGATTGAAATAAATTGATTCAAACCTATTTCTATAGTCTGAATAAACAATTACTGATATAAATCGGAGGTGAGGCAATATCAGGATTTGGGAGAGATTTAATTGCAGTAAAATTTAAAAATTCAATTTCCGAATTGATTTGCCTATAATCGTTTTGCAGGGCAATCGCTGAAAAATGATATTCATGAAAGATTTTACTGCTATTTTTATGTGAATCCTCAATTTTAAAAAACTTCAATTCATCGCTGCAACAACCGCCTTTTTTTTCGGTCATGCCACAACGTTTGCATTTTTGGTTTGATTTTGTTGGAAAGAAATCTACTCCCGATTGTTTTCCCATGCAATAGTGTAATTCCAGGGAAAAACCGGTAGAGAGTAACAAATACAGAAAGGTCAATATGGAAAGCAATACCTTTTTCACAATACAAAATTAGGCATTTTTAATAAACGTAAACGTTAAATAAATTGATGGATTTATCTATTACAAATCAGCAAGTAATATATGAATTTAATTCACAAACCACCATTGTATTCCAAATCTGATCATCAGTCCTTGCGTCGGATATAATGGAGCTGCAAAATTATTGTTCATCCAGTTGAGTCCGTTGTTAATTTGAGCGGTATTCAAATTCTCCGCCCTTAAAAAACCTGCAAAACCTTTTATTCTAAAGTGAGCAAACAAACTTATATCCGGTAGATTTTTTATTGTGATTGAGTCCTGAACAAAAAACTGTCCAAGCATCGGCGAATAGCCGTTGGCATTGTAAGGAGAGCAATACCTCGCTTCCAACCCTGTTGATAAAATCAGGTTTTTAAAAAAAACTCCTTCATAAGCAAATCTGTTCCTGGCAAAAACCAATGGAACTCTAATCGGAGCATTTTTTTTCGTTTGTTGCAAATTACATTCGGCATGCCAAAATAAATTCCTGCTCAATTTTATTTTTTTAGAAACATAAAGCTGAAATAGATTTATTGCTGTTGAAGCTTGTTCTGATTGGTAATAGTTTTTAAAATAGGTGTAATTGATCAAGAGATGATTTCTGAAACCAATATTCAATAATGGATTATAGGATACTGCTCCAAATGAGATGATATTCTCTTTTTTATATTGGGCAGTGTCTGAAATATTAAATGTGGATTTGGGATTAAAAATGAAAGAGGGCGTTCGGTTTAGCTCATCGAAAAAAAGTTTTACGTTTCCGATATTCTTACCGAAATCCCTTTCGAGGGATGTATTGATACTGAAATCTCCCTGATTCAATCCGCCGGCATACAACTTTCCCTGAGCAAGCATATCCCAGCGTTTGTTGCGGGTTCTGTTTCGATATTCAGCATGTAAGATCAGATTATCATAAAGAAGATTTTGTGATTTGGCCATTCCTTTGATTTTCTGTAACGATACACCGGCTAAAAAAAACTGAGCTTGATTTTTAGTATCAGGAAATTGCACCAAACTGAAATCATGTTGAACTATATTCCACTTCTCAGTCAGCATAATCGTATCATTGGAGCCGTTTAATGAAAGTCCATACCATTTCGCATAGATAGCTGAATCTGCAAAATTGTCTGTGTAATTGAATCTGTTTTTACTACCGGTAAATGTATATTGAATGCGAAGCTTTGGATAAAACAAATATTCAGTTGTTGAATCATTTATGATAACAGAGTCATTTTTTCCAAAATCGTATCCCTGCTTTAGTAAAAAACTAAAATCCCTGTATTGATTGCCGGTTGTAATTGTTGTGACAAATGGATTGTTTATGAAAGAGGCTTTGCTTCCCAAATTCACCGGTACAGTAAAACGATCTTTTCTGTTGGGATCAGACAGGTCAGAATCGTTCTGTATTCCTCCATTTTCAGAAGCCCTTATATTGTTTCCCAGCAAAGTAAAAACAGCATGATAACGTTTACGCCTACCATCGTAATTGCCAAAAATTCTGTAGGAGTTGTGGTTGTTGTTTTGAGTCACAAAAAAACCTGGTGCAGTAATGAGTTTGTAATCAAATCCAACATTCAAATTTGGTTTCGGATTTTGGGTATGGCCTGTAGTCAGCATTTGCTCTTTTCCGGATGCCAATTGATAACTCAGGCTGGTAAATGGTTTGGTAGTTTTGTACAATCTGGTATTGTCCGTGGTATATTTATAAATATCAAACGCATGAAACCCCGGATCAAAACCAATCCTGTTGCCGGGCTGAAATACAATAGATTGAGCTGCTGCGCCGTTGTTTCCCAAATAAACGTAACTGGAGGGTACTGAAAAATAATTATCGATATTATTTATGGATGAATCAAGATTGTTCCTTCTGATATCATTCAACCACTTGAAATAAATGTTGATGGAGTCTTTGGCATCATCTCTGTGTTCAAATCCCAGCGAGTCCTTTCTTGGTCCCGTATCCTGTTTTACTGTGTTTGCATCCGAATTGGGAGTATTCAATGGATTTTCAGCATTGCTTTCACTTAATGTAAAACCCTTTTTCTTTCTTGGTATTTGTGAAAAGACCGATAAAGTCACAAACAATAAAAAAAGTAAAGCGGATAGTTTTTTCATTTAATCTCTCCGATGAATTATAATTGTTTTACCAGCTCTCTGAATATTAAGGAGAGTTTTGGTTCTGCGAGTTTGGCTGCTTTTAATACTTCTTCATGTGAAATGACTTCCTCGTGACCATCAATCCACATATCAGTGATGACGCTGATTGCAAAACAAGGGACTCCCATGTGGGCAGCAACAATGACTTCCTGTACAGTGCTCATTCCAACAGCATCTCCACCAATAGCCCTAATCATTCGATATTCGGCTTTGGTTTCAAATGTGGGGCCTGTAACACAAATATAAACCCCCTCTTTTATATCAATGGAGGCATTCAATGCAATTTGTTTAGCTGTATGGATGATACTTGACTTATATGGCTCGGTCATGTCAGGAAATCTGGGCCCCAGTTCAGCATCATTTTTACCAATCAATGGATTGGGAACAAACTGACTGACATGATCAGTGATAATCATCAAGTCGCCAACTTTGAAAGTGGGGTTAACTCCACCGGCTGCATTGCTGATCAGTAAAGTTTCAATCCCTAAATATTTCATTACCCTTACCGGAAAAACAATTTCTTGCGGCGTGTATCCTTCATAGTTATGAAATCTGCCTGCCATTGCAACAACATTCTTTCCGCTTAATTGACCAAAAATTAGTTTACCACTGTGTCCTTCCACTGTACTTACCGGAAAATGTGGAATATCTTTATAATGAATTTCGTGCTCAATGGATATTTCCTGTGTAAAGTTGCCCAGACCGCTGCCTAAAATGATTCCTATTTCAGGTCTTTTAGTATAGGAAATTTTGATAAAATCAACCGCTTCATTAATCTTGTTTATCATCTGAATCTGTTTGAATAATCGGCAAATATAAGCTCAATTCACGATTGAGCAATTGCTCCTAAGTACCGAATTTTTGAAATATCCTAATATTTTATTCGCAAATATTGGATATAAATTGACTTTTTTGTAAGTCTCATTGAATTAATATTTCGGTTTTTGACTCTTCAAATTGATACATTCTCATATCTTTGCAAAAATTTTAAATAGATGAACTTACACGAATATCAGGCCAAGGAATTACTGAAAAAATTCAACGTTCCGGTTCAGGAAGGAATTGCATGCAGCAGTGCTAAAGAAGCTGAGGATGCTTATCGTCAGATTCATTCTCAATACGGTAGCAAATTTGCAGTTGTAAAAGCGCAGATTCATGCAGGAGGTCGCGGAAAAGGAACCATTATTGGTAAAGAACAGCGTGGTGTGGCAGTGGGAAAAAGCATGGAAGATGTGGTGAAAATTGCCGACAATATTTTAGGCGGAACCCTTGTTACAATTCAAACTGGTCCTGAAGGAAAATTGGTCAATAAAGTTCTGGTTGCACAGGATGTTTATTATGAAGGTCCTAATCCCGTTAAAGAATTTTACCTGGCTGTACTACTGGACAGAAGCAGTTGTAAGAATGTGATCATGTACAGTACAGAAGGTGGTATGAATATTGAAGATGTGGCACACGAAACGCCTGAAAAAATATTTAAAGAATTTGTTCATCCCGGCGGTAAACTTGAAGGATATCAGGCAAGAAAAATTGCATTCAATCTCGGACTTAGCGGTGATGCATTCAAGAATTGCGTAAAATTTGTAACCAATTTATACAATGCCTATGTTGATCTGGACTGCGGCATGCTTGAGATCAATCCGCTTTTTAAAACAAGCGATGACAAGATCATTGCAGTAGACTGTAAGATGAATATAGATGACAATGCTCTGATGCGCCATGCAGATGTGGCAGCATTGAGAGATCTTTCAGAAGAAGATCCTACTGAAGTGGAAGCAGGTAAATTCAATTTGAACTTTGTAAAACTGGACGGAAATGTAGGCTGTATGGTAAATGGCGCCGGACTGGCAATGGCTACGATGGATATGATTAAACTTAGTGGCGGTGACCCTGCAAATTTCCTCGATGTGGGCGGAACAGCCAATGCGCAAACAGTAGAAGCAGGTTTCCGAATTATCATGAAAGATCCAAAAGTAAAAGCCATCCTCATCAACATTTTTGGAGGAATTGTACGTTGTGACCGTGTGGCTCAAGGTGTAATTGATGCTTATAAAAGTATTGGCAATATTGAAATCCCAATCATTGTTCGCTTACAGGGTACAAATGCGGATGTTGCAAAAAAATTGATTGATGAAAGCGGATTGAAAGTTCAAAGTGCTATTCTTTTGAGTGAAGCAGCTGCATTGGTGAATAAAGCAGTCGCATAAATTTTTATATCCAACTAATTGCAAAAGCTGTCCTATCTAGGTACAGCTTTTTTTATTTAGAACAGATTTCACAATTGGAAATTAAAAAGTATCAATTGAATTTAATTTCCCTCAATTGATGATAGTTGTCCTCAAGCCATTGATAGGTTGACAACAGTCCGTCTTCCAGATTTGTTTTTGCGTACCAACCCCTACCGTTTAGTTTTGATACATCCAGCACTTTACGGGGGGTACCATTCGGCTTTGTAGTATCCCAATGTATTTCTCCGCGGTGCCCGGATATTTTTTGAATCAACGATGCAAGCTCTTTGATAGTCAGATCCACGCCGGTTCCAATATTACAGATATTTTCATTGAAGTCATTTTCTAAAACAAAAACAATAGCATCTGCCAAATCATCTACATAAATAAATTCCCTCATAGCGGATCCATCTCCCCAAAGAGTGACTGAGGCATGGTTATTTTTAACTGCTTCATAGAACTTTCTCAACAAACTGGGCAACACATGAGCCGTTTCCAAATCAAAATTATCATGGGGTCCGTATGTATTTGTGGGCATCAATGAAATAAAATTTCTTCCATATTGCTTTCGAATCGCTTCACAGGCTTTAATACCGGCAATCTTGGCAATGGCATACCATTCATTGGTGGGCTCCAATGCGGCACTTAACAGATACTCTTCCTTTATTGGCTGACTGCATATTTTAGGATAAACACAGGAAGTTCCCAAGAAAATGAATTTTTTTACATCATTATAAAAAGAAGCATTGATCAGGTTGTTTTGAATTAGGAGATTATCCATTAAGAAAGGATAAGGATATCGGTCATTGGCCAAAATTCCACCAACTTTTGCGGCTGCATCAATCACACAATCGGGTTTAAATCGGTCAAAAAACTCATTAACCGAATGCTGATTGCGAAGATCCAGCACCTCCGATGAAACTGTAATAATTTGGCTGTATCCCTTTGCCGAAAGATTTCTTAACACAGCAGAACCAACTGTACCGCTGTGACCTGCTAAAAATATTTTGGATGAATGATCCATTGCTGACTATTGATAGTTTGCGTTCTTCCTCGGGATTGTTTAGTCAATAAAAAAAACTTTCACTGTCTGATAAAAAAGTCGGCTATTGAGATATTGCTGCTGAATGGATTGCTGTTGTTTTTCTGAATAACCCTGCAATCCAAAAAGTCCTGCTGCATTTCCTTTATTGATGGCAATTTCAAGATAACCTGCTGAATTGAAATATGCAAGCTTCTCCCCTTCCGGCACATCAGAATAACCCTCACTGATTTTATCAATCATTTCATCCCTCTTGAAAATAATGGAAAACTTTCTCCCCTTTCTGTTTTCTTCAAATTCCACTTTATTGATGTTAACAATAACATTTTCAAAATTGTCAATAAAAATAATCTGACCTTCGATAAAATCCGGACCTATGAGAGGTCTCAATGGATTTTTTGTAATAATAGTAACATCGGCTTCTCCTACTTCTTCAATCGTTTTGCCACTGTTGAGTTCATAAAAAGCTTTTGCAAACACATTGGTACAAAACAACGTACTTTTTTGCGCAATTTTATCCAATTCTAATTTGACCACTTTTTGTGGCATGTCTTCCAGTATCATGGTAAGTAAACCATTATCGGCACAACCAATAAAATGTCCATTGTGCTCAGCAAGTATCATGTGATCAAGATTTTCATCAAAAATATTTACCAGAATAAGGTGAAAGGTTCCGGTAGGATAATTTTTAATGGCATTGCGACATACATAAGCAGCCTGAGGGTAGTTGAATGCGGACAGGGAGTGGGTAATGTCAATGATGTTGATGTCCTGCTGATAGCGTAAAAACTGACCTTTGATCGCTCCTGTCAGAAAATCCTGTTCACCTATATCACTTATTATGGTCAGTAAGGGCATTCGTTAAAAAAAATGATTGTGATAAAAATTTTTAAAGTTACATCAATCGATTTACCTTTTGAATTTAAATTATTATTTAACCAGTTTGCCTTTATTGTAAAAAAATCTTCTGGTCAGCTTATCAGCCCATGCAGGAAAAAATTTGTTGATAAAAACGGTTTGTTTTCCTTTGAAAGTTAGTACCAGCGTTCGTTTTTTGTTTTTTATAGCGTTGATGATTTCGCCGGCACAATTTTCAGCAGTCATTAAAGAAGATTCATCCAGTGGGCTTTCTCCCTGTGCCATTGCCTTTTCATTCAATGCAGCATTTCTGATATTGCTCTTTGTAAATCCGGGACATACCCACATCACATTGACTCCTTCTTCCAGCAATTCTGTTCTGAGGGCTTCCAGCCATCCATTCAATGCAAACTTGCTTGCCGAATAACCGCTTCTGCCGGGAAGACCTCTGTAACCGGCAATGGAAGAAATTCCCACAATAGTTCCTTTTCTTTCAATGATGGAGGGTAATGCAAGTTTTGTGCAATAAACTGCTCCCATGAAATTGATGTCCATCACTTTTTTGATGACGTCGACTTCTGCGTCAACCATCAAAGATCGCATGGATATACCGGCATTATTGATTAAAATGTCAATGCCGCCAAACTCTCTAATGGTGGATTCAATGAAGTTTTTGCAATCATTGAAATTGCTGACATCGGCCACCATACAATGAAGGGGTTCTTTTGAATGAGCCACCTGAAGCAGATATAGCTTGTCCTGATTTCTGGCACAGGTAGCAATTTTGGCCCCTAGTGGAAGCAGCGTTTCAATTAGTGCTTTGCCAATACCATCGCTGCCTCCAGTTATGGCTATGACTTTATTATGAAAGTAATTGCTCATTTTTGTATAATTAGGCAAAAATAAGTGAGTATTACGGGCATTTGTAAAGAAATATTGAATAATGTGAATAATAAATTGAAAATCTTTGAGAAAAAATTTGAAACAAATAGTGTTTTAACTTATTTTTGCACACCCAAATAAAGGGAAGGGATTTGGTAGCTCAGTTGGTAGAGCAATACACTTTTAATGTATGGGTCCTGGGTTCGAGTCCCAGCCAGATCACAGAGAAACTCAACGGACTTAAACGTTGAGTTTTTTTATGC
>CAZCOL010000053.1:2745-14608 GCA_964500545.1 uncultured Ferruginibacter sp. | reverse complement strand
GCACGTTTTCTGTCTTCTTCATTCAATATAGTCTTTCTCAGACGAATATTTTTAGGAGTCACTTCAATGCACTCATCCTGTTGAATATACTCCATGCATTCTTCAAGCGTCATTAAAATTTTTGGAGCAGCTCGGCTGGCGTCATCACTGCCACTCGCTCTGTGGTTTGTAAGTTTTTTAGCTTCCGTTGCATTCACCACCAAATCACCCGGCTTGATGTGTTCTGCGATAATCTGTCCTGCGTAAACATCATCTCCCGGATCTACAAAAAATCTTCCTCTGTCTTGTAATTTATCTATGGAATATGCTGTTGTTTTTTCTGTTGTTTTAGATAACAATACACCATTGTTTCTTCCGGGAATTGGCCCTTTCCATGGTTTGTATTCCAAGAAACGATGTGCCATTACTGCTTCTCCGGCTGTGTTGGTCAACATATTGCTTCTCAATCCTATCAATCCTCTTGACGGAATTTCAAACTCCAAGTGTTGCATCTCTCCTTTTGTTTCCATAATCAGCATTTCACCCTTCCGCTGTGTAACCATGTCAATTACTTTACCGCTGTATTCAGCAGGAACATCAACAACAAGGTTTTCATATGGCTCATACTTTTTCCCGTCAATTTGTTTAACCAGAACCTGCGGTTGACCAATCGTTAATTCAAAACCCTCTCTTCTCATGGTTTCAATCAGAATACCCAAATGAAGAATACCACGACCATACACTAGAAAACTGTCTGCACTATCTGAATCTTCCACTCTCAATGCAAGGTTTTTTTCTGTTTCCTTAAACAAACGATCACGTAAATGACGGCTTGTAACAAATTTTCCCTCCTTACCGAAAAAAGGAGAATTATTGATTCCAAAAAGCATGCTCATCGTCGGTTCATCTACGCTGATAACCGGCAAGGCTTCAGGATTGTCGATATCTGCAATGGTATCTCCAATATTAAAGTCTTCCAAGCCTACTACCGCACAAATATCTCCGACAAAAACCTCTTCTGTTTTTTTCTTACCCATTCCTTCAAACACATACAACTCTTTTATCCTCATTTTCTTGATGGCGCCATCGGCCTGAACCAATGAAACCTGCTGATTTTCTTTCAGGCTTCCTCGGGCAACTTTTCCTACTGCTATTCTTCCTAGAAAGGACGAATAATCCAAGGAGGTTATTTGCATTTGTGATGTACCTTGGTTTGCTTTGGGTTCAGGAACATATTTTATTATTCCATCCAACAATGGTGCTATATTGTCAATGGGTGTCAGCGAATCATTGAACCATCCATTTTTTCCGGAGCCGTAGAAGGTGGGAAAATCCAGTTGTTCTTCCGTAGCATCGAGGTTGAAAAACAACTCAAACACCGCATCGTGTACTTCATCTGGACGGCAGTTTGGTTTGTCCACTTTATTAATCACTACAATAGGGCGCAAACCAAGTGCCAATGCTTTTTGTAACACAAAACGCGTTTGAGGCATAGGCCCTTCAAATGCATCCACCAAAAGCAATACTCCATCTGCCATTTTTAATACTCTTTCCACTTCGCCTCCAAAGTCCGAGTGACCAGGGGTATCAATCACATTGATTTTAACATCTTTGTATGTGACAGAAACGTTTTTGCTGAAGATGGTAATTCCCCTTTCTCTCTCAAGATCATTGCTGTCCATTATCAATTCACCAGTCTCCTGATTTTCCCTGAAAACTTTGGTTGCGTGTAAAATCTTGTCAACCAAAGTGGTTTTTCCATGGTCTACGTGAGCAATAATTGCGATGTTGCGAATATTCATTTGAATGTTTTTCTGATTTGAAAGCAGACGCTGATGTATAGAAAATTTTTTTTAAGGAATTTTTAAAAGCACCAACTGTTTTTTGCCGCGCAAAGGTAACGATTTTCAACGGCTTTGCAAGGTTAATCAAGCAAATAGTTGTTAAATCAATGTTTTGTGAAACAAGTATTTGATATACACAACTATAAATCAATCAGAGTTTTATCTATTTTTACCCAATCAATCATGTCGTTTAATTTAGTTTCAGAATATAAACCAGCGGGCGACCAGCCAAATGCCATCAGCCAATTGACAAATGGCATTTTAGATGGGGAAAGGTGCCAGACTTTACTGGGAGTTACCGGAAGCGGTAAAACATTTACCATGGCCAACGTAATTGCGCAATTGCAAAAACCTACCCTGGTATTAACACACAATAAAACACTGGTAGCTCAATTGTATGGTGAATTCAAGCAGTTTTTTCCGGAAAATGCAGTGGGTTATTTTGTTTCTTATTATGACTACTACCAGCCTGAGGCATATCTGCCTGTCAGCAATACCTATATTGAAAAAGACCTGAGTATCAACGAAGAACTGGATAAACTTAGGCTTCAAGCTACTGCCCAATTGCTTAGTGGGAGAAGAGATATTGTTATCGTTGCAAGTGTGAGCTGTATTTATGGTATGGGTAATCCTACTGAATATGAAAATGGAATCATCCGTATTAAAACCGGTGATGTAGTTTCAAGGCAAGGATTTCTTCATGCATTGGTCAATTCGCTGTACCACCGAAGTCAGGTTGAATTTGAAAGAGGCTCTTTCAGGGTCAATGGAGATACAATAGACATCAATCTTCCCTATGTTGATTTTGGATACCGCATTTGTTTTTTTGGAGATGAAATAGAAAGCATTGAAACGCTGGAGTTATCAACAGGAAAAAGAATAGGAAAAGTTGAAAATGCAGCTATTTTTCCGGCTAACTTATACCTTGCGCCTAAAGATATGATGGCGCAGGTAATCAATGAAATACAGGACGAATGTGCTGCTCAGGTGGAATATTTCAAAAGTGCGGGAAAACTATTGGAAGCTCAGCGTATAAGCGAGCGCGTTAGTTATGATCTTGAAATGATTCGGGAACTTGGCTATTGTACAGGCATTGAAAACTATTCGCGTTTTTTTGACAGAAGAAAGCCCGGTACCAGACCCTTTTGCCTGATAGACTACTTTCCAAAAGATTTTCTTACCATCATTGATGAAAGCCACCAAACGATTCCGCAGATCAGTGGAATGTATGGCGGAGACCGTAGCCGAAAACTGGTGCTGGTTGATTACGGATTCCGGTTGCCGTCAGCTATGGATAATCGTCCGCAGAATTTCAATGAATTTGAAAACATTACCAACCAAATCATTTTTGTATCAGCAACCCCGGGAGAATATGAATTGCAAAAATGTGGAGGGGTGGTGGTGGAACAGGTTGTAAGACCTACAGGTTTGCTGGATCCGCCCATTGAGGTAAGGCCCACACAAAATCAAATAGATGATCTGCTGGAAGAAATTGACAATCGAATCAATAAAGGTGAGCGGGTGCTGATTACAACTTTGACCAAAAAAATGTCAGAAGAGATGAATACCTATTTTGGTCGTTTAGGCATTAAATCAAAATATATACACAGTGATGTTGACACATTGGAAAGAGTGGAAATTTTAAGAGAGCTTCGACTTGGAACCATTGATGTATTGGTAGGTGTCAACTTGCTACGAGAAGGACTCGACTTACCGGAAGTATCGCTGGTAGCAATTATGGATGCTGATAAAGAAGGTTTTTTGAGAAACGAAAGAAGTTTGACTCAGACAGCCGGAAGGGCAGCAAGAAATGCAAACGGATTGGTAATTTTTTATGCTGATAAAATTACCGCAAGCATGCAAAAAACAATTGATGAAACACAAAGAAGAAGGGAAAAACAAATTGCCTATAATATTAAACACAACATCACGCCTGTTACCATTCAAAAAAGCAAAGATCAGGTAATTGCACAAGGAAGCGTTTTGGATGTAAAAGGTTATGATCCATCCAATCCTTATGCACTTCAAAACGAAAATGCTTCAGTTTCTATGGCAGCTGAGGAAGAACAGCAATATTCAACCATTCCTCAATTGGAGAAAGCCATAACGAAAACAAAAAAAGAAATGGAGAAGGCGGCTAAAAACCTTGATTTTATGGAAGCGGCAAGGCTTAGAGACAAAATGTTTGGACTCAAGAAGCAGTTGGAATCGATGAAGTAATTTAATTCAAAAGGGCTCAATCAGAGCCCCCCCTTTGAATTTTTAAAAGAAAAATATTTATTAGGGCACTCTATAACTTGTAAGAATTTTATGGGACAGCTGCACACCGGCACTGTCTTTTACAATTCTCTCAATTTCTCCCACACCTCTTGCGTAATATACATTCGTATTGGTGACCAATACCGTATCTAAAAAGCTTCTCTCCTGAACCACCGTTACATCCACAAACAAATTACCATTTACATTTCTTGTGATGGATTTATTGGTAATCATGTATTGTGTGCTATTTGCAAATGGATTTCCCGGAAAATAATCCAGCCAGTTTCCTCCTACGGGAAGAGCCTCTTTTAAAGCTGTATGCAATACCAAATTGCTTCCGAAATCATAAGTCAGAAAGGTTGTATTATTGTCAGTACAGTTGTGGTAAACAATTTCTCCCGCACCATTATCTGTCACCTTGTAATCAACTCCGTTAATGGTAGTATCACTTAGAAAAAGATAATTGTAATCTGTCACATTGATTCCAAGCGCTGTTGTATCTACATAAGTATAGGTAGATTCATCACACCACGGATAGAATGTACAGGACTTGCAATCACCCGTAGGATTGTTGATTAATCCTGGAAGCTGATTGTTTTCCTGACTTTTTTCTTTAGTACACGAAACCATAAAAAAAATCAGCAGCGCAATACCTGATAAGTATTTATTCAAACGGTTCATGGGAAACATTTGCTGCAAAAATAAGGCTTTAATCTCTATTATTTATATGCAAGAATGGTTGGAAAACAAACTTTAACTAAATTAATCGGTTTCTATTTTGAATCAATTGTTATACTTTTATATAATGCAAAAGAAATTATTTTTATTGGATGCAATGGCGCTGATTTTCAGGGCTTACTATGCGCTGATTCGCAGTCCGCGTGTCACCAGAAATGGAAGAAACACAAATGCGCAATTTGGTTTCACGAATACCCTTCTTGACCTTATAAACAATCAAAAACCGACTCATATTGCCGTGTGTTTTGATACTCATGCCCCTACAGAAAGGCATACTGATTTTGCAGATTATAAAGCCAATCGTCAGGAAGCTCCAGAGGATATCATTTCTTCCATTCCCGATATTAAAAAGATTATTCAGGGATTTAATATTCCTGTAGTGGAGATGGATGGATTTGAGGCTGATGATGTAATCGGTACTTTGGCAAAACAAGCTGCAGAAGCGGGGTATCAAGTGTATATGGTTACCCCCGATAAAGATTACGGACAATTGGTTTCTGAGAAAATAAAAATTTACAAACCTCCTTACCAGGGAAGCGTTTTTGAAATTTTAGGGCCGGAAGAAATTTGTAAAAAATGGGATATTGAAAGTGTAGACCTTGTAATTGACATGCTTGGAATGATGGGAGATGCGGTTGATAACATACCCGGAATTCCGGGTGTGGGCGAAAAAACTGCAGCCAAACTGCTGAAGGAATATCACTCTATTGAAAACATTCTTGCAAATGCAGAAAATATAAAGGGTGCTTTGGGTGAAAAAATCCGCAATGGCAAAGAACTGGCAGTCATGAGTAAAAAACTCGCTACAATCATTACTAACGTGCCTGTGGAATTTCACGAAGAGAATTTTATGTTGAAGGAAATGAATAAAGATTTGCTAAATGAGATTTTTACAGAACTTGAATTCAAATCATTGGGTAAAAGAATTCTTGGAGAAGAAATCAATATTGCTGCAACTAATAGTACAGGAAACATCAGTGGCCAGATGGATCTTTTTGGAAATAAAGTAGAAACATTGAATTCCGGAGGTAATTCTGCTGAAAATTCCGAAGCCATTTATTCTGTCGTTGAAAAAAACATACATAATACTCCCCATCAGTATCATTTAGTGGAATCAGAATCTGAGATAGAAAAATTGTTAACAATTTTAAACGATGCTGATGAAATTTGTTTTGATACTGAAACTACGGACATAGATGCCAATATGGCTTTATTGGTTGGTTTGAGCTTTTCTATTAAACCCGGCGAAGCTTTTTATGTTCCCTGCCCCGAAGAAAAAAACAAATGTCTTGTATTGCTAAATAAGTTTAAACCCTTGTTTGACAAAGAAAATATTTGTTGGGTTGGTCAAAATGTAAAGTATGATTTTCTGTTGCTGAAATGGTATGGTATAGAACCAAAAGGAAATATATTTGATACTATGCTGGCTCATTACCTCATAGAGCCCGAGGGAAAAAGAAGTATGGATGTATTGAGTGCCAAGTACCTCGGTTATGAGCCCATACATATTGAAGAGTTGATTGGAAAAAAAGGAAAGCATCAGGGCAATATGCGTGATGTAGAAAGTGAGAAAATAAAAGAATATGCAGGAGAAGATGCTGACATTACCTTACAGCTGAAAAATGTTTTCAGTCCGCAAATTATTTCCTGCGGTGTTGAGAAAATATTCAATGATGTGGAATTACCATTGGTTAAAGTATTGACCAATATGGAATATGAAGGAGTAAAAGTGGATGTAGGATTTTTGAACGCGTACTCCAAGGATCTTGAAAAAGATGCCAAAGAGGTAGAAGAACAGGTATACGAACAAGCAGGGGTTCGTTTCAATTTGGCCTCCCCAAAACAATTGGGGGAAGTATTGTTTGAAAAATTAAAGCTTGACCCAAAAGCAAAGAAAACAAAAACAGGACAATATGCAACCGGAGAGGATGTACTAACAAAGCTGGCAAACCATCATAAAATATGCAATGACATATTAACATTCAGAGAGCTGACAAAATTAAAATCAACCTATGTTGATACATTGCCGTTGCTGATCAACCAAAAAACAGGGAGAGTACATACCAGCTATGCACAGGCTGTTGCAGTAACGGGCAGGCTGAGCAGCAACAATCCCAATCTTCAAAACATTCCAATTCGAACTGACAGAGGAAAGGAAATTCGTAAGGCATTTGTTCCAAGAGATTCAAACCATGTGCTGGTATCTGCAGATTATTCCCAGATAGAATTACGGATTGTTGCGGCTATAAGCGGAGATGAAAACATGTGTGACGCATTTAAAACAGGGAAAGACATACATACGGCAACAGCCGCTAAAGTTTTTGGAGTAGATGAAACAGATGTTACAAAAGAGATGCGTTACAAAGCAAAAAGCGTAAACTTTGGAATCATTTATGGACAGGGTGCTTTTGGGTTGGCTGAGAATCTCGGTATTTCAAGAACAGAAGCCAAGGAAATCATTGATAATTACAAAAAACAGTTCCCAAATATTCAGCGATATATGGATGAAAGCATTTCCTTCGGAAAAGCTAACGGCTATGTACAAACGCTTATGGGCAGGAAGCGCTGGTTGAAAGACATTAATTCTGCTAATTTTACAGTAAGAGGGTTCGCCGAAAGAAACGCTATCAATTCACCTATACAGGGTACTGCAGCAGACATGATAAAACTTGCCATGATCAAAATTCAAAAAGAATTTGAAAAACAAGCTTTCAAATCCAAAATGATTTTACAGGTTCATGATGAGCTTGTTTTTGATGTACTTAAAGAAGAATTGGAAAAAGTAAAACCCGTAATTCTGGACTGTATGCAACATGCATTATCGCTTCCGAATAATGTGCCCACAGATGCGGAACTGGGAGTCGGTGAAAACTGGCTGGCTGCTCATTGATAAATTTAATGCCATGAAACCATTATTGATTTATTGTTACGATGCTTATTGTGGATGGTGCTATGCATTCAGTCCGATCATGAAACAAACTGCCGATTTCTTTAAAAATGAGATGGATACTGAGGTTTTAAGTGGCGGTATGATTCTTCCAGAAAAACCGACCCACATTCGTGTAAGCGCAGATTATATTTCAAAAGCATACAAAACAGTAGAGGAATTTTCCGGCATTAAATTCGGTAAAGACTATTTATGGCATATTTTTAATCCTGAAGAAAGTGACTGGTATCCAAATTCGGAAAAGCCAGCTATTGCAATGTGCGTATTTAAAGAATATTATCCTCAACGCGCGGCAGAATTTGCTTCCGATTTACAGTATTCGCTTCATTATGAGGGAAGAGACCTCACTGACAATGAAGCATACAGACACCTGCTGGAAAAATACAGCATTCAGGAAGAAGCTTTTTATTCAAAGCTTTCCAGTGAAGATTATAAACAAATGGCTTATTATGAATTCTCTCTTGTAAAACAACTGAAAGTGGATGGATATCCTACGGTTTTTATTCAATCCAACGATACTACTTTTCACATGGTAGCAAAAGGATTTACTGATTATGATACTTTAAAAACCAGAATTGAAGCGGTTCTCGCGAATCTTCAAAAAATTTGATTTAGCCGTTTGTAAACATTTTTTCCGCCAATAAAACGCTTTCGGGTTTACCTACATCAATAAATCTTCCTGCATTGTATTCAAATCCATAAATCGGATGATTTACTGCAAGACTCAAATAAGTTTCTGTCAAAGAAAATTTTCCTCGCTGAGGTATCAGGTCAAAAATTGTAGGCTCAAACATTGCAACACAGTTGTATGCCATTGAATGAAGAGGTTGATCTTCAATAACGATTCTTTTTTCGCCGCTATTGCTGTTTTCCCATCCGCATAAATAATTAATCTCATTAAACAGAAAATTTCTGGAAGATATTCTGTTTGAAATAGCCAGTGAAACAAACGCTTTGTTAGTGTTATGGAATTTTATCAATTCATCTATTGGCAAATCGGTTAAAATGTCGGCATTAAGCGTTATGAATGATTCGGTTCCTTCTAAAAAGGATTTAGCTTTTAACAAACCTCCGCCAGTTTCAAGGAGCTCATTTCTTTCATCCGAAATAACAATGTTACTTCCCCATCCATTATTTTTTTCAATCGCTTCTATTACCTGATCTGCAAAATGATGAATATTTACAACCACATCAACAATTCCATATTGTTGCAGATATTCCAAATTTCTTTGCAATAAAGATTTGTTGTTTACAACAGCGAGCGCTTTTGGATGCTTGTCTGTCCAGGGTTTGAATCTGGTTCCTAATCCTGCCGCAAATATCATTGCTTTCATAAAAACCAGTTGTCTTTATTTAAATGTTGTAAAACAGTTTTAACACCAAATTTATTTTTCAAATGTCTGTTTAATGCTTCTGCGGCGTAAACACTTCGATGCTGACCTCCTGTACAACCAAAGTTGATGTCTAAATTTTCGAAGTCTCTGTTGATATAATTTTCTACCGAAATATCAATAATGTCATAAATGCTGTTTAGGAACGCAGGCATATTGGTTTGCTGCTCAAGAAAGTCTTTCACGGCTTTATCTTGGCCGGTTTGTTTTTTATACTCGTCAATCCTTCCCGGATTTAAAATACCTCTGCAGTCAAAAACATATCCTCCGCCATTGGAAGTTTCATCTTTCGGGTATCCATTTTTTAAATAGGAAAAGCTGTTAATTCTAACGGTCAATGGTGTTTCGGATGTTGCTTTTGTTGTTTCAAATTGAGAAATCGTTTCATCTGCAGTTACCCGATTTAGCAGATTTTCAAATGCCGGAAAACTGATGCCGGTTTTTTTATGGGTTAAAAACCATTTAAGGTTTTTTAATGCCAGAGGAATGCTGCTTAAAAAATGGGCTTTTCGTTCAAACAACCCGCGAAAACCATAAGCCCCCAAAACTTGCAACAACCTAATTAACACATATCCATTATACTGATTAATAAAAAGGTCTCTGTTAATTTTCTTTTCTAGAAGCTCCTCAACACAATCTATATAATAGTCAAGAAGTCGATTTTTCCAGTCTTCGCTAAGATTGGCTTTTGCCTGCCACAACAAAGATGCAACATCATATTGCAAAGCTCCTTTCATTCCTCCCTGATAGTCAATAAAATGAACTTGGCCATTCTTTATAATAATATTTCTGCTCTGAAAATCACGGAACATAAAATATTTGTGTTCGGCATTGGCAAGATAATGGCTGATTGCATCAAATTCTTTGAGTATTGCCTCTTTATCGTATGGTATTTTCAGTGTGTCCAGAAAGTAATACTTAAAATACAGTAAATCGCTCATGATGGCTTGTTGTCCAAATTCTCTGCTAGTAATACATTGATCATAATCCAATACATCATCTGCATTGATTTGTAAGTTCACCAGGGCTTTGAGACTTTTTTGAAACAAATCAAAAGCTTTTTGGTCCTGTCCGTTTTTTTCCAATTCAAATAAAAGAGAACGATCTCCAAAGTCTTCCTGAATATAAACAGTTTGATCCTCGCTAAATGCAAATACTTCAGGAACGGGAGCTGCAATGCTGCGAAAAGTTTGAGTGAAATAAAGAAAAGTTTTGTTTTCTTTTATATTGCTGCTATGTGTGGCGATATAGCTTTTGTTTTCCTGGTCGAAAATTCTGAAATAAGAACGGTCGCTGCCGCTTTGAGGAATTTTTTCTATACGGGTCAATGGAACATTGGTGAACTTAGAAAACAATGATTTTATAGCTTCTGTAGCTTGTTGCATGATAATTTACAAGGTTGTAAAATTAGATAATTTTTTTTTAGATTTTACTTTTCTTATAGAGTACAGATTATTAAAAATTAATCATGCGCTAAATAAAAAAAAGGCGGTAAGTAAATCACCGCCTTTAATAATAAAATTAAGGATACTCTACTGTGGTCTAACTAAATAAAGATACAAAGCTGCGTTGTTTTCTATTATTTGCATATCCAAAGCATCGGTAGCTCCATCACCATTACAATCAGTTGAATTATATCCATAGTAAAAAGCATATGCATCATTTTCTGTGGCTTGCATATCGAGAAGATCAATTGCTCCTTCTTGATTAACATCACCGGAATAAAGAGCATAAACACCGGCTTCCAAATACCTCATCACCGGAGTTGGTGTTAAATCAAGAGTCTGTTGCACACTGAAGGCTTTGTTAAGTCCTGTAGTAAAATCATAGTTGGTTGACTCTGTTATTAATACAGGATTTGCGCTCCATATTTCAATACTGTTGCGATGTTTTAGTGCCAAATAATAGCTTTTTCCTAAAGTTATTTTTGGTATAATGACTTTTAAATTTCCATTTGTGCGCAATATTCCTTTTATACTGTAAGAAGGCATTGACCCAGCAACCGAAATCGAATCGGGTGGCCATAAATTTACTGTAACGGTATCTGTTGCTGTTGGGTCTGTACTCAGGTTTAGGTCTCGTAATGTTGGAGTCATGGTTGAATTTCCTACATAATAACCTTCTAAGAAAGCTTTTACATTTAATTGAAGAAGTGAACTTCCTGTAACTGTAAAATTATCAATGGAACTTGTACCCCCGCTCGCCACAAGAGATCCATTTACAGCAACTGTATTAGAATCAACTATTCTAAAATATACATAGGGCTGGTCGTTTAGTTGAACAAGTGAACTTAAATCAAAGCTCTTGTTAGAAGCAGCATTATAGGAAGTTTTACTCCAAGATGTATTCGCTACTGTTATTGCAGGGCCAAAATCCCTAAAAGTTGAATCGTTTAATCCATATTGCAATTTAAAAGTTGAAGGTCCGGTATTGCTGCTTCTCATGTCAAAAGACAATTTGATATCGCTGAAATTTGAGGTGCTGACTTTAAATTGATAATAATCTCCCTTTGACCAATTGGTAGAACTCACACATTTGGCAGATCCGTTTCCTGATGGATTGGACCAAGTAGAAGAAATTTGATGTTTTGCAGTAAATGCAGAACCTGCGGTTTGAACTCCCAAGCTAGCGGAAGTGCTTCCTGAAATTAATACAGGTGCCATTGATGCATTAGTTTTAAAGCTATCTGCATCAAAAGTCCATTT
>CAZCOL010000053.1:0-2645 GCA_964500545.1 uncultured Ferruginibacter sp. | reverse complement strand
CAGCTGCAAAATAATTGTTGTTTTCCGGATTGGATGCCGTAATGATTACGGTACCTGCAGCGACAATTCTTACCATGTTTCCGGAAATAATTTTAGCAATTAAAGTATCAGAACTGGAATATACCATAGATGCATTTCCATTTATTGCAGTTGTGGTAGCGTTTAATGCAAAATCAGGATCTACTGTTGTTTTAGATGACAATGTTCCAAAAGTGATGGTTTGATTTGCTTTGTTTACAGTTAATAGTTGTGATACTATGGTTGCTGCGCTGTAAACCGCATTGCCGGGTTGAGCTACTGTCAATGTAGCTGTTCCTGCACCAACTATCGATACCGTTCCATTTAAGCTGATTTTTGCAACAGCTGTATCTGAGCTTGAATAAAATACTGCAAGCCCCGAAGTAGCTGTGGTTGCTATGCTATAAGCTGAGTCACCATAAGTTTTGATAACTGAAGGACTAATGGATGCTATTGTCTGAGAAATTTTTTCTGTGGTAGTTCCATTTGTGCTTTGTCCAAAAGCAGTTAAAATATTGTCTCCGTTTTTAGCCTGAACTTCAAAATTATATGTTGTGTTTGCTGTCAATCCGTTTATTGTTTTGGTTCCCCATGCTGAAGCTGTTTGCCATACTGCTATTGAATCCAATATTCCATTAGCTTGAACATATTGATTGGTGGTTGTTTCGTGTATTGCAAATAGTGTATTTGCAGGATTGCCGTTTACTTCAACAGAAAGATTTAAAGTTGTTGGAGTTTGATTGTCTACAACTGGCGCTCCCGGAACATTAGCCAATGTATTGAAACTTTTGCCTGAACTGAAAGAGTTACCCATCGAATTGGTTGCATTTACCCGGAAATAATACTTTGTGTTGGGTGTTAATGATGTGATATTTGCTGTGATGTTTGTAAGGCCTGCGTTTACAGCAACAGTCGCCGGGTTGGAAGCTATATTGGTTCCATAACTCAAGGTTGTTCCATAGTCAAATCCCGCAATAGACTCATAACCATTATCGTTCACCCTTCCGTTTATTTGAACTGAGTTTGTTGTAATATTATCAGCAGAGTCTGCTATTACAACAGGTGTATTCTTTTCTCCTATTGCAAAATCTCCAAATAATCTTGTTCCGGTAATTTGAACACTTGTGGAAGTGGTGGATCCAACTGTAGGATAAGTCCAGTCAATTCCATTGTAATTTCCAACAAACAGTTTTGTACTGTCTAGTCCTCCCGCTGGTTGATCAGCAATGCTAAAATTAAATGCTGCATCAAACAATGCAGAGAGGCCGCCGGAAGGAGTTAATGTGAAATACCTCTTGATCGATTTATTGGTGCTAATGAGTGACGCTGCTAAATTGGGATGGTTGTTGTCCTGCTGGGAAACAGAAGCAGTAAGCATTCCCGCAGTATCCAAACTTGTTACATTAATACTGATAGGCCTGTAGTAATTAGCTCCTCCTATTTCAAATGTTTTGTTTCCTGTGGAGCTGATATTTTTTTGCAAGTTGCCTATAACCCATCCGGAGCCGCCTCCAACAAGTATGCCGGCAGATGTAACCTTATTCGGACCGGTAGAAATTTTACCTGAAATAAATTTTAGTGTATCCGATACCGTTAGGTCACTGTTCAATGTGATGCCGGCTGAATTATTAATGGTAATATTAATTGGGTTAGTTAAACCAATCGTCTCTACTGTTTGGTTGTTTGTTCCTTTAAAAACAATATTTCCCTTGCCGGTTGAACTGTTGGTGGAGGTTATTATTCCACCGCTATGTATTAAATTTCCTGAAAGGTTAACAAATGAACTACTTGTGCTGAGACCGGAATTTAAATTTAATTTTCCACCGCTGACAGTTAGATTTCCGGAGATGTTTACTATTTGATTTGCGGTATTGCTTCCGCTTCCAATGATATGTAAGTTTCCTCCCTGTAAGTTTAGGTTGCCGGATATGTTTAGTGTTCTGGCTGTTGATGAAAGTCCTGTTGCAATATATCCTGTTCCAGTGTTTACTATGCTTAAATCATGAAGATTTGTAGGTGTGCTTGATATGAAAATATTGGCTTGTGTTTGCGCCGGGCAATTCCAAATTACATCATAAGCGTTGGCAGGCAATATTGGATTTACTGTAGTAATGTTTGTGTTGCCATCCCCAACTTTTATCACAGAACCCGATGCATACGTTGCAAAGGTTGAAGATGGAATTGTTTGTGAATTGGCATTATGTACATATACCCCATATATAGTCATTGATCCCGTACTATTGAAATTAAAGGCCCTAGTAGTGCTGTTGTGAATCGTTCCTCCTAATGCGACTGTAAGATTTTTATTGGCCGCAATAATTATACTATCTCCTGAAGTAATCATCAGTGAACTTCCTGTATCAACTGTTAATTTTTGGCTTACAGTTAAAATATTTCCTAAAAAAACATTTCCTGCTGTAGTACAACCGGATGTATTAGACGTCGTAATATTATTATAGAATGATCCAGGTATTGTTTGTATAGTGGTTCCATTAAAGTTAACAGTGCTTCCTGTTGTGGTGATTGAATCTGTTGTAGGTGTGTAAATTCCTGCAATGCCAATCGTTCCGCTAGAAGCAAGCGTTCTTCTTCCATTTCCTGAGTTGGTAAGATTCCAGTAGTTGCCT
>CAZCOL010000052.1:10636-14704 GCA_964500545.1 uncultured Ferruginibacter sp. | reverse complement strand
AAAATTTCAGAGAAGGACTGACACTAGTCAAAATTGTTAAGTAAAATCATTTTATTACCCGATTATTATTGTTAAATTTATTACTGTTGGAATTCGTTTATGTGATTTTCCAAAAATTGAATACTAAATTTTATCAAATAATCAATAATATCAAAATCGATTTTATATGCGATTACCTTCTCTTCTTTTTTTATTCAATAATGCAAAAAAAACATTTTTCCGATTTCCACTGATGATTCTATGTTCCTTCATTTCAGTTGGTATAGGAATTTATTTGATTGAAAATAGAGAACTAGTCAAGAATTTTTTTCCTTTCATCAACGCCATTTTGACTTCAGCGCTTGGAATACCAGTTTACTTTTCAGCTGCTCTTTTGGCCTCAAAAAGAAAACTTCATAAAACAAAAAAAATATTGCTGATGGTTGTTTCGACCATCATACTCGTTGTGATTTATTTCACATTACCTAATCAGGATTCTACACACAATACATCTTTACCCTATATTAAATATGGTATTTATAATGTCATTGCACATTTACTCGTATCTGTCATTCCATTTCTTTCAAAAGGAGAGCTGAATGGGTTTTGGCACTTCAATAAGATACTGTTTATCAGAATATGGACTTCAATTCTCTATTCAGGGTTTCTTTTCTCAGGTCTTTCACTGGCACTTACTTCTTTACAGCTTCTTTTTGACTTGAAACTACACGAGGAATTGTACTTTGAGTTATACATTTTTATTGCAGGTATTTTCAATACATGGTTCTTTGCAAATGGCATTCCGGATGATTTGGATCAACTAAACAACATGAATGAGTATCCAAAGGGTTTAAAAATATTTGCACAGTATATTCTTTTGCCTTTACTCGGTTTATATCTGTTGATACTTTATGTTTATGGAGCTAAAATATTGTACCTATGGAACTGGCCTAAAGGAATCGTCTCTTACTTGATTATTTGTATTTCAATTTTAGGTATCCTTACTTTTCTACTTTTATATCCCTTCGGATTATTAAAAGAAAATAACTGGATAAAAAAAGCCGGCAAACAATATTATTTACTGCTATTCCCATTACTAGTTATTCTTTTCATAGCCATTTTTATGAGAATTGACGATTATGGTATAACCATCAAAAGATATGTAGTTCTGACATTGGGAGTTTGGTTGGCTATTGTATGTATTTATACGTCATTGGGTAAACCGAATATAAAATTTGTTCCAATTTCGCTTTCTATTACTTTAATGCTAACGTCATTCGGTCCCTGGGGCATGTTTTCCGTAAGTGAACATTATCAGGTAAAAAGACTTCAAAACATTCTTGAGAAATCGAACATTCTGAAAAATGGAAAAATAAACAATGAAACTTTATGGATTAAAGATACCCTTGCAAATTTTAACTCAACCATAGAAAATCAAAACGACTATTTACTGAACGACTCTCTTCATAATGAGGTAAAATCCATACTTGATTATATGGATAACTATCACGGGTTTGCCAAAATAAGGCATTGGTTTACTCAGGATGTCAATAAATTGATTGAAGATAAAACTACAAAGAAAAAACAAAGAATAAGAATCGATGAAGCCTCAGTTTATATGAGATCAATGGGTCTGAAATATGAGTTTTTAGATGATGATATAAATAATAAAACATTCAGTTATCAGTCTAAAGAAAATGAAGATTTTACCTTTGTTGCAGGATACGATTACCTCTATAATTTTAATATTTGGACACAAAACAACAATGAAAAATATGAAATAGGTCAGTTAAAAATTGACTCGACGGATTTTTTATTTGAATTCAAAAATAATCCTCTTCCACATCTGCTACTTACTCATAATAAAGACAGTATTCAATTTGGTTTAATGGAATTGTTCAGGAATTTAGAAAAAGAATTTGGCACGGGTGAAAACAATTCAATTTCTGGCGAAAAATTAAAATTAATAGCCTCCGATTTAAATTATGAAGCAATCATAAACATTCATTCATTGAGTTTAAGCAGAGCAGACAAAAAATTAAACTTAACCCAGTTAAAAGGAAATTTATTGATTAGAAAGAAAAAATAATACACTTCAAATCACCCATATAATTCAAAATGTATGTCCTTTTTATCATACCCTAAACTAATAATTTTTTTACGAGCCTCATCTATCATATCTCTCCAGCCGCAGAGGTAAAAGTTGGATGGATTTTTTTGTTGACACAACTCCTCATAAATAGAATGCACATATCCGGTTTTACCCTTCCACTCCTCCCTGGATAAAGTAGGGATAAAATGAAAATCATGCATAACAGTCTGCAAGTGATTCATTTCTTCGAAATACAAAAGATTGTTTTTCTTTCTGCAACCATAGATCAGGTATATCTTAGAGTGCTCAATATTTTCTTGATGAATATAATTCACCATGCTTCTGAAAGGAGCAATTCCCGTTCCTGTACAAATTAAATATGTATCCTTTACAATTGGATCCTGTAATGTAAATAATCCTTGGGGGCCCCTGAATGAAATTTCACTTCCAACGGATATACTATTGAATAAATAGGGAGTACCCAATCCATTGGGATTTAAAACTATCAATAATTCGAAAATATTGGTTCCGTCTGGCCAAGAAGCGATAGAATAACTTCGCCATCTTTTGTTCGGTTTTTCGTGAATGGGCAAATCAAGTGTAATAAATTGACCAGGCACAAAATCAAATTTATCCAATTCAGCAGCTTGAACCCAAAATCTTTTGGTATCATAGGTCTCATCAACGATTTTAATTACAATTCCTTTTCTCCAAGGTTGCAGTGACATCTTTTGATATTTTAAGTAAGATACAAAAAAGAATTAATACAGAACTATAAACCGCGAGAGTTATCTTTGCATATCCAAGCAATAGTGAATGAATCTGGATGTGTTGCAGAACTTTTTTAAAAATGACCCCCGCTGTTTTCAAATAGCGGACAGAATCTCTTTACCAACCCCGAAACAAATTTTACTAAGTGGAATTGAAGGCAGCATGCTGGAATTTATTTTTACAGCTGTAACCGACAATAAATCGATTCAAGAAACCAATCACATCATTATTTTAAGGGATGCAGAAGAAGCTGCTTATGTTCAAAACACCCTGGAAAACATCTCCAATCGACTGGATATATTTTACTTTCCCTCTTCATTCAAAAATAAAAAGAATTATCAACTGCTCAATAGCAGTCACGTAATGCTTCGAACTGAAGCCTTAACAAAAATTGCTGCAGGGGGCAACAAAAAAATAATTGTCACTTATCCCGAAGCAATTTTTGAAAAAGTGGTTTTATCAAAAACACTCTCCTCAAACATAATACGAATCAAACAAGCTGAAGAGTTGGATGTAAAAGCATTACTGCAGAATTTCGTTGATTACGGTTTTATAAGGACTGATTTTGTTTATGAGCCCGGACAATTTTCTGTAAGAGGAGGAATATTGGATATATATTCTTTCGGAAATGAAAAACCCTACCGTATTGAACTTTTTGGCAATGAAGTGGACAGTATCAGGATATTTGATCCTGAATCACAACTTAGTGAAAGAAAATTATTGCAGGTAAATATTATTCCCAATATTGAAACTCAGTTTGAAACCGGCGAAAAAGTATCCATCTTTGAATTTCTTCCTGAACAAACAGTAGTGTGGATGAGAGATTGGGATTTCATAAAAGACAAGATTGAAGAAGAAAAAGAACAGCTTGAAATTTACATGAGTTTTGTTAAAAATGACAATAAAAAATCAGAACCTTCTGAAGAATTGTCAGAACTAAATTTCAAATCTGAAATTTCAATCAATGATTTTGTTTCAATAGAAGAAATTGAAACTCAAATCAGGAAAAAGCACATTATAGAAATTGGTAAAAAAGTTACATTTTCAGCTGATAAAAGTATTGCAGAAAAGATAGAATTTAGTTCAAAACCTCAACCCTCCTTCAATAGACAGTTTGATTTGCTGATAAAAAATTTACAGGACTTTGAAAAGCGTCAATTCAATATTTTCATTTTTGCTGAAAACCCCAAACAACTGGAAAGGCTTCACGTAATATTCACGGATCT
>CAZCOL010000052.1:4538-10536 GCA_964500545.1 uncultured Ferruginibacter sp. | reverse complement strand
AGAATTCAATACAAAGACGGAGATCTTTTGTATGTGAATATTTCCTCTTTACATAAAATAAGCAAATACAGTGGTAAGGAAGGAAGTATTCCAAAGATGAATAAGTTGGGAAGCGATGTTTGGAGCAAACTAAAAGAAAAAACAAAAAAACAGGTCAAAGACATTGCATCGGATCTGATTCGACTATATGCTCAGCGTAAAAGCCAACAAGGATTTGCTCACAGTCCTGACAATTACATGCAAACAGAATTGGAAGCCAGCTTCATATATGAAGATACTCCTGATCAGGCAAAAGCTTCGGAGGATGTGAAAAGAGATATGGAAAAAGACGCTCCTATGGATCGTTTGGTGTGTGGAGATGTGGGCTTTGGAAAAACCGAGGTAGCCATTCGGGCTGCATTTAAATCCTGTTGCGATGGCAAACAAGCTGCAGTACTTGTGCCCACAACCATACTTGCTTATCAACATTACAAAACATTTAAAGACAGGCTCAGAGATTTCCCTGTAAATGTTGATTTTATCAATCGATTCAAAACTGCTAAAGAAAAAAAAGAAACACTCAATAAACTGTCTGAAGGAAAAATTGACATCATCATCGGAACACATGCTTTGCTAAGCAAAGATGTACACTTCAAAGATCTGGGTGTTATGATCATAGATGAAGAACAGAAATTTGGAGTAAGCGCAAAAGAGAAACTTAAACAAATCAGAACGACGGTTGATTCATTGACACTAACGGCTACGCCTATACCCAGAACACTTCAGTTTAGTTTGATGGGTGCAAGAGATTTGAGCATCATCAACACTCCTCCACCAAATAGACAACCGATTCAAACTGAAGTGGCGGTTTTCAATGAAGATAATATACGGGATATCATCTATTATGAAACTGAAAGAGGGGGTCAGGTTTTTTTCATCCACAACAGAATTAACGGTCTTCCTGAGATGAAGAGTTTCATTCAAGGACTATGTCCTGATATCAGCATTGCCTATGCCCATGGTCAAATGGAGGGAGATAAACTGGAGGATACCATTCTTGACTTTATGGATAAAAAATATGATGTACTGGTATGTACCAATATAGTAGAAAGTGGCGTAGATATTCCCAATGTAAATACTATTATTGTAAACAATGCACATCAATTCGGATTGAGCGATTTGCACCAACTGAGAGGTCGTGTTGGTCGAAGCAATAAAAAAGCATTTTGTTATCTGCTTGCTCCGCCTTTGAGCACACTTCCACCCGACAGCAGAAAAAGATTAAATACTTTGGAGCAGTACAGTGATTTAGGGAGTGGGTTTCAAATTGCGATGCGTGATTTGGATATTCGTGGTGCAGGAAATATGCTGGGTGGTGAACAAAGCGGTTTTATTGCTGAAATAGGGTTTGAAATGTATCAGAAAATTTTAGATGAAGCTATTCGTGAATTAAAACGCAATCAGTTTAAAGATCTATTTAAAGAAGAAATAAGTCAGCAAGATGATTTTGTAAGAGATTGCAGTTTTGATACAGATCTTGAAATTCTGATACCAGACAATTATGTTGAAAGTATCAGCGAAAGACTTAGTTTATATTCAAGACTGGATAATTGTGAAACTGAAAATGATCTTTCCGATTTTCATGATGAACTGACCGACCGATTTGGATCTGTCCCTCCTGAAGCTGAGGATTTATTTACAACAGTACGCTGCAGAAAAATTGCGGTAGAATTGGGCTTTGAAAAATTATTATTAAAAAATGGTACGATGAAATGTTTTTTCATAGGCAACCCCGAATCCCCATATTTTCAAAGTGAAACTTTTAATAAAATTCTGCTGTTTTTACAAACTTCAACCAACAAAGGAAAACTAAAACAAGTCGGAAAAAATGGAATACTGATAATTGATAACATTCAATCGATGAATGATATTTATGATTATCTCAACAGAATGATAGAATTTGTAAAAAATAATTGATATTATCTCAAAAGTATGACTGTTCCTTTTTTAGTTATGTTTTTACCGGAATAATCCAGTCCTGAAACAATCCAAACATAAGTACCCGTTGGTTGATCCAAATTCTTAAATTTTCCATTCCATCCTTCACGGTTGCTTTTTGTTGTAAATACAACATCCCCAAACCTGTTGAATACAGTGAAATAATCAAATCTTTTTAATCCGACATTAAAAGGTTTTAGTACATCATTCAACCCGTCATGATTGGGAGTGAATGCTGATGGCAAATAAATATCTGGACCTTTGTATATTTTTATGTTAATGGTGTCATAGCTCTCGCAACCTTCCAATGTAGATGCTTTTAAATAATAAGTAATGTCATTTGCAACGGTTGCTACCGGATTAGAAATGTTGGTTGCACTGAGTCCATAATCGGGCCACCACTGATAATTTATTCCCCCAACCGCCTGAAGATATAATGGTTGATTGGGTGCTATTAAGGTATCAAGCCCTGCAAATGCATCTGTTCCAAATACATTGATGCGGTCTGTAATCAGATCTGAGGGACAGCCTTCACTTGAAATTGCATAGAGTGAAATGAGATATTGTCCGTTGCTTGTAAAAACATGTGTTATTGGAGAACCTTCATCCATACTATTATCACCAAAATTCCAATGCCATTCATCAATACCGATATTCGTGGAAGTTTCATTGGCTGAAAAGTGAACCGGCAATAATTTACAGGTATCACTGAAATGCATTTCTATTCTTGGTTTGTCAGCCACATATACTGTTTTGGTAACAGGAGTTGCCATACAGGAATTTATTCCTGTGGATGAAGTAACAAGGGTTACCTGATGTGGTCCGGGATTCAAAAAAACATGTGTTGGATTTTGTAGAAATGTTGGAAAGCTGCTGTCGCTATATGTCCATTGCCAATAATTGACAGAACCTGCACTTACAGTTGATCGATCATGAAAAACAGTGGGTGATCCAATACAAACAGAATCAGTAAAATCAAAATTATTTACAGGACGCTCATGAATATTTACAGGCCTACGAAGAGTATCTGATTGACAACCCATCTTTGTTGTAACAACGAATTTGATGTTCTTGATACCACCTGTCAGATAACTGGTTGATGGATTTTGTAAAGTAGAAGTAACTCCCATATTGTCAAAATTCCAGTACCATGTATTAATTGTATCTGTATTTGCCACTGTTGAAAGATCATAAAAATTGATGGTGTTGGAAGAGCAGCTGTCGGAAATTGAAAAATCAACAGTGGGTCTGTTTCCAATGATTACAGTTTGTGGAAACAATTCTTCACAACCATCAGGACTTACTACTCTGTAAACAACATAATAAGTTCCAGGTGATGAGTAGGTATGAACCGGATTAACATTTACAGAATCTATAGGACTTCCATCTCCAAAATTCCAGTATCGTTTGAGGGTGGTTGTAAAACTTGAAGTTGAATCATAAAAAGTTATCGGTTCATTTACACATTTTTTTTGTGTAGGAGAAAAGTGAAAATAAGGTGTAAGTGTTGTACAGAATTTTTGCGTATTGAACAAAGCTCCGGTAGCTCCGGTAAATCCCCAGTAAACCAAATTGTTTCCTCCAAAAACAGTTGCAACAAAATCTCTTGTTGCATTCACTCTTGCAACGCCGTCAAAAAAAACAGCCATATTTTTAGTTGTTGCATTCCAGACAATTCGCAAGAGATGATTCTGACAATCCTCTACATTGTTACTGGTTGATGAAATACTGGTTAAAGGTGTTATAGTATTTGCAGATGAATGATTGACATTGCCATTTAATTGGATTGCAATATGGTCATATGCAGGGTCATTATCAGGACTTGAATTCTGATATGTATCGAGAGTGACAGCAACCCCCGGAGTTATACCGCCATAACCCATCCCTGCACCAGTTCCACCCACACTTGTACTGATTGGCTGAAGTACAAATGCTATTCCATCTGCTCCATTGGCATCCGTACATCCTAAAAAAACCTGAAAAGTAAAATCAAATGACTGATTGAGGTCAATCCTGTTGTTGTTCCAAACTGAACCCTTCATGGTAGGTGAATTGGGAGTCAATGTATAACAATGACAGTTGTCTTGTGTTGCATTTCCATTAATGGTGTATTGTGAAAATACATCCTTTTGAATAAAAATAACAATCATCAACAGCAGAACAGTTCTCAACATTATTTGATCAATAATTTAATTAATAAATTTTATCTGATTATGGTAACATCTCCTTTTCTGGTAAATCTTATTCCGTTTTTATCTACAACATTCAAAATAAAATAATAAGTAGCATCTGGTAATGGCTTGTTATTATACGTTCCTTCCCAGTTGTTTTGATACTCTTTTGAGTAATAAATCAATGACCCATATCTGTTGTAAATTGTTGCCTCTACCTTATTTATACAACTTGCATCAAAAACAATCCATTTGTCATTGTAACCATCCTTGTTAGGAGTAAATATTTTAGCCGGATTGAAGCAAGGTTGATTAACAGTAAGAATCATAGAATCTTTTGAACTGCACCCAAAATCATTCTGAACAGTCAATGTATAAATTGTTGTTTGATTGGGATTAGCGAATGGAGTCAGGGAATTGAATCCTGTTAACCCTGATGTCGGATTCCATGAATATAATGTTCCAGTGCCTGAACCCTGTAAATATGTTCCTACTCCAGCGCTTATACTTAAACTTGGTCCGGCATTCACATCGGCAGGGACCGGATTGACTGTTATGCTTTGACTGGCTGATGATATACAACCTGAAACGGTTGTAAATGTATAGGTAATTTCATGACTTCCAATTCCTGCTAACTGAGGATTAAAAAATCCATTGGAAACATTTACCCCATTACCTGAATAAACCCCATTTCCCAATGATATACTTGAAGCCGGACTACCGCCCAACAATTGAAAAGCAGGAGTATTTTCACAAACTGCATTTATTGGAGCTAATGCTGCGTCTGCATTCACACCAACTTCAATTGTTTTGTTTAGTGTATCTGAAACACAACCCTCCATTGTTGTAACTACCAATTTGATATTTTTTGGACCGGATGTAGCATACAATGAAAATGGATTTTGGCTGGCTGAAGTTTGTCCCGCATTATCCAGATTCCAATACCATTGATTGATAGTTCCGGTACTTACATTTGAGGTGTCTGTAAATTGTATTCCAAAATCATTGCAGTTTCCTGTGATTGAAAATCCTGCGATAGGCTTATCGGAAATAATAACAGTTTGTGGATACACTTGCTGACATCCATCCATACCTATAACTGTATATAAAACATTATAGGATCCAGGAGTAGAATACGTATGAACCGGATTTACATTTGTGGAATCTACCGGACTTCCGTCACCAAAATCCCAGTATCTTTTTTGAACAGTACCATTAAAACTAATAGTAGAATCATAAAATGTTATCGGTGTATTTGCACATCTTTTTTGCGAAGGTGAAAAATAAAAAGCGGGAATCAATGGTGTACAAAATTTCTGAAGATTGTGTAACATTCCTGTTGCACCTGTAAAACCCCAGTATACCATACTATTTCCTCCCAGTACATTTGCAACAAAATCATATTCAACATTCAATCTTTCCTCATTATCAAAATAAACAATCATATTCTTCAAAACGGCATCCCATATAACTGTTAAATAGTGGTCTTGGCAGTCTTCTACATCGTTACTAGCTGCAGAAATTGGAGTTAATGGTGTAATAGTATTGGCGTTTGCATGATTGACATCTCCATTCAATTGTATGGCGATATGGTCATAGGGCGGATCATTTGCAACATCTGAATTTTGGTAAGTATCCAAAGTAACTGCTATTGCAGGAGAAATACCACCATATCCCATTCCGCTGCCTGTTCCACCAACACTCGTGCTGATGGGTTGCAACACAAACGCTATACCATCTGCCCCATTTACATCCGAGCAACCTAAAAAAACTTTGAATGTAAATTCAAAGGACTGATTGAGGTCAATTTGATTATTATTCCAAACTGTTCCTGATTTTGTTGCCAAATC
>CAZCOL010000052.1:3160-4438 GCA_964500545.1 uncultured Ferruginibacter sp. | reverse complement strand
ACTTTAAATATTAGAGTATTATTACCAGGCTTTTTTAGCTACTCCGTCTTTAACTGCCTGTAAAGCAGCAGCTTCGCCCAGCATAGTAGTCATTTTGTTTCCTTTTCCATCATGACCTTGGGCCATATACCCTCCGCGGGCTGTTTTGGTTATGACTGCATCTTGCATTGGAACATTTTTTTCTTTGGTTTTCATGCAGTAAGCGGTAATCATTTTTGACATCTTTAATTAATTTATTGTTAGAGAATTAAGTTTTAAACACCCCAAATGGTTTAAATCGGATGCTATTAAGTACAATCTACTTAAAATATTGATTTCACCAAAATTCAATATATAATTAGTCTCCACACTATGTGAATATCCTAAGACAAGTTCAATAAATAAGGAACCCAAACAATCAGCTTACACATCTATTTTAGCATACTTTGCGTGTGTTTCAATGAATTCCCTTCTTGGGGGAACCTCATCGCCCATTAACATACTGAATACACCATCTGCGGCAGTAAGGCTATCAATAGTAACTTGTTTTAATGTCCTGGTTAATGGATTCATCGTAGTTTCCCAAAGTTGTTCCGCGTTCATTTCTCCCAAACCCTTATAACGCTGAATGGTAACACTGTCATCTTTTCCTTGACCAAGTTTTGTAACCCAACCTTTTCTTTCTTCATCATTCCATGCGTATTCCTGATCTTTTCCTTTTTTAACCAAATACAAGGGTGGCTGGGCAATGTATACGCAACCCTGTTCAACCAACTCTTTCATGTATCTGAAAATAAAGGTGAGAATCAATGTTGCAATGTGACTTCCATCCACATCGGCATCGGTCATGATAATCAATTTGTGGTATCTCAATTTTGATATATCCAATGCCTTGGCATCTTCTGATGTTCCTATTTTTACACCTAAAGCTGTGAACATATTTCTAATCTCCTCATTGTCGTATATTTTATGTTCCATGGCTTTCTCCACATTCAGAATTTTACCTCTCAATGGAAGGATAGCTTGAAAGCTTCTGTCTCGGCCTTGTTTGGCTGTACCGCCCGCGGAATCTCCCTCGACCAGAAAGAGCTCACATTTGCCCGGATCTTTTTCAGAACAATCTGCCAGCTTACCAGGCAATCCTCCTCCTACTAATACACTTTTTCTTTGCACCATATCGCGCGCGCGCTTAGCAGCTGCTCTTGCTTGGGCGGCAAGAATTACTTTTTGTATGATCGTCTTGGCATCACGTGGATTTTCTTCCAAATATGCTTCCAATACCCTGCTCAAGGTCGTGTC
>CAZCOL010000052.1:0-3060 GCA_964500545.1 uncultured Ferruginibacter sp. | reverse complement strand
GTGTTGATGTTGTTTACATAACTGAAAATATGTTCCTGATAACTTGCATTGTAAACCATTGCCACTTCAACTGCAACATTGCTTTTTTCGTCATGACCTTCACAATATATGGTGGAAGGTATCAATGGAGCACGGTTGGCAGTTTTATCAATTGCCTCTACAAATTCAACGATACCGCCTTCACTGTAGAATTGTTTCGTATAGGCTTTACCGTTATCATCCGGCTCACGAAGATCATTCAAGGTTATGGTAATCTTTCTATTGAGATAAGCCAATTCTCTCAATCTTCCTTCAAGGATATCTTTGTTGTATACAGTTGTAGTGAAAATACTTCCATCCGGCCAAAACTGAACACGGGTTCCGGTTGTGTTGGAAGTTCCTATTTCACGAACAGGATATTGGGGAATGCCTGTAGCATATTCCTGTTCAAATGTTTTACCCTCGCGGTTAACAGTCACATGCAATTTAGTACTCAAAGCATTTACACAACTCACCCCTACTCCATGCAAACCACCGGAAACTTTATAAGAACCTTTGTCAAATTTTCCTCCGGCATGTAACACGGTCATTACTACTTCCAATGCACTTCTGTTTTCCTTGGTATGCATTCCGGTCGGGATGCCCCTTCCATCATCCTGAACGGTAATTGAATTGTCTTCGTTTATGGTAACTGTTATATTTTTACAATGACCTGCCAAGGCCTCATCGATAGAATTGTCAACTACTTCGTAAACGAGGTGATGCAATCCCTTAACACTGATATCACCAATATACATTGCAGGTCTTTTTCTCACTGCTTCCAAGCCCTCTAATACTTGAATACTGTCTGCACCATAACCGGTATTTGCCGGGGCAATAATCTTTTCTGTTTCTGTACTCATAATTGCTGAAAAATCTCTTTAAAATGGATAATAATAAATGCAGGCAAATATACCGAAAATAAAGGGCTTTTCAGCTTTTTTAACCTCATCAATTGATATTGTTTTTCACATTCAATTTGGGGATAAAAAATGCTCATTTTTTTTGTTGACTCAAAACTTGAATAAGATAGGATAAAGGCTCTTATATTTTACAATAAATTAATTTGTAAATATTTATTAATGCTTGGTGCGGATTCAATTTGTTGCACCTTTCCCTTTCTTTGAGTAGTATATTTGCAACCAGTTATGAAAAATGTACCTAACATACTCGATCTCGCCAGCAATATACCACTCATGTACAACGAGGTGGAAGTGTTGCAGGATATTGAGCGAAATGTACCCGGTTCAGTAAAATACAGTATCAAACGAATCAGAAAGCAACCAAATTGGAATATTGAGGACATGGGCGTGTTGGAATACCATATCAGTGATCTTAACCCTGCTGAAAATCATATTGAGCTCAGATTTTGTGTTGCCGGTAATTTTTACTGTAAAGAAAAGGAAAGCGAATGCGACTATTGCAAATTCAATGCCTCAGGCACTTGTGTTGAAAAAATTGAGAGTGTAGATATACTGAGTTTTACATATAGCCCAACGTATCTGCTGCAATTTGCAAAGGCCCATAAAAATGAAGATACTTTGTTTGAAAAAGTTGTTTCCTTTTCTCATGATCAATCCTTTTCTAAGACCACTTCACTTTGCTCCAAAACAATCAGTGCAGTACAAGCCCTATTGAATCATCCTTATACAGATACAAAGGAGAATATTTTTATCAATGCACAAACGCAAATCATTTTATTGTACAGTACGGATTGTATGCTGGGTGAAAAAGCAGATGAGCAATTTAGCTGCAAATTTTTGACCAATGCAGATGATCGTGAAAAAATTATAAAAGCCAGAGAAGTACTCTTGCAACATATCGGTGAACCCATTACCATCAAGGCTTTGAGCCGAAAAGTAGCAATCAACGAATGTTACTTGAAAAAAGGATTTAAAGAAATTTTTGGTACTACCATTTTTGATTTCTATCAGGGTCAACGCATGGAGCACGCAAAATATCTGCTATACGAAAAAGGCCTTAGCGTTACTGAAGTATCTTCTATGCTGGGCTATTCATCCATCTCTCATTTCAGTACTGCATTTAAAAATCATACGGGGATTAAGCCATGTGAGTTGTTGGGGAATTAAAACAAGTCAAAATTTAAAATTAAAAAATCAAAACCTTAAACCAGCGCAGCGAATTAAACCCTTGAACGTTGAACTCGTGAAGCGTCGAACCCGCGCAGCTACTTAAACAACAATTGCCACATTAAGTCTCCCGCCTAAGCCAAACTCAACAATTTTCTGAAGGGTAGATATACGAACTTCCTTTACATCATTTTCTATTTTTGAAATATAGCCCTTATTGGTACCGCATTTCTCAGCCAATGCTTCCTGAGTCATTCCCTTTTTTAATCTTGCTTGTTGAATCATGTAGCCTACTTTAAATGATTCAAATCCTCTCTCAAAGGATTCCCTTTTTTTGCTTCCTCTTTTTCCATACTGCTCTTCTACAAACTGATCAAGCGTTTTGACATTATTGGTTTTCCTCTTCATATTCTTGTAAAATTTTTTTTGCTTTCCATTTTTCCAATTCGGGCGTTTTCTGTGATTTTTTTTGAAATCCATTGAATACTATTATTCTATTGTCAGATTCCAAACAGCAAAAAATACGAAACTTGTTTTTACCCTGCTAAATCCTGATTTCATAAAGCCATTTAGTTCCAGATAAATGCTTAAAATATTCTTCTGGCAACCAATCTATACTTTCTATTAACCTTAACACCCAAACTACTTTATCTTTTACCTTTTTAGTTTGGATTTTATAGAAGTCAGAAAAATAGGATTTGTACAAAACAATAGTCCGAAACTTAGCATCAGCTTTCATAAACGAAGATAACAAATGTTGCTCTTTAGTGCAACTTATTTTTTTTGAATAAATAAATATTATTCACAAAAATCTTCGAATAGGCAAAAAGAAAGCCGATGATTATAACTATAAAAATTGGTATTAAAAACGGTTGAGGATGGAAAAAAAAGTAAAAAGTAAAAAGTAAAAAATCAAAACCTTAAACCAGCGAAGCGATTTGAACCCTTGAAC
>CAZCOL010000051.1:12937-14765 GCA_964500545.1 uncultured Ferruginibacter sp. | reverse complement strand
CTGTACTGTGTGACCGCGTTAGGATTCAAACCTAAAACCTTCTGATCCGTAGTCAGATGCTCTATTCAGTTGAGCTACGCAGCCAATTTTAATTTGAGACGCAAAAATAAGTATATTTTTTATTTACTCAAACTATAATTCATCCATTAAAAAACTATTCTGTATGTAATCTACTACTTCTAACAGACTACCCGTTTGTTTAAATTTATTCAGTTGTCTATCCGCACCTGTTCCGTTTTTGAGTATTTCATTTAGGGTTTTTAATGCACTCTCCCCACCTAAGTGAGGAACAACATCATCCACAAAATTCAACAACTCTTCAATCAGTATTTTTGTATCCAGTTCTGTTTCTTTTCCAAAATCAATCATCTTTCCCTCTATTCCATAACGACTGGCCCTGAACTTATTTTCATTGATCAATGCACGGCTGTACATCATGAAATTCATATTTTGAGTTCGTAATTTATACAACTTGGCGCAAATCGCTTGAAATAATCCTGCTATTGCAATGGTTTCCTTTACTGTCAATGGAATATCACAGATTCTGAATTCTACTGTGTTAAATACCGGATGTACCCTTAGATCCCACCAGATTTTCTTGGCGTTATCAATACAATTTGTTCTTACAAGTATTCTGATATAATTTTCGTAATCTTCAATGCTGTTGAAAATATCCGGAATACCCGTTCGTGGAAACTTTTCAAAAACTTTTGTTCGGAAAGATTTATATCCGGTTTGTCTCCCCTCCCAGAATGGAGAGTTTGTACTCAAAGCAAACACATGCGGAAGAAAATATCTGGCTGTATTGGCAATATGTATAGCCATTTCACGAGACTCCATTCCGATGTGAACATGCAATCCAAAAATAAGGTTACTTCTGGCCGCTTCCTGCAACTCATTCACAATCTCATTGTACCTAACATGATCGGTTATGAGTTGTTTTTCCCAATGACTGAAAGGATGAGTGCCACTGGCCCCTACCCACAAATCCAAGTCACCGGCAATGCCTGCAATAGTTTTACGCATATTGCTGATATCTTTATAAGCCGATTCCACATCCTTACAAATATCAGTAGCCACTTCCACCACCGCTTGATGCATTTCCGCTTTTACTTTGTCACTGAAAATCTTCTGACCCTCCTGCACTATTCTTTGTTGATGGCTCTTCAACTCTCGGGTTTGTGGATCAATCACCATATACTCCTCTTCAATACCAATGGTGAATTGTTTATAAGTTATTGCAGCCATTAAATTAAATAGATTGTGAATTGATAAGTCATCAGCTGATAAATACTGAGGCCAATCTGTTTTGGAAACAATTGATTTTTAAAAACTAAGTCCTTACACTCATTATATCATATACTTTTTTGGAGATGTCACTTATTACTTTCGGCAATTTTTTCATGTCCCTTCCCTTGGTCATAATAGTGATCATATAGGGCTTTTTGCCACAATACACTATAGCCGACTCACTAAAATGAGGATTATTATCAGCACCTCCTTCCCCAAATTTGTGAGCTACGGCACAATTACCGGGTAAGCCACTTAATAAACCATCTCTGAAATCACTTCTACTTAACATTTCCAAACAAGTTTCTGAATCCTCTTGAGACAAATAGGATGCGTTGTACAATTCCTTCATGAAAATAGAAAAATCATTTACTGAAATGGGATATTGACTTGACCTGAAATCAGGCTCAGGCAATCCTACATCTGAAAATACCTTTTTGAAAATATTTTCATCAACAATTTGATTAAGCAATATTGTAGCATTATTGTCAGAATAAACAATCATATATTTGAGCAATTCACCGATAGTATAGGTCTC
>CAZCOL010000051.1:0-12837 GCA_964500545.1 uncultured Ferruginibacter sp. | reverse complement strand
AATGAACTGAAAACCATTTAATCTTTTAATTTTAAGATTACAGGAATTTGATGATTGCTGTAAAGCCAAATCCATTTCAGTTTCAGACGCCTTATCATTCAGCATTACAAAAATCAATGCGGCAGAAGGCAACAGAAATGCAATCAAAACGAAATAAAAAGGGACTTTTTTAACTAACATGTAGGTATTTTTGCGACACAATATAATTAATTTATTCCATTTTATTTTCGTAAAGTTGTTAAAGATTGTTAACGATTCTTTTTTTATTAATTCATCTTTTAATGAAAAAAATTCCTTTCTAAGAAAAAAACAACAAAATTTTTCGATTTCTATTCTACTATATGTCAATACACCCCATAATAAAAAAAATTTCAACCAATTTATCTGCCATTCTTTTTGTTGTAATCTCCTTTGCTTTTTTAAATGAAAATAAAAATTCCGCAAAACACTCTGCATTAATCAATGGGAATATTTACTCGCATAAAAATATTTCTTGCGATTTATACAAATCCTGGGCTTCACATATTTTTCGTCCCAATGAACATTTATTGACCGGCAACCCAAGCAATGCCTCCAATGATGTACGAGAATCTTCCAACTACCTGATGATCAAATCTTCCTTCGCATTATCTTATAACAACTCAAAGGGTTGTGCAAACTGGGTAAGCTGGCATCTTGCAAATTCCTGGAAAGGACACTCAAAAAGATGTAATTGTTTCGCTACTGACAAAGCATTACCTGATTATTTTTATAAGGTAACTGCCAAAGATTACAGTAAAACAGGTTTTGACAGAGGACATCTTTGCCCCTCTGAAGACAGGGATTTGAATGAAGAAAACAATGCCGAAACTTTTCTGATGTCCAATATGATTCCGCAATCTCCGAATCTAAACCGGATCAGCTGGGTATCCCTGGAGAATTATTGCCGCAAACTTTTGGACAATGACTTTGAACTTTACATTCTTGCGGGAGGATATGGAAAAGGAGGAACAGGCAGTAAAGGATTTGCAGAAAAAATTGGTCTTGGAAAAATTACTGTTCCTTCCAATTGCTGGAAAATCATTATAGTGCTGCCCCTTGGAAACAATGACCTTCAGAGAATTTCAACTAATACACGCATAATTGCAGTAGATTTTCCAAACAATCAAACTGTAAAAAATTTACCATGGTATCAATTCAGAACTTCAGTTGATGATATTGAAGAAAAAACAGGTTTAAACTTTTTAAACAAAGTACCGGATTTTATAGAAAGCAAACTTGAATCAAGAGTGGATCAGGTTAATATCAATTGAAATAAATGAAACTTTTTCAGGTCTTTACATAACATTTGAAACTAATCATAGACATCTCATTTCTAAAGCCATTTTAAATAAATAATTTTTATCCCTATTTGTAATTAATTCCTCTGTAAAAAACAGCTTTAAAATTTGAATATGATTATATTTGCTTACCTATAACCAATTTATATTATGAATTTCAAACGAATTAACAATTTGACAGGATGGGCAGTATGCTTGATTGCCTGCGCAGTTTATTTGATGACCATGGAAGCATCGGGCAGCCTATGGGATTGCGGTGAATTTGCCTCCAGCGCCTACAAACTTCAAATTCCACATCCTCCCGGAGCTCCAATGTTCGTATTGATTGGAAGATTGTTCATGATTCCCTTTGGGCAACACAATGCCGCAACAGGCATCAATACGATGAGTGCACTGGCTAGCGGTTTTACCATATTGTTCTTATTTTGGTCCATCACTCACTTTGCCAGAAAAATTGTTCAGAAAGACGGTAAAGAACTTAACGGCAATAATATTTTCGCAATTATGGCTGCGGGTGTTGTTGGTGCCCTGGCTTATACATTCTCGGATTCATTCTGGTATAGTGCAGTTGAAGGTGAAGTTTATGCTTTATCCTCTTTCTTCACTGCAGTTGTATTTTGGGCTATGCTCAAGTGGGAGCAAAATGTAACTGAAGAACAAGAGCAAGGCTTAAAAGGTCATTTCACCAAAGCTGACAGATGGATCATTTTGATTTTCTACCTGATGGGACTTTCTATAGGAGTGCATTTGCTGAACTTACTTACCATTCCTGCCATAGTAATCATTTACTATTTCAAAAGATACAAAGCCACCACCAAAGGAACGTTTTTAGCATTCATCATTGGCTGTATCATTACAGGTCTTGTACAAAAAGCTGTAATACAATGGAGCATCAAGGGTGCAGGCAATATGGATATTCTTTTTGTCAACAGTTTTGGCCAACCCTTCTTTGTTGGCTTTGCCTTTTTCTTTGTATTGATTGGCTTTCTGTTATTTTATATTCTAAGAATTGCTGAAAGAAAAAATTGGAATTTCCTGAAACTGGGTGTTTGGAGTTTTAGTTTTATGTTATTGGGTTATTCCACCTATTTCACCACTATGGTAAGAAGCAATGCTAACCCAACAGTGGACATGTTCAACGTTGATAATCCTGTAAGTTTGGTCGGATATGTAAGTCGTGAGCAATATGGCGACTGGCCTATTTTATACGGACAGGATTTTACAGCACAAATACAGGAAGCAAATACAACAGCCACTTATATAAAGTCAAACGGCAAATATGAAAAAAATGGCCGTAAGGTTGAATATGTATATGCAGATGCTGATAAACATGCATTCCCCCGTATGTGGGATCAAAGCAATGATCAGGGGCATGCGGATTATTATGCAAACTGGGCAGGAATAACTAAAGACAAAGACGGTAATTGGGAAAGAGCCCCTACCATGGCTGAAAACATCGGTTTCTTTCTGGATTATCAGATTAACTGGATGTACTGGCGTTATTTCATGTGGAACTTCGCCGGTAAACAAAACGATGTGCAAGGGGTGAATATGGGCAACCCAAGAGACGGTAACTGGCTCACGGGTATCAGCTTTTATGACAACATGCGTTTAGGTGATCAATCCATGATGCCTGAAACTTTGAAACACAACAAAGCAAATAATAAATTATTCCTGTTGCCTTTTATTTTAGGAATACTAGGACTACTCTATCAATTGAAGAAAGACAAACAAGATACTTTGATCACTGGCTTACTGTTTTTCTTTACCGGACTTGCGATTTGCCTTTATCTCAACCAGGCAGGAAATCAACCCCGTGAACGTGACTATGCATATGTTGGTTCATTCTATGCATTCGCAATATGGATAGGATTGGGTGTTCTTTATGTAAAAGAACTTTTGGAAAAATTCATTAAAAATCCGCAATTGTCAGGTGCAATAGCCGGTATTGCTTGTTTATTGGCAGTTCCGGTTATAATGGCTGATCAGGAATGGGACGATCATGACAGAAGTAAAAAAACACTGGCAAGAGATCTGGCAATAAACTATCTGGAAAGCTGTCCGCAAAATGCTGTGCTCATTTCATTTGGTGACAATGACACTTACCCGCTTTGGTATGCACAGGAAGTGGAAGGCATCAGAAATGATGTAAGGGTTATCAACAGCAGCTTATTGGGAACAGACTGGTACATCAATCAATTGAGGTATAAAGTGAATAACAGTGACCCGATTGATCCAATATGGACAGCTGCTCAAATTGAAGGTTCAGGCAGAGATGTCATCCGTTACATGCCTGGTCCAACTACAGACAGAAACGGATATATGGATTTATACACCATGATGAAAGATTATGCAGGCTCAGATGATCCGGCAAAAGGAACCATCATCAACGAAAATGACATTCTCAATATTTTCCCATCACAAAAAGTTTCTGTTCCGGTTGATTCTGCTTTGGTAAGAAAGAATGGAACTGTTAATGCAAATGATGTGGTTGCTACGGAAATCAAATTTGAATTTTCTAAAAACTATCTTTACAAAAATGATGCTGCCATTTTGAATATCATTGCGGCCAACAAATGGAAGCGTCCTATTTGTTTCACATCTCCATACGGCGAATTGGGTTTTGAAAAATACCTTCGTCAGAAAGGCATGATATACCAACTTGTACCTGTAGAAAATGCGGGTGTTGATTTGGATTGGGTGAATGACAAAATGATGAATAAATTCAAATCCGGCAATGCAGACACAAAAGGAGTATATTACGATGAAGAGAACCGCCGTCATCTAAACAGCATCAGATTAGCCTATGCACAAGCCGCAGCAGCACTTGCAGAATCAGGCAGAAAAGAGGACGCATCTAAATTGCTGAATAAATGCGATAAGATGATGCTTCAAGAAAACATTCCTTATGGAATGATTGGCCGATACCAGCAACACAATCAAATTTCCCTGCAAACGTTGTATGCTGCTCTAAAAGCCGAAAATGATGAGCTGGCAAAAAAAATAAGCAGTAAACTTCACAAGGACATGGAACAACAGGCCGCTTACTACCAATCACTTCCTGATTCGAAAAGAGATGCTCTTTCTGATGAAGAATCAAGAAATACAAATTTAATGAACAGTATGAATGGCTTGGAGCAACAATTTAAAATGATGAAAGAAGCCGCCAATGCACCGGCACAAATTAAACAAAAAGCAACAACCGATACTGCCAAACCATAAATAGCCTTTCATATATCATCAAAAGTCCTGTACCAATAGTCCAGGACTTTTTTTTTGATTGGATAAACTTATTGTTGATCAGATTGTTTACTATATTGTATCTGCAACGTTTCAAGTTTCATAAATGTATAATTTCAATTTTTCCAAATACAGCCCCCTTAAAAATGATAAAAGCAATTTCGAAAAATTGTTCAGCTTATTTACAGAACTGTTGACCTACACCAGTGGTGATTACAATGAAGCCATTCAATGGCTGAATGAGCTGGATAAAGAATACAAGCTTACAGATGACGAATACGGTATGGGAGATTTTATTGAAGATTTAAAAAACAAAGGCTATATCAATGAAAACAACCATTCAGGCGAAATAAAAATAACACCAAAAACAGAACAAAGCATTCGCAAAAGAAGTTTGGATGAAATCTTTGGCAAAATAAAAAAATCGAGAAGTGGCAATCATCAGATGTTTAAAACAGGTAAAGGAGATGAGATCAATTCTGAAACCAGACCATTCATTTTTGGCGACACCATGGAACAGATTGATTTCAATACGTCCATCAGAAATGCTCAGGTAAATCACGGAATAGAGCATTTCCTAATTAATGAAGATGATCTTGAAATAAAAGAAACCGATTTCAAAACAAATACCTCCACCGTATTGATGATTGACATATCTCATTCCATGATTTTATATGGTGAAGACCGAATTACCCCGGCAAAGAAAGTTGCCATGGCATTGAGTGAACTGATTAAAATAAAATATCCTAAAGACACATTGGATATTCTGGTATTTGGCGATGACGCATGGACAATTGAAGTGAAAGACCTGCCTTATTTGCAGGTTGGGCCTTATCATACCAATACTGTAGCCGGGCTGGAACTTGCAATGGAATTGTTAAGAAAAAGGCGCAACCCAAACAAACAGATTTTTATGATTACAGATGGAAAACCAACCTGTTTGAAAATAGGAAAAAAATATTATAAAAACAGCTTTGGCATTGACAGAAAAATCATGAATAAGTGTATGAGCCTGGCAACACAATGTAAAAAATTAAAAATACCCATCACTACCTTTATGATTGCCAGCGACCCTTATCTTCAGAATTTTGTTCATGAATTTACAGAAGCCAATCATGGAAAAGCATTTTTTGCTTCCCTCGACAAATTGGGTTCCTTTATTTTTAAAGACTTTGAAAGCGGAAAAAGTAAATCTATGTTTTAATTCACTTCCAAAATTATTATAACCTTATTAAAATGAATAACATAAATACCATTGGAGCATTAAAAAAATCAGGATGGGTTTCCAAATCCATTAAAGAAGAAATAAGAAACAACCTGATCAACAAATTGCAGAATAAGCAAAATCCATTTCCAGGAATACTCGGGTATGAAGATACCGTTATACCCGATACCGAAAGGGCATTACTAAGTAAACATAATATCCTGTTTCTGGGTCTGAGGGGGCAAGCAAAAACAAGAATAGCCCGTCAAATGACCGAACTACTGGATGAATACATCCCAGTTGTGGCAGGCAGCGAAATCAACGATGACCCATTTAATCCCATCTCCAATTATGCAAAAAATCTCATTGAGGAAAAAGGAAATGATACACCAATTGAATGGATGCACAAATCAAAAAGATACGGAGAAAAACTGGCGACACCGGATGTAAGTGTATCGGATCTTATTGGCGATATTGATCCCATAAAGGCTGCTAATTTAAAATTGAATTTTGCAGATGAAAGAGTGTTGCATTTTGGCATCATTCCAAAAAGCAACCGATCAATTTTTGTTATCAATGAGTTGCCTGATTTACAGGCAAGAATTCAAGTTTCTCTGTTCAATATATTGGAAGAAGGTGACTTGCAAATCAGAGGTTTTAAAATGCGTTTACCGTTGGACATACTGTTCATTTTTACAGCTAACCCAGAAGATTACACGAACAGAGGAAGTATTGTCACCCCTCTGAAAGACAGAATTCAAAGTCAGATAATGACCCACTATCCTAAAAACATAGAAACATCCCTTGCGATTACTGCGCAGGAAGCAAACAAAATCGAATCACAACAGGATAAAGTGATTATGAGCGATTTGATTAAAAGACTGATTGAACAAGTTTCATTTGAAGCAAGAAACAGCGAATTAGTGGACAGAAAAAGCGGTGTCAGTGCAAGACTCACCATTTCTGCTTACGAAAATGCCATGAGTGCAGCAGAACGCCGTGCCATCATTCATCAGGAGAAAAAAACACAGGTGTGGATCAGCGATTTCATCAGCATAATCCCTTCCATTACCGGTAAGATAGAGCTAGTATATGAAGGAGAACAGGAAGGCCCAAATCAGGTAGCTTTCAACCTGATTGATAAATCAATCAGAACTTTGTTTTCAGATTATTTTCAAAATCCTGAAACATTAAAAAAAAGAAAAACAAAGGATAACGTCAAAGAAGAGAACCCTTATAAATCAATCCTTAAATGGTTTGACGAAGGAAACCAGTTGAATTTATTCACAGAATCAAAAGATGCTGACAAAATTCAATTGTTATATAAAGTTGACGGATTGCACGCTCTAGTTAAAAGAAACTATCATAACCTGAATGAAATGGAAACTGCCATGCTGATGGAATTTGTCCTTCATGGATTGGCAAGTTACTCACTCATCAGCAAAAAAATAATTGATACCAAAATTGAGTTCAAAGATTTAATGGGAAGCATGCTTGACATTGGCAGCCAGCACTTTTCGGAAGATGATTTCAATTGATTCAATTCCTTTTTAAAAGTCAAATGATATTTACCTCTCTTTGAAGTGTGATTCCGAAATGCTGTTGAACAGATGCAATGATTTTCTCACTTAGCTGATATACCTGCTCTCCTGTTGCATTTCCATAATTAACCAGCACGAGAGCCTGCTTTTCATAACATCCTGCATCACCCTCCCTGAATCCCTTCCAGCCGGATTGTTCAATCAGCCAACCCGCAGCTATTTTGATTTTATGGTTGTTTGTTTGATAACCATTAACAGTAGGATACCTTGATTTCAACTGATTGAAATCTTCAACGGAAATTTCAGGATTTTTAAAAAAACTACCGGCATTCCCAATTTTTGATGGATTGGGTAATTTGCTGTTCCTGATATTCATCACCGCTTGTGCAATGGATTTTACAGACAAATCCTTGATGCCCATGCTTTCTAGTTCCTGATGAATAGCTCCATAGGAAACATTATATACAGGCTTTTTGTTCAATCTTAAGGTGACCGAAGTGATGACAAATTGATTTTTATACCTGTTTTTGAAAACACTTTCTCTGTATCCAAATGCGCAATCATTATTTGAAAAAACAATTTTTGATTTATCCTTTAAATGATAAGCCTCCAGAGAACAAAAAACATCTTTTATCTCCACTCCATATGCACCAATGTTTTGAATAGGTGATGCACCAACGCAACCCGGAATCAATACCAGATTTTCGATACCTGCATAACCGTGATGGATACAATACAACACAAATTGATGCCAGTTCATTCCTGCCCCTGCCCTGATGTAAACATGCTCATCATTTTCATCCAAAATTTCAATACCTTCTATTTCATTTTTTAATACCAACCCATCTACATTGTTTACAAATAGCATATTGCTACCTCCTCCCATTACCAATCCTGAGACACTTTCAGATATTGAAAAGTCAATAATTTCATTGAGTTGATCAATGGAGTTAAAGGCCGAAAAATATCTCGCATAGGCTTCTATTCCAAAAGTATTGTAGGGCTTTAATGATATGTTATCCTGAATTTTCAATATGACTTATTAATAAGGATCTACGTCTGCAATAATAGTTATTGATTTGAACATTTTTTCACTTTGAAGCAAAATAATGTGATGTTGAATTGCTTTTTTACAATTTGCTATTCCAATGGTTTCTTTTGGAATTTTCAGCAAAATCTCCATCAGATACTGGTTTCTCAGTCTGGGTATGACCGGAGGTGCAGGTCCCACTACCCAATTTTTAAAATCTTGTTTAAGGGACATCAGCAATTTTTCTGAAGCTGATTTGAGTAAATTGTTGTCCTTGTGTTTTAAAGTCAATTTAATCAGTCTGGTAAAAGGTGGATAAGAAAATGTCTGCCTGTTTGAAATCTCATTAACATAAAATGCATTGTAGTCATGATTTTTTACATATTGTATCACCGGGTGTTTGGGATTGATGGTTTGTATGAGTACTTTACCCTGAGCGTTTTTTCTGCCGGCCCGTCCGCTGACCTGCTCCATCAATTGAAACGACCTTTCGTTCACCCGGAAATCGGCAAAACTAAGCAAACCATCTGCATCTAATATCCCTACCAGACTTACATTGTCAAAATCCAGTCCTTTTACAACCATTTGTGTTCCCACCAGAATATCCAGCCGATTTTGTTCAAACTGCTGTATGAGGGTATCATGTGCATTTTTACCTTTTATACTGTCCACGTCCATTCTTGCAATTCTGAATTTTGAAAAATCGTTTTCAAGCTGCTCCTCAATTTTTTCGGTACCAAAATTTTTCTCGATCCAATTTACGGATCCGCAGGCTATGCAGGCATTCAGCTTTGGATAATTACTGCCGCAATAATGACAATGAAGCTTGTTGGTATATTTGTGCAGGGTCAATGATACATCGCAGTGTTTGCATTGAGGTATGTTGCCGCAAGTACCGCAAATCATATATGGATTATAGCCTCTTCTGTTTTGAAAAAGTATCACCTGTTTGCCACCATCCATAGCCATTTGAATGGCTTCATTCAATTGAGGACTGATCATTACTTTTCCTTTGGATACGACTTGCTGCGTATTTACTATTTCAATCAAAGGCATCTCAATACCTCCGTATCTTTCATTCAATTCAGCATAACCATATTTTTTTTGAACAGCATTGTAATAACTCTCCACGGAAGGGGTACCACTTCCAAGTAAAACTTTTGCTCCGAACAAAGAAGCATAAAATACCGCCGTGTCACGGGCATTGTACCTTGGCGCAGGATCCTGTTGTTTGAAAGATGCATCATGCTCCTCGTCAACTATGATGCATCCAATATTGTTGAATGGAAGAAACAGGGCACTTCTTGCTCCGAGGAGAACATTAACCTCACCTGTTTTTATTTTATTCCACAACTCTATTCTTTCCTGGTCGTTGAATTTCGAATGATATACAGCAATATGTCCACCAAAATGTCTTTGCAATCTTCGAATGATTTGTGAAGTCAATGCAATTTCCGGAAGAAGATACAAAACCTGCTTACCCTGTTGGAGTTGTTCTTCTATCAGTTTGATATACAACAGCGTTTTACCGCTACCGGTAACTCCTTTGAGCAATACAACATTTTTTTTTGAAAATTGTGTATTGATTTCATTCAAACAGAGATTTTGGTTGTCAGACAATTCAAAATCTATGGAAATATTTTTAGGCAAGTAATGAATTCTGTCTACATTCATTTTCTCTGCTACAAGGATTCCCTTTTCACAAAGTGCATTGAATTGTGCACCCGTAGCTTTCGATTTTTTTAAAAGCTCAGATTTGATGACCCTACCCTCTGTCCTGTTCAAGTGAATGAATGCCAACAGCAATTCCATTTGCTTTTGAGCTCCCTTCCAGTCATTTAGTAATTGAGCAAGTTTTTTTTCCTCAGCATATTGAGGATCAATTTTTACAAAAGTTTCTTTTTTGGGTTTGTATTTTTCATTCAGTTTTTCCCAAATAAAACAAACGTTTTTATCCAGTAAAGACTTTATAACGGGATAAACATGCGTTGTATCAAGCAATTGCTGTACTTCGGATATTTGCAATTGTTTTTTAATCAACAAGGCTTCCGCCACAACAAATTCTTCATCATTCAGATGAGAAAAATCTTCTCCTGCTTCTTCATTGAAAATAATATTTGTTTCGCTGTTTAGTTTAAAGTTGGCGGGCAGAGCGGCCGACATAACTTCTCCCAAGGAGCACATGTAATATTCACTCATCCATTTCCAAAGGGCCATTTGTTGTGGATATAGAATGGGATCCTCGTCGAGAATATTCAGAATTGGCTTGGATTGATACGCAGGTTTTTCCTTTGAAACAGACCAGATGATGCCTGCATATTTTTTATTTTTTCCAAAAACCACCTCCGCCCTGCAACCGATTTTCAATTTTCCCAATAAATGAGCAGGCACTTCATAGGTATATGTAGAAGGTAATGCCAATGGCAAAACGATTTCTGCCCAGCAGTTAATAGTATTGGCCTGATTGTATTCTAATTCTTCAAACAATGACATTTCAGTCGTTCAATTTTATCCAGTTCGCTTTATAATTTATCAAAGCAGTTTCCATGGTATTGTATACTTTTTGCTTTAGGAGAGGAAGTTGTTCCAAAGTATAATTTTCAACTTGTATCTCTTCCAAATAAACTACTCTTGATTTGCCAGGGGTAAGGGAAAGTGCTTTACTGTAATGCATTCTGTCAAATGTATCAAGAAACAATAGTGGTTTGATGGGCGTTTTTGTTTCAATCGCAATCCTGAAAGCACCGTCAAAAAAATCAATGAGGGGTTTGTTCGTTTCATTAAAGGTTCCTTCAGGTGAAAGAACAATAGAAATATTGTCATTGAGAGCATTTTTTAAATCTTCCACACATCTTGCCCGGTCTTCTTTGCTTGTTCTTTTTACCATGATAACGGCACTGCTGTATATAAAACCAAACAGAGGAATCTTTGCAATTTCATATTTACCCAAACCTCTGATGTGCTGTCTGCGAATGGCCTTCAAAATGATCAAGGCATCCAAATACGAAATATGGTTGTATACAAAAATCACCGGTTTTTTCCTGTTATGCGGTGTTTCGTAAATGTTGTAATGAAAAATTCCCATGAACAACATGGCTATATCTGCAAAAAATCTGCTGATTATGTAAATCAAATTTCCCCTTGTTTTTTTGGGTAGAATAAAGGTCAATAGTACCAGAGGAAAAAGTATCAACAATAATGCAGCAAATAAAATGCAGGCATAAATGTTATATAACAGTTGAAAAAAACGGATAATAGAAGACATAGATTTTGTAAATGTAGTTAGATTTGAGCGTAAGAAACGAATTGATTTAGGAGGGCAAATAATGAAATGAAATCGAAAAGATGATTGCTTCGTTCAATCATTAATATAGTGCTGATTGTACACTTTTGTTTTTATTTGATTTCCCGATAAACAGTTGATTTTTTTTTACAGTTTAACTTTATTTCATTTTTCATAAATTTATTTACTATATATTTAATATATTAAATTATTGGAGGGATTTGGTTCATACATTAGGGTAATTTTAGGCCCATTTTACTATAAATCTTAAAAAAACAGAAAAAAACTGCTTATCAATCAGGCAAAATACTTACCTTTGCCGTCCTAAATTCGGGTATGTTATGTTAGCAGTAGTTAAAATCGCAGGTCAGCAATTTAAAGTAAAAGCCGGAGACAGTTTGTATGTTCCGCACATTGATGGCAAAACCGGTGACTCGGTTGAATTCACGGATGTCCTTATGACGGACAATGGTGGAAGCATCAGCAGTGGATCGAATGTAAAAGCTGTTGTAAAAGCTGAAATTGTGAATGACCTGATCAAAGGCGATAAAGTGATCGCTTTTAAAATGAAAAGAAGAAAAGGTTTCCGTAAAAAACACGGACATCGTACGCAGTATACTCACATTAAAGTAACTGCAATTGCTTAATGAATTTTGAAGTAATTAAAACTTCATTATTAAAATCCTAAACAACCATGGCACATAAAAAAGGTGAAGGTTCAGTAAAAAACGGTCGCGACTCTCAAAGTAAAAGACTGGGTGTTAAAATTTATGGCGGTCAATCTGCAATGGCCGGCAACATCATTCTGCGTCAACGCGGAACTGTTTATCATCCGGGAAAAAATGTTGGTCTTGGAAGAGACTATACCATCTTTGCAATGACTGATGGTGTAGTTGAATTCAAAAAAGGAAAAGGAGACAAAACTCACGTCTCTGTAAACAGCATTTAAAAATTAAAAAAAAATTAAGATTTTTTTTGGTAATTTGAAAATAGTACTTAATTTTAAGTATTATTTACTAACCAATTAAATTTTAAAACAATGGCTACAAAGAAAAAAGCTGCTAAAAAAGCTGCTCCAAAGAAAGCTGTAAAAAAAGCTGCTCCTAAGAAAGCTGCTAAAAAAGCTGCTCCTAAGAAAGCTGCTAAAAAAGCTGCCCCTAAGAAGGCTGCTAAAAAAGCTGCTCCTAAGAAGAAGTAAGCTTCTCTTTGCTCAGCGAGCA
>CAZCOL010000050.1:0-14897 GCA_964500545.1 uncultured Ferruginibacter sp. | reverse complement strand
CATGAGCTCTCTATCATTACAAGATGCATTAAAAGAATTTTTGAATAAAAGCAAACTGAAATCCGGCATACAGGCAGTTCAAATAGAAGAGATTTGGGAACAACTTATGGGTACAACCATTGCAAAATATACCGACAGCATTAAAATTATCGGACACACACTTTACATATCCAGCAATGTCGCTCCACTGAAAAATGAATTGATTTATCAAAAGGAAACCATCATTGAAAAAGTCAACAATGAACTAGGAGAGAAATTGATTAAAAAAATAGTAATAAATTAATTACTGACATAGAATCTTTACTAAGTCCATCTTATAACTCAATTATTTTTCCATCCACTCCTAATTTATTAAAAGCTATTTCCAGTCTTTCGCGGTGTGTATCTGTAATAAAAACCTGACCTTTGTTCTTATTGCATACCCAATCGAGCAAATTGTTTATCCTTGAGTCATCCAGTTTTTCAAATACATCATCGAGCAACAATATCGGAGAAAAACCTTTTGCATTTTTTATCATCTCGTATTCAGCAAGCTTCATAGCATACAAAAGACTCTTTTTTTGACCTTGAGAAGCTATGTTTTTGAAAGAAAGACAATTCAGCTGAAATAACAAATCATCTCTGTGGATTCCTGAACTGGTGCGTTGAAGGGCTATATCTTTTTGTCTGTTATTTAATAACATTTCCCTGTATTCATTTCCAATAAGTTCACTTTCATATTGTGCGATAATGTCTTCTTCTTTGTTTGCAATTTTTTTGTAGAAATGAACAACTAAAGGCAGAAGTTCTTTAAAAAAAATAATTCTTTTATTGAAAATTTGCTGAGCAGGATAAATCATTTGACTGTCCAGAATATCCAATAATCCACTGTCATTCATTTTGCCTGATGCCATACTTTTCAGAAGGCTGTTTCTTTGGGCAAGTATTTTATTATACTGAATGAGACTTTGCAGATATTCTGCATCTAGTTGTGACATCATCGCATCCGTAAATTTTCTTCTTCCATCGCTGCTGCCATTGATGATATTGATATCGTCTGGAGCTACTATAACTACTGGCAACAAACCCAGATGACTTGATAATTTTTCATAAGGGACATCATTTACATAAATTTCTTTTTTTGAATTGATTTTGTTAACAGTAACAACTTGAAGCTGTTTTTGATTCAATGTAAACTGTGTATCAATCCTAAAACCTTCCTGATTGAATTTTATGTTCAAGGTGTCAGAACCGGGAAAATAACTTTTAGTAAAACATGAGTAATATATCGCATCCAACAGATTTGTTTTTCCTTTTCCATTTAAACCACATATACCGGTTACTGACTTTTCAAAATCAAAAGTTGAAACTTCATAGTTTTTGAAATGGGTAATAATAATTTTATGTAAGAATAACATGAATTTGGTGGGTTGACTAATTGAGCAATGTAATCAGATGCGAATTCATCAATTACAATAAATGCGGTTTAGCTTCACTCAGACCTGCGTTGGTAACTTCTATAAAATCTGGTTTAAATTCCCTTAAATTATTGGCTCCGGCATATGAGAGAGCAGATCTAACTCCATCAAGTATGGAGTCTATAACAAGCTTTACTTTACCCTTGTATGGTATAATAGTACTCTCACCTTCAATGTTTCTAACTTCTTGCCCATGAGTCACCTTGGTATCGTATGATGCAGCTCCGCTGTATTTTTTAAATAAACCTTTGGGCTGGTTTATCAGTAATCCGGGAGCTTCTTCTGTACCTGCAAGCAAGGAACCCAGCATGGCGGTTGATGCTCCCATTGCAAAGGCTTTTGCCAAATCACCACTCATCCGCAACCCCCCATCAGCCATTACAGGAACTTTAGCAACTTTTACAATTTCATTCAAACAGGTAACATTTGGAACTCCAAATCCTGTTTTAATACGAGTGGTGCAAAGGCTTCCACCTCCAACTCCCACACGCAAAGCATCTGCACCCCAATCCTGCAAATCAACAGCAGCCTTCGAAGTGGCTATGTTACCCGCTATTACATCAATGGATGAATCAATAGATTTAATCATTCCAATGGCGTCCTTGACATTTTTATGATGACCATGTGCCACATCAATCAATATGATGCGCACCCCTTTATTTACAAGAGTTTTGGCTCTTTCAAGATAATCACCATTGGCACCAACTGCAGCCATTACTGGAATGTTTATTTTTTCGGCAATAGAGATATTGTATAGCTTTTCAACAATTTCTTCCTGTTCACCAATAGTCATGAATCTGTGAATACATCCAATACCGCCCATTCTCATCAATTCAAGTGCCATTTCAAAACCGCAAACTGTGGGCATAGGTGATGCAACCAAGGGAATTGAAAGCTCAAATCTTGTGGTGATTTTAGTACTCAAGTCAATATTTTTTCTGGATACTATTTCAGAATAGGAGGGAATAAGTTGAATGTCATCGTAAGTTAGAGCTGCCATATTGTTCGAAATTTTTTTTATGCTACACAAACATGTAAAGAAACAACAGTTTTTTCTTGCAATGAGTTATCACAATGTTTAGTTTTTAACAATTAATTCATCATTCAATCATTTAAAACCAATAAAATATATTATTATATTTTACAATTAGATATTCGCTGAAATTTAATGGTTTATGAAATCATTAATTGGATTGATGAATTTCTCGATATTTATTTTTGTTATTTATTCCTTATATTTGCACACTTAATTTTTTATATAACTGAACATGAAGTTTTCAAAAGAAACATATCTGTATTGGTATGAACTCATGCTTTTATTGCGTCGTTTTGAAGAAAAAACCGGACAATTGTACGGAATGCAAAAAATCCGCGGATTCTGTCATTTGTACATAGGTCAGGAAGCTGTTGTTGCCGGATGTATGACTGCAACGAACGCGGATGATAAATTCATTACAGCCTACAGAGATCATGCACTTGCAATTGCAAAAGGCGTTTCTGCTAAAAGCTGTATGGCTGAATTATATGGAAAAGCCACAGGATGCAGCAAAGGGAAAGGAGGAAGTATGCACTTCTTTGGTTTAAAAGAAAATTTTTTTGGAGGTCATGGTATTGTTGGTGCACAAATTGGTACAGGAGCCGGACTTGCTTTTGCTGAAAAGTACAGGGGAACCAATAATGTTGTTTTGTGTTTCTTTGGGGATGGTGCAGCCCGTCAGGGAATGTTGCATGAAACTTTCAATATGGCAATGTTGTGGGATCTTCCTGTAGTTTTTATTTGTGAAAACAATCACTATGCAATGGGGACCTCTGTTTCCAGGACAAGTAAAACGCTGGACATATACAAAACTGCAGATGCCTATGAAATGCCTGCTGATGCGGTTGATGGAATGAGCCCGGAAGATGTGCACAATGCTGTTTTACGTGCGGTTAACAGGGCACGGGAAAAAGGCGGTCCTACTTTACTTGAAATCAAAACATACAGATACAAGGGGCATAGTATGAGTGATCCTCAGAAATACAGAACCAAAGATGAGCTGGAGGAATACAAACAAAAAGATCCAATCGAACATGTGCTGAAAATACTGCAGACTGAACACAACATATCCGATTCGGAAATTGAAACCATCAATGAAAGAGTCAAAAATGAAGTTGAAGAATCTGTAAAGTTTGCTGAAGACAGTCCTTGGCCTGATGAGGATGAATTGCTTAAAGACGTTTACGTTCAGGAAGACTATCCCTTCATCACTGATTAAATTTATAAATTGTTCTTTCTAAAAAAAAATAATATGGCAAAAGAAACAAATGAAGCTTTAGAACAAGTAAAAGGATTCTGGGAAAAATACAGTAAAAAAATCACCTACATAGGTGCAGCTGTAATAATAGTTGCTTCCGGAATAATTGGTTATCAAAAATTAATAAAGGAACCCAAGGAAACAAAAGCTGCTGAGTCTATTTTTCTGGCTGAAAGTCTGTTTGATAAAATGGCAACCTCCTCATTCAGCAAAGATTCTGTAAACATAACTTTGAATGGTGGTGTATTGGACGGCAGCAATGTTACAGGTCTGTTGAAAATAATCAATAATTACGAGGGTACGTTAAATGCCAATCGTGCAAAATATATGGCAGGTGCATGTTACCTTCAAATAGGTGAATTTGATAAATCCATAAGATATCTTAAAGAATTTGATGGCAATGGCTCTGAACAGATCCAAAGCAAAGCTTATACCATGCTTGGTCATGCTTATGCAGAAAAAAAACAAAAAGATGAAGCATTAAACTACTATAAAAAAGCTGCAGAAGTAAATGAAAAAGATGATTCTTTCACCCCTGATGCATTGATGCTTTGTGGTAATTACGCAGAATCAATCGGGAAAAATGAAGATGCAATAAAATTCTATCAAAAAGTAAAAAACAACTATCCTGCTTTTGTTTCTGTTACAAATGGAGAAGTTGATAAAAAACTTGCCCGTTTGGGTGAAGTGAATTAATGATTGCCAAATTGACAAGGCAAGTAATTAGTTTGCTTTATCATTAATATCTTTTTATGTCTTCACAATCTCTGGATAAAACATTCGTTACAGGCATCCCTTTAAAAAAGGATGCCTTTGTTATAATTATTAAAACTGAGTGGAACTCATCTATTTCCAATGAATTGGAAAAAGGATGTGTTCGAATTTTAGATGAATATGGCATTCGTTATGCCTCGTTAAATGTACCCGGCGCTTTTGAAATTCCCTTTTCAATAAAAAAATATTGGGAAGTGAATCAATCGAATCTAAATAGTAAACCAGATGCATTCATTGCCCTAGGTTGTGTATTAAGAGGCGATACGCCACATTTTGATTATGTGTGCAAGGCAGTAACCGATGGTATACTTCAGTTGAATTTAACTTTACCCATACCTACTGTTTTCGGGGTGCTAACGGTTGATGATCAAAACCAGGCATTGGAAAGAATTGGTGGTAAACATGGTCACAAAGGTGAGGAAGCCGCCATTACAGCATTAAAAATGATTGCATTCGGTCAATCTATTCAGTCAAAACAATGAAAGTTCAGTTATTCATACCTTGCTTTGTTGATCAGCTGTATCCTCAAACTGCCTTTAATATGATAAAGGTTCTTGAAAAGGCAGGATGCTCAGTCGAATATAACAGCAATCAAACATGTTGCGGACAGCCGGCTTTTAATGCAGGATTTAAACGTGAAGCCAGAGATGTAGCCCATAAATTCATTGATGATTTTAATAAAACTTCAGATTATATTGTTGGTCCAAGTGCCAGTTGTGTGGGTTTTGTGAAAAATTATTACCCTGACTTGATTGATGAAGAAAAATCAGTGGACAAAGTTTGTTCTGTTACAAAGAGAATTTTCGAATTTTCCTACTTTCTTACCGATGTTTTGAAATCAGTTGATTTTAATGCTCAGCTGAATGCTAAAGTTACTTACCATGATAGTTGTGCAGCTCTGCGTGAATGTGGTATAAAGGAAGGCCCCAGAAAATTATTGAATAATGTAAAGGGTCTTGAGTTGATTGAAATGAAAGACAACGAAACCTGCTGTGGTTTTGGCGGTACATTTTCGGTAAAGTTTGGAGAAATCTCCACCGCAATGGCGGATCAAAAAATAAACAATGCTCTGGCTACGGGAGCGGAATACATCATTTCCACTGATTTGAGTTGTCTGATGCAAATCGATGGCGTAATCAAAAAGAACAATATTCCGCTAAAAACGATGCACCTGGCTGATTTGCTTGCTTCAGGTTGGGAGTAGCTTCAATTTGTATTATTCTTCTCCGTTTTTAAATTGACTGTATCGTCTCCATTTATCTATAACAAGCTGCATATCTTCCGGTATTTCGCTGTCAAATAATAATTTTTCGCTGGTATCAGGATGAACGAATCCTAGCTCTTTTGCATGCAGAGCATGACGCGGGCAAATAGCGAAACAATTATCTACAAATTGTTTGTATTTGGCGTAGACTGTTCCTTTTACAATTCGGTCTCCTCCGTAAAATTCATCATTGAATAAAGGATGGCCTATGTATTGCATATGAACCCTTATCTGATGCGTTCTTCCGGTTTCAAGTCTGCATTCTACCAAGGTTACATAATTAAATCTTTCGAGTACTTTGTAATGAGTTACTGCATCTTTTCCATGCTCCCCATCAGGATATGCGGTAAAGAGCTTTCTGAAACGCTGGTGTCTTCCAACATGAGCTACAATTGTACCTTCCTCTTCATCAAAATTTCCCCAAACCAATGCCACATACCTTCTGTGAACGGAATGATCAAAAAATTGTTTTGCAAGATCACTCATCGCTTTTTTTGATTTTGCCATAACCATTAATCCACTCGTATTTTTATCTATCCGATGAACCAATCCGTAACGGGGCAATGTACTGTCATCAAGTTCAGGATTCTGCTGTTTCAAATGAAATGCAGCTGCATTGATAAGGGTATTGTCGGGATTACCGCTACCAGGATGTGCAACCATACCCACAGGTTTGTTGATTACAAAAAGATTTTCATCTTCATATACAATATTCAAGGGAATATCCTGAGGTAGAATTTCTGATGTATCCTGATCTGAAGAATCAAATATGACTACTTTATCTCCTCCTTTAATTTTATAATTGCTTTTAACCGGTTTGTCATTTACAATCACTAGTTCATTTTCAATAGCCTGTTGAATTTTATTTCTGGTTGCACCTTCAATTCTGGCCATCAAAAACTTGTCAATTCTCAGGGGCTCCTGACCTTTGTCAATGGTAATTGACATCCGTTCAAAAAGTTCTTCAGAATCCGAAAGTTCTTCCACAATTTCCTTGTTCATTGACTGATGATTTCATTGTAAAAATAGGTGCAAATATTGATATTCAAATGTTTTTAAAGTGTAAAACTAAAATAGGTTCATAAACAATTATCAATAGTTTTGAATGAAACATTAAATTTGCAGCACATGATTACTTTTAATCAACAACAACCGGTAGCATTTAAAGATCTCGGTTTGATAGATTACAAATCTGCCTGGGATTATCAGGAAAGTTTATTGACTAAAAATGTCAATTTAAAAACCATTGCCAGAAAAGACGGAAATGATGCCAATGTTTTTAAAATTCCTACCCAACATCATCTCCTGTTTTGTGAACATCCTCCTGTATACACACTTGGCAAAAGCGGAAAAATTGACAATGTGCTGCTTTCTGAGGATGAAATGGAAGAAAAAGAAATTTCTTTTTTCAGGACAAACAGGGGAGGAGACATTACTTTTCACGGACCAGATCAAATAGTTGGATATCCTATTTTTGATCTGGAAAAATTTTATACGGATATTGGTAAATACCTCAGAAACATTGAGGAGGTTATCATTCAAACAATCGCTGAATATGGCATTAAAGGTGAAAGAAGCGTTGGGGAAACAGGCGTTTGGATTGAACCTGAAAATCCGGGAAAAGAAAGAAAAATCTGCGCCATTGGTGTTCGCTGCAGCAGATGGATTACCATGCATGGTTTTGCTTTAAACGTAAATACAGACCTTAGCTATTTCAACAACATCGTTCCCTGCGGAATTCAGGACAAACAAGTTACCTCCATTGAGAAAGAAGTGGGAGAAAAGATCAATCTGGATGAGGTTAAACAAAAAATAAAAAAACATTTTGAGGTAATTTTCAATGTCAGAATGATTTGACAATCATTTGCCTCCATTTTTGACATCTTTGGCTATAAAGAATTTATTTTTTTCAATAGAAATACCATCTTCAAACAATTCAAAATTAAACCAGCCTGAATGAACAAAATTTACTTTCTCAATTATCAGGTATTCCTCCGTTAATTTATTCAACTGAAAAAGAAAATTGTTCTCCTCATCAAAAAACTTCAAATGATATTTTTTATTTTTCGGATCGGGGAGATGAATAGTAATGCTGTTTTGTTTATTTGTAAATACCACACTACTGGGATAAGTAATCACTTTTTCAACTTTAACATTTGGAATAACAATGTTGATTGAATCTTTAGGTACAACTCCGGTTTTCTTGATGACATTTGGAATGGTAATCTTCTTTACAGAATCCGTAATGTTGATTTTTTTAAGAGAGTCCTGAACAATCGGCTTTGGTATTTCTTTAATTTCAAGAGGTTCCCAGAAAAGCTCACGGGTGATGATTTTTGTTGTTACATCAGTAATATTTATTTCAGGAATTTCTTTTTTTTGTTTTTCCGGTCTTGCTGAAGGGCCTATAACATATTCACCTCCCTCAAAAGTTACAGATACCCTGTAAAACATTCTGTTATAAGGTGGATTGTTATCAGGATATCCATTTTCTTTGTTTTGAGGAATAAGTACGGACCCTACAGTGGTAAAATTCTTTAAACTATCAAAAGATCGTTGAATAAAAATATTGGTCACTGGTTTTGAATAATCATTCAGCCAGCTTATGATAACTTTTCCATTAAAACTGTTGACTGTTATTTCAGGTAAGGATTTTTGTGCGTGCAAGACATTGCAAACAAAAAATAAAAGCAACAATAAAATCAAATGGTTTTTCTTCATATCGGATACAACAGAATCGTGAGTAGAATCAACTACACATGCAAATATAAAGTCTTATTGCATTAATTAAAAAATACCGAAGATGGATTTAAAGAAAAATTACCCTGAAGTCCACCGGTATGGATGCAGACAACCCTGCTTCTTTTTTTAAAATATCCTGCTTTAATTTTTTCCATAACAGCAAAGAACATTTTTCCTGTATAAACAAAATCGGTTTTTATTTTATGTTCTCTATAAAATTCAAGCATGAAATTCAGCAATGATTCATCATATTTCGCATAGCCTCCAAAATGATAATCATTAAAAATCACCGGCTGAATAAATGGATAATTTTGTAATAAATATTCAAGCCTATAATTAATATCGGTCATATTTTTTAAAACAGGAACAGCAATAATCTCTTGATCCTTTTTTTTGTTTAAAAGTAAACCAGCCAATGTGCTAGCAGTGCCTACAGCAACAGCAATATGACTTGGTTCAATTTCATGAATTGTATCCATAATTTGGGCTGCTCCTTTTGCACCTAGTGGATGATAGCCGCCTTCAGGTATGATGGTTGCATTAGAATAGCCATTTAACAATTGATTGATAAATTCCTTTTTATCCTTGTTTTTATATTCTTCTCTTGAAACAAAAATCAATTCCATTTCATAATTCATACAATCAATCAATGTATGAGAAAGGGTGTCCGGCTTCTCACCCCTGACCACTCCGATACTTTTCATTCCAATGGAATTTGCATAATAGGCAGTTGCCACCAAATGATTTGAATAAGCTCCGCCGAATGTGATAATGGTATCATGATTATTCTCTATAGCTTCATCAATAAAATGATGAAGTTTGAAAATTTTATTGCCTGATATGATTGAATGAATTTCATCGAGTCTTGCAACAAATAATGAAATACCCATTGAATCAGTAAGGGAGTTTTTGATTTGATTTAATTGAAATGACTTGTTTATTTGAAGCATTTGATTGTTATGACTGATTTTCTTACTTTTACAAGCTTATTTTTAAATGGCAAATTAGACATTTGAAATTAAAAAATAATTTCATCAATTTTCATTATTTGTGTTAACAACAAATTAATTGTGAGTTGATCTATATAATTTTTAAGCATTAATAACTGAAGAACTGAAATGAAACCTACACTATTGATTCTGGCAGCAGGAATGGCGAGCAGATATGGAAGCATGAAACAAACTGAAGGATTTGGACCTTCTGGGGAAACAATCATGGACTACTCTATTTATGATGCTATAAAAGCAGGCTTCGGTAAAGTGGTATTTATCATTAGAAAAGAATTCTCTGAAAGTTTCAAGGAAAGATTTGGTTCAAAGCTGACAGACAAGATTGAAGTAGATTATGTATACCAGGAATTGGATTGTTTTGTAAAAGGTGAATTATCCTCTGAAAGAACAAAACCCTGGGGAACCGGTCATGCCATACTATGTGCTTCTGAAATCATTAAAGAGCCATTTGCTGTAATCAATGCGGACGATTATTACGGAACCAATGCTTTTGTTAAAGCAGCTCAGTTTCTTACAGAAAAATGTAACGAAAATACCTATGCCATCATTGGATATCAATTGGACAAAACTTTGAGTGAACATGGAACCGTAAGCAGAGGAGTATGTGAAGTGGATCAAAATCATACTTTACTAACTATCAAGGAAAGAACTAAAATATTTAAAAAAGAGGGAAAAGTACTTTTTGAGGAAGGAGATCAAATTCATGAAGTTGCACCAGATTCAAGTGTTTCCATGAATTTCTGGTGTTTTCATTCTTCTGTTTTTACATTGGCTGAGGAATTATTTGATAGTTTTGTAGAAATGAACAAGGGTAATGTTAAAGCAGAATTTTTTATTCCAATTATAGCAGATCAGTTTATTAAATTGAATTCAAACAGCATAAAAGTCATTCCAACCAGCTCTCAATGGTTTGGCGTTACTTACAAAGAGGACGCAGAAGGGGTAAAAAATAATATTGAGAAACTGATTCAAGAACATGTTTATCCTTCCATGCTTTGGAAAAATTAAATCTTTCAGTTGTTATTTTGTAGATATCAATTCATCATCAGAATATTAACACTGCGTTGGAGAATGTTGAAAGCAATTTCAGCCATCATATTTTCTCTATCCAGTGTTGGGTTCACCTCCGTAATTTCAAAACAACAAATTTTTCTGTTTTGCATGAATTTGCTTATTAAATCCTCTGCTTCTCGCTCTTTCAATCCATTGCTTACAGGAGTGCCTGTACCTTTTGAAATAGAAGAGTCAAGACTGTCCACATCAAAGCTGACATAAATGTCAGTACAATCACTAAGGTATCTAAGAACTTTCCTGCTGATGTTTTCAGCTCCGTTTCTTCTGACTTCACCCGTAGTTATCACTTTGATACCATATTTTTCAATCAATGATTTTTCCTCTTTTTCAAAATCTCTCAATGAAATAAAAACGACGTCTTCCGGAAGAACTTTTTGATTGATTTTGCCAATGGACTTTAACTGATTCCAGAGTTTAACAGTTTTTTCATCCAGTTCATGAACTTTATTTTCTTTATTATCCTCTGCAATGGCTGTAGCAAGAGGCATTCCATGCATGTTTCCTGATGGAGTAGTGTAAGGTGTATGTAAATCAGCGTGAGCATCAATCCATATTACTCCCAATTTACTTTTTGGCTTAGCCATTTTTATTCCGGCTATTGTTCCGCCTGCATTGCTATGGTCACCACTGAGCACCACCGGAAAAAAATTGTTTTTCATACTATCGCAAACGGCCTTACTGACCCTCTCATACATATTCAAGACTCCATGAATTCTTTTTGCAAAAGGAGATTGAATGGGTTCAAATAACAAATTGTTTTCCGTTTCCACCTTTTCAGAGGGAAAGTGTATGAAAAAATTGCTCATGAAATCCAATCCCGCAATTTTAACTGCCTCAATACCTAAACTCGCACCTCTGGTTCCTGCACCGATTTCTGAAGGGACTTCTATCAGTTTAATATTTTTCATATTGCTTAAATATTTAAAACTAAAGCAAAGTTACACTATTAATAATTAAGGGGATTTTTACCGTGAATGGTACCAAAACTGTCAATAATTCTAAATCTTACAAACATTTCCTCCGCATACCAGTTTCCGGACCTTGTATTTTTGATTATACGGCTATGTTCATTCATTTTATAGGCAAACTCTTTCATACTTTCTTCAGTTTTCCAAATACTGAAAGTAGCTTGTTTGATCCAGGGCGTTTCGCCTATACCAATGGAATAGATTAGACCCTTTGCTTCTTTCATTTTAGAGGAAACAACGGGAACATTTTTCCAAAATTCCCTGAGTTTGGAAATACGAATGGTTGCACGTGTCAGCACTGCAATTGGACTATTATTTAATTCAGTAGAATTTATTTTTCCATATATTTCTTTTTTGTCCCAAAGTCCATGGCATTTTATGGGCTCCAAAAGCAAAGCATAATATTCTAAAGAAAATAATTTTAACCAATTGAATATCAATTTTCCATAGATTTTATCTATATATAAACTTGATATTTTATCATGGCTTTTATTTTGGGAAATGGAAAAAATTGCCCATTGCTGTAAATCAGGCAATATGTCAAATGTACCGTTTCTGCCGGAGCCCATCAGTTTATAAAAAAGAAGTTTTTTATTGAAAAACAAAGGGATCCTAAAAATCATCATGGACAACAATGCAAATGGGACTGCCCATTTCCTGTACCTGATAATTGTGAGGGTCGTTTGCATGAATGATTATGAATTAATAAACAATTTAGTCAATAAAAAAAAACTCCATTCATTTCGAAATGGAGTTATAAAAAATAACGTTGTGTATAATTAAAACTGTTCAAGCTTGCTGAAAAAGAAATCTCCCTCAATACGGGCATTTTCATTACTGTCGCTTCCGTGAACGGCATTTTCTCCTATCGAAGTAGCATATTTTTTACGAATAGTTCCTTCAGCAGCTTCAGCTGGATTGGTTGCACCAATTAATTTTCTGAAATCTTCCACTGCATTGTCTTTTTCCAATATTGCAGCGGTGATAGGTCCGCTACTCATGAATTGAACCAATTCTCCATAAAAAGGACGCTCTTTATGAACGGCATAAAATTCTCCTGCTTTTTGAGCGCTCAAGTGAACCATTTTCATGGAAACAATTCTGAATCCGGCTTTGTTGATCATTTCAAGTATCCCTCCGGTATGGCCGTTTTTGGTAGCATCCGGTTTAATCATCGTAAAAGTTCTGTTGTTCATTTTTTAATAATTTGAGTGCGAAGATACTACCAATTTGCATTTTATGCAATCCAAATTTGAACATTCATCTTTTACGCTTACTTTTGCACTCCCATTATGCATCCTGTTGCCGATTTATTTCAACATTTAACGACACCCAAAAAAGTGGTTGTCACCATGCACCAAAAACCCGATGGTGATGCCATGGGTTCTGCATTGGGTTTATTCAATTTTATTATTCAATTTGGGCAAGAGGTAACTGTAATTTCCCCCACGAATTGGGCAGCTTTTCTCAACTGGATGCCGGGTTGTGAATCTGTGCTGGATTATGAAAAAGATACAGCTTTGTGTGATCAATTGATTGCTGAATCTGATTGGATATTTTGTCTTGATTTCAATACATTGAGCAGAACAAAAAATATGGAGCAGCCCATTTTAACCTCAAAGGCTCAGAAAATTCTCATTGATCATCACCAGCAACCTCAAACAGAAGCTTTTTCCTTTGGAATCAGTGACACTTCAAAAAGTTCAACAGCAGAAATGATATACGATTTCATTTGTGCTTCCGGATTTTCAGATAAAATAAATAATTCAGTTGCTCAATGTCTATATGCCGGTGTGATGACAGATACCGGATCTTTCAGATTTCCATCTACATCTCCAAATGTTCACTTGATGGTTGCGGATCTTATCAAAAGAGGACTTAAACAAAGCATCATTCATGAACAATTATTTGATAATTTTTCTGAAAACAGATTGAAATTCATCGGAAATGTTTTATTGAACAGAATGGAAGTTTTTTATGAATACAATACAGCCTTGATCCACATTCCACAGGGTGATCTTTTTAAATACGATATTAAAACCGGTGATACTGAGGGATTGGTCAATTATCCGTTGAGTATAGAAGGAATAAAACTTGCTGCAATTGTCATAGATAGAGGAGAAGAGAGAAAATGTTCATTCAGAAGCAAAGGAAATTTCGATGTGAATACTTTTGCCAGAAAATATTTCAATGGTGGGGGACATTTCAATGCAGCAGGGGGTAGCAGTAAAGAATCACTTGAAAATGTTATTGCATTGTTCAAAAATGCAATAAAAGAAAATAAAAATGAATTAAGTTCTTATCAATTTTAAACAATAAACAATGAAAAAACTCGCGTACATTATTTTAATTGCAGTCGTAACTTTTACATCTTGTCAACAAAGCTTTAAAAAAGGGGACAAAGGACTTGAATACAAAATCATCAATTCAGGTTCAGGCCCCAAAGTTAAAATAGGAGATTTTATGCAAATGCATATTTGTCAAATCGCCAACAACGGAAAGAAAGATACTGTATTGAATGATACAAGAAATACCACGGGCGCTGTAATTGAACCATTTGATGCAAATTCAATTCCACCCGAATATTTTAAAATCATTTCTCAATTAAGAAAAGGGGATAGTCTGGTAATGAGAGTTCTTGCGGATTCTATTTTTGCTCAAAACATGGGTGCAATGCCGCCTTATTTTAAAAAAGGATGTTACTTCACTACAACTGTTAAGTTGTTGAATATTTTTCACAGTGGAAAAGAAGCTGACAGCGCGCGCACTGCAGAAAGAAAATTGGCTGAAGCCAAAGATTCCGTTGAAAATATTGGAATAACAGCTAAACAAGACAAAGAACTTCAGGAATATTTTAAAAAGAACAACATCAATCCGATTAAATCTTCAATGGGTGTATACGTTCAAATCATTCAGCCAGGAACAGGTGCAAATATTGATACATCTGTTATTGTAAAAACAAACTACACCGGAAGGACAATGGATGGTAAAATGTTTGACAGCAATACAGATCCTTCAAAAGGGCATGTGGAACCTTTCAGTGTAAATATGACCAGTGACATGTCCTATGGTAGAAGCGTGATCAAAGGATGGACAGATGGATTGAAATTATTGAACAAAGGTGCAAAAGCAAAAATGTTCATTCCATCACCTTTAGCCTATGGAAAGCAGGGTGCAGGTGCGGATATTGGCCCAAACAGCATTTTGGTATTTGATATTGAAGTTGTAGATATATTAACAAAAGAGCAAGCCAAAGCCGAAATGGATGTAAAATTGAAAGAAATAAAAATCAGACAAAAAAGATACATGGACAG
>CAZCOL010000049.1:0-14968 GCA_964500545.1 uncultured Ferruginibacter sp. | reverse complement strand
AAATTAAATGGCTCACCCATTCCTTATCCTCTGGTTAATAATTTTTATTATGAAATACCTGCTACCAATCTCCCTTTAAAAATTGAATCTGATCAACCGATAACGGTGGCTCAATATATTGCTACGCAAGGAGCGTGTGGAAATCCCCCATGTAACACCGGTGGTGGTGGTGGCGGTGGAGGTGGAGGAACTTGTGCAAACCCAGGTGATCCGGAAGTCATTTATCTTAGTCCGGTTGAGCAAAATATTACAAAAGTAATTTGGAATGCCACTCCCAACTTCAATATTTTACAGCATTATTACAATGTGGTCATTCCAAAGGCCGGAACTGCAATAAGCTCCTTTAAATTAGATGGTGTTAACGTGAATCCTTCACTTTTCATAACCCATCCTCAGGATCCAAACTATGCCTATTTAAGCAGCAGATTGAGCAATTCAGGTGTGCATTCCATAGAATCTGACTCAGGATTTAATGCAATTGCTTACGGATTCGGCAGCGCTGAATCTTATGGTTACAATGCAGGTACCAACATCAAAGATCTCTTCAATTTTCTCCAGCCACTAAACCCCCTGAGTTTAGTTTCAAATCCGGTTGCTTGTACCGGAACTCCTTTTTATTACAGCGTTACATTTCCCTTTCAGCCAACTTCTTTATACTATGACTTTCACAACAATCCTCTTCAAAGCCCCAATGCAAATGTTTTGGTAAACAACCCTGTTGCAGATACAACTTATTTTATCGGGAATAAACAAGTATGGAGATACAAATTAAACACGAGCTACATTATATCCGTTCCAAATAACATCCCGGGCTATCTTGTTACAGTAACAGCGGGTACTACATCATCCGAAGGGTGTGGAAACAGCTTCGACAGAGACTTTTACCTCGGGGTTTATGATCCACCAAATGCGCATCTTTATTACCTGAACAATGGTTGTGTAAACGATACTGTAAGGTGTTTTGATTCAACAATATATCAAACAGGAACATACTCCTATAAATGGTTTTGGGATTTTGGAGATGGACATACAGACAGTGTAAGAAATCCTAAACATCGTTATCAAAACCCCGGAACTTATACCATCAAGTTTTCAATGATAAGCAATGTTGGATGTTACAGCGACACTGCATATAAAGATATTACTGTCAGTGGTGTCCCAGTTGCCAATTTCTCCAGCACATCGCCTGCATGTGTTGGTTCATCCATTGAATTTACTCCACTTATTTCACTTGATTCTCCGGGTCATATAAAAAACTGGTACTGGACTTTTGGAGACGGAAATTCTATAAACATCCAATTACCTGATTCAGGATCAACCAGTCATGTTTATCTTAATCCCGGTGTTTACCGCCCCACCCTTTGGGTAAAAACCAATACAGGATGTCCAAGCAAAGTAGACACTGCTTCTATACAAGTAGGATATTTTCCTCAGGCCGGCTTTATCAATCCGGAGGTTTGTCTGGATGATGCACAAGCCCAATTTTCAGATACTAGTGATGTATTGTTAGGAAGTATTACCGGTTGGATTTGGGACTTTGGTGACACTATGAGCGGATTACTCAATAACTCTACATTGCAAAATCCAACACACAGTTACTATTCTTTGGGTATAAAAAATGTTCAATTAATTGCAATTACCAATGTCGGTTGCAGGGACACTGTAATGCAAAGTTTTTATGTTAATGGAAGTACCCCTCATGCCGGCATTGAGCTGATCAACACCAATACCATTTGTGCCAACAGCAATGTTTACATCAAAGACACCTCTACTGTAGAACCCGGAGCGGTTGTTAAAACAGAAATTTACTGGGATTATTTAAACAACCCAAATGTATTTGAAACGGATGATCTTCCGTTTTATGGAAAGATATACAATCATGTTTACCCCAGTTTTCAAACACCTGCAACAAAAACTTTTCGTGTTAGGTTCAGGGCTTATTCGGGCATATCCTGTATTGATGATGCTTTTCTGGATATTGTAGTACATGCCTTACCTAAAATAGTTTTCAGCAGCATTCCTGATACATGCCTGTACATAAACCCATTCCAGATTACTCAGGCAATTGAAATCTCAGGATTACCGGGTTCTTTTCAATACAACGGACAGGCAATCAGCAGCGATGGAATTTTTAATCCGTCTATCCTTGGAACAGGTTCAGATACGATACAATGTATTTATACAAGTAATGCAGGCTGCAGCGACACCGCTTCACAGCAGATTCAAATTGTTCCACCTCCTATTGCCAATTTTGGTTTCAACCAACCTGTTTGCATTGGAAGTGATGTTATCTTTAGAGATTCCTCCTCTATTCTCAATGGCAATATTGCAACCTGGAAATGGGATTTTGGTGATGGCAGTCCTGTTTTCACCCAACCTAATAACAATTCAACCATTCATATTTATAATGTCGCTCAAACATACCCTGTAAATCTAACGGTAACGAGTAATGGTGGTTGTAACAGTCTTCCTAAAGTGAAGAACATTCTGATAAGTCCAAAACCTGTTGCTAATTTTAAACATTCAGATACTGCTTGCCTACCAAATGCACTTGTACAATTTAATAGCATCAGTACTATTTCAAATGGCTCTCAAAGTGCCTTTACATACTTATGGAATTTTGATGATCCTTCCAGCGGATTATTGAACAGTGATAATACTGCCAATCCGACACACTTATACCAGTCATTTGGAAATTACCAGGTTCAACTTTCTGTTACAAGCAATGCAGGATGTATTCATGATACAATCATAACAGTCAACAATTTTCACCTTAGGCCCAACGCAGAATTTAGATTTGACAGACAAAGTGTTTGTCTCGGTGAACAAGTTCGGATGATAGACATGAGTTTACCGATAGAAGGAAATATCAATTCCTGGCACTGGAATTTTGATGATGGGAACTATAGCAATGCCGTAAGTCCATTCTACACTTACAGTGATTCAGGGTTGTATGAAGTCAGTCTTTATGTGATAAGCAACTACGGATGCGTCAGTGATACAGCGATACGTTCATTCAATGTTTATGCGCCCCCACTGATAAATGCCGGAGCTGACATGTACATCCTGGAGGATGTGGGAGCTACTTTACAAGCTACTGCAATCGGCACCAATATGATTTATACATGGACCAGTGGTTTATATCTAAACAATACAAACATTCTAAACCCGTATTGCACTCCTTCCAATGACATCAACTACCTGCTAACAGTAACGGGTATTGGCGGATGTATATCCAAAGACGAGGTAAAGATATTTGCACTAAGAAAATTGCTTATCCCAAACACATTTTCTCCCAATAACGATGGAATCAATGATTACTGGCAAATCAGTAATTTGAATCTATATCCCAATGCCAATGTCAGAATCTTTACAAGAACAGGTCAAAAAGTTTTTGAATCAAATGGATATACAAATCCATGGAACGGAACAAAAAACGGTAAACCCCTTCCAATGGATACTTATTATTACATCATTGAACCCGGAAGCGGAAGACCTCCGGTAAAGGGATTTGTTACCATCATAAAATAATTTAGCATACAGGCAACACCAATTTATTTTGAACAGACTAAATAAACATAACATAAATTCAAAGCACTTCGGAATATTATATATCTGCATATCGTTGTTTATGACAACGAATACCTATGCACAGGCAAAGCCATCCTATACCCAATATATTCTCAACAACTACATTTTAAATCCTGCAATCAGCGGAATAGAGAATTATACAGACATTAAAATGAGCTACAGAAATCAATGGACATCTATTGAAGGCGCTCCCACTACCGAATATATAACCATTCATTGTCCGTTAGGAAAAAATGACTCCAGAACGAATATCAATTCCTTTGATATAAAAGGCGTCAACCCAAGAGGAAAAGAATACTGGAGTGAATATACTGCCCCAGATCCACACCATGGAATTGGGTTTTCGGCAGTCAATGACAAAGCAGGCTACATCAACAGATGGACAATGAATCTGACATACGCATATCACCTGCCGTTGTCAGCAAAAACAAGTGTGTCGGGTGGTTTCAGTGCCGGTATGTCCAGCATAAATTTAGACAGGTCTAAAATTGATTTTGGAGGAATGGACCCAAGCGACCCTGCCATTGGATATACCAACTATGAATTAAAAAAAATAAAACCTGAAATGGGTATTGGATGCTGGTTGTATTCTCCCTCCTATTTTGCAGGTTTCTCTGTGCTGAATATCATACCGGGAAAAAATCAATTTGTACTCAATGACAAATACGGCGAATCATTCAGCCCCAACTATTTTTTTACAGGCGGCTACAGATTCAATATAGGAGAAGAACTCAATTTAATTCCATCATTAATGTATCAATACTGGAAACCCCAACTATCAGGATTACATATCAATACCAAACTTCAATATCGTGATGTTGGGTGGGCTGGCGCCGGATGCAGGATATCAGATTTGATTTCTGGTTATTCAGGAATGATTGGATTGAAAATTGCCAATGCAGTGAATGTCAGTTACGCTTACGAGCTTGCATTCAACAACAGTTTGGCCAATTATACAGGTAACACACACGAAATTTTGATTGGTTTTATTATTGGAAATACATACGGTGATTCCTGCCCAAGAAATGTATGGTAAACTAAGCTGTTTACCTGATAATTGCTTAATAAATAAATTCCATGAACATCAATGCAATTGCTGCTAAAGTCATAGTTGCAAAAGTTATCCAACCCATCAAATTAGATTTCAAACCATTGGTATAATTACCCATCACTTTTTTATTGTTGCAGATATGCAAAATGATTACAATTAAAACAGGTGCGGTAACTCCATAAAGCATTGCAGCATACAACAAAGCTTTTATTGGACTTATCCCGATATAATTCAGTGATAATCCTATCAACAATGAAACAGCAATGATGATATAAAATGGGCGTGCTTCATGAAACTTGTTATCCAATCCTTCCTTCCAACCAAAGGTCTCACAAAATATATATGACAAAGACCCGCTCAATACCGGTATTGCAATAAAGCCTGTTCCAAGGATACCAATGGAAAACAGGAAATAAGAAAAATTTCCTGCAACAGGTCTTAAAGCGCGGGCAGCGTCCTCAACAGTATCTATTTTATGAATGCCTGCATTGAATAAAACCGTTCCAGTTGTTAAAATAATAAACCAGGCGACTAAGCCTGAAAATCCCATACCAAAATCAACATCCTGTTTCATATCATGAATCAGTTTTTTATCAACCATGGTATGTTTTTTCATGTGTTTCATTTCTTCCACTTCCATCGTGGCTTGCCAGAAAAACAAATAAGGAGAAATTGTTGTTCCTAGGATACCAACAATGATTTCTAAGAAATCTTTATCCAAATGAATTGAAGGAATCAAGGTGGAAGAAAAAATCAAAATCCAGTTTTGTTTGAATAAAAAAGGTACAACAAAATATACCAGCAATACAATACACAGGTATTTAAGTATGGAAGCAATTTTTAAATAGGGAAAGTAAATGATACTGATCAACAGGATAATTGTAAACACAACACTGAAATAGGATGCATCAATTGCCGGAAACATTAAATTTCCTACAGCCCCCATACCTGCAATGTCTGCACCGATATTCAAAACAATTGCAGGGCAACTGAACAACAGCATAATATATAAAATCCAGCCTGGATAATACGTTTTTAAAGTTCCTGTCAAACCTTTAGATGTCACCAATCCAATTCTTGCGCACATTTCCTGAATGGATGCCATCAGCGGAAAGGATAGCAGAATGGTCCAAAGTGTGGAAAGACCAAATGAAGCACCCGCTTGAGAATAGGTCGCAATACCTGAGGGGTCATCATCACTGGAACCAGTTACCAGTCCTGGTCCAACCTTTTTCCAAAAAGCTGACAACTTTTTTAACTGTTTCACATTGAAACATTTTTTAAGAAATATCAATGAATATCTGACAATGAAATTAGTGCTATTTTTCATCCCTACATAACAGATCCATGATTCAATAAAACTGCTTTCTCCTCCACTTTTCTTTTTCCCAAAATCTTTTCAAGATCTTCTTTGTAAAGTGTTTCTTTTTTGAGCAGCTCTGCTGCTACCTGATCCAGTTTATTCTTATGATCCATCAGTAATTTCTTAGTGATTTTATAACTTTCAGCTATAAGGTTTCTGACTTCTTCATCAATCAATTTTCCTGTTTCTTCACTGTATGGTTTTTGTAAAGCATTTTCCGTTTGACCTGTTGAATCGTAATAGCTGATATTGCCTATTTTTTTACTGAAGCCAAAATAAACAACCATGGTATATGCTTCTTTAGTTGCTTTTTCCAAATCATCCAATGCGCCTGAAGATATTTCGCCAAAAGTAATTTCTTCGGCAACCCGTCCGGCAAGGGCCGCACATAAATTTTCAGAAAATGTCTTTTCTCCGCGAATATTCCTTTCCTCAGGCAAATACCATGCTGCTCCCAATGATTTACCTCTTGGAATGACAGATACTTTTAGTAAAGAATCCACTCGTTCTAAAATCCAGCTGACTACTGCATGACCTGCTTCGTGAAAAGCGATAATTGTTTTTTCTTTTTCCGAAATAATCCTGCTTTTTTTCTCCAGACCTGAAACAATCCTTTCAATGGCCTCTGTAAATTCCTGCTTGCCGATTTTGTTCTTTTTATTTCTTGCCGAAATCAATGCCGCCTCATTACAAACGTTGGCAATATCTGCTCCTGAAAATCCCGGCGTTTGGGATGCAAGCATTTTGATATCTATGTTGTCCTCCATTACCAGGTTCCTGACATGAACATTGAATATTGCCTGTCGTTCATTAAGATTGGGAAGCTCCAGGTAAATATGTCTGTCAAATCTGCCCGGTCGCAGCAAAGCAGGATCCAGCATATCTGCTCTATTGGTAGCTGCAAGTACTATTACTCCGGAGTTGGATTCGAATCCGTCCATTTCAGTCAACAATTGATTTAAAGTACTTTCTCTTTCATCATTGGAAGAATTCATAAATGCTCCCCGTCCCCTTGATCTTCCTATTGCATCAATTTCATCAATAAAAACGATACATGGAGCACGCTCTTTTGCACTTTTAAATAAATCCCTCACTCTTGAAGCTCCAACACCAACAAACATTTCAACAAATGCTGAACCTGAAATGGAAAAAAAGGGAACACCCGCTTCTCCTGCAACAGCCTTGGCCAAAAGTGTTTTACCTGTTCCGGGTGGCCCAACCAGTATGACTCCTTTGGGTATTTTAGCACCGATTCTTGTATATTGGTCAGGTGTTTTCAAAAAATCAACAATCTCTTTTACTTCCATCTCTGCTTCTTCAAGTCCGGCTACATCCTCGAATGTGGTGTTTGATTTTTGATTTTCAATTATTGTAGCATTCGATTTTCCAAAATTAAATATGGAGCTTCCGGAAGCACCGGTCATATTGCTTCTTCTTATAAACATGTTCCAGAATCCAATCAATAAAACAATGGGCAAAATCCAACCCATCATTCCCCAGAAGGAAAATCCTGATTTCTCATATCGTACATCCAATCTTTTTTCCTCGGGAATATTTTTTTGAGCGTCATCCAATAAATTCTGAAAAGTTTCAACTGAACCTATCGAAAACCAATACTGAGGTCCGTTTTGAGGTAACTTTCCATATCGTTGTCTTAAAATATTCTTAAGATAAGGATCATTTATATGCTGAGGTCTGATATAGACATTTACTTTTTCGTTGTTGACAACAACCAACTTTTCAACTGCATTTTTATTCAACATATCACTGCTGAACTGATGCCAGCTGATTTCCTTTGAAGAGCTGTTGAATTTTAGAATTGAAGGAAATAAAATAAAGAGCATCAACAAAACATAAATAATCCAAACATAGGAGAACCTGCCTTTAGGTTTCATATTGGATTCTGTATTGGATTTATTGTCTCTTTTAGCCATGTCATTTTATTTTCACTTCAAATAATCATACAAAAAAGCATCTACCCTCAGATAGATGCTTTTAACCAATTAAAAAATCAACTATACAGTTTCAAACACATCGCTATAAACGATTTCCAATTTATTTTCAACTCTGTTGACACCGGGGGCTGTCCATGCAGCATGCTCGGCTTCTTCCTTTTCAGCGAAAGACCTGACCGTTCCTTTCAATGTTACTTTATCACCAATAGTTTCTATGGTTATTTTATCAGCATCGTGACCTGCAGTTCTAACAAAACAGTCTTTTATTTTTTGCTTAACATCAATTGAAGAAGGTCTTTGATTGACAACCACATTGTTGATGATTCCTCGAACACCCGTGATATTTTCAAGTGCATGCTTCGCTGCAAGCCTCTGATAACTCCAATCCACAGAACCCTCAATTGTAACAAAGCCATCCTCGACCTTTAATCGCAATTTTTCGTCAGGCACCGAAGTATCCCACTTCAACGAGTTTAAGCATACCTCGGCAATTTCAGTATCTGTTTTTTTGGTCGAAGGTGAAACACCCACCTGTATATCAACCGCTACTGCTTTCACTCCATAAATACTCTTGGCAACCCGCTCAGCCGCCATTTTTTTGGAATAGGCATCTACCATTCCTGAAAGCGTTACTATCCCATTTTTAACAGATACCCCAATCTCTGAAGCATTTAAATATGGCTCCCACTTCAATTGAGTTTGAACATCCGTTTGAATTTGTTGATCATTCTTCATCATAATAATTACATTTAATTTTAAAAAATAAATTTTGAAAGAGACTGAAAACTCTGTTGTAAAATTTCATTCAAAAGTATAGGATGAAATAAATAAAATTAAAATCTTGCGTCATTCACAATAATGAAATCGATCATTAATCCAAAGCGGCATCTAACCAAATTAAATGAGCAAATGAATCATTTAAAATCAGCACCCCAACTGATATTTGAAATGTGGTTTCGGACAATAAAAAAGTAAATTGAGTAATTGCATTAAAATGTGAATTCACAAATAAAACAGAAAATGACAATAGAATTTCATTACACTTTGGAAGCAATAAAAAAGAAAGAGATTGATTTTATTAGGGATAGATTCATAGATTTCCAACACGCTTTCAATAAAATCAGCAGGGCTGAAATCTACTGTAATCATTCAAAAATAAATGATGAAGAGTATTTCAACTTTATAATAAATATTGACTTTTTCGATTTTACTTTTTACATCAGCAGAAGTGGGACAGATATACAAGAAACCATTGCTTCTGTGTTAGACGTGATTGAAAATAAAATTGATGAATTAATAAAAGAAAACCGGCAACCTCTGGAGGACTTGATTAGCACAGTGGAGGTAATATAAATTATTTTAAGTAAATGTCAAAAATATAACTTTCATTTATCTGGTAAATGTCCGGTTCTATATTTAGGTTCTATAAATGAAAGGCCAAGACTTTTATATACACTTTCTTCAGTTTTACCTGCAATCTTTTTTCCCGAAGCTTTTTCGAAGACACCATATTCATTGATTTTAAGTCCCTTCTTTTTAGCAATGGAACGCAAAAGTATGTTGTGCTCTTTAGGCCCTGTAAAATACAAAAGAGCAGAGCCGTATTCATCTCTTTCAACAATTCTGATATCACATTGAATATCTTTGTCCTTCAAAATAAAACTAATTTTTGTTGCACCTGAAATCAATACCTTTTTAATAAATTTTAATTGTGTCAACGATTTTGCAATTAGTTTTTGATTTTTTTTGGGTGCAGCTATCAATACATCAATGTCACCGATGGTTTCTTTTTCCCTTCTGATGCTTCCTGCAAGTGAAGCAAATATTACACCCTCCGTTTTTTTTATCTGTACCAGTATTTGACTGGCAATTTTTTTTGCTTCTTCAAGTGGAATCCTGCTTTTGATATCGGCATTTAAATCTAATGCATGTATTATCAACTCTGTTTTTTGTTTGCCGATCCCTTTTACCTGTGATAGTTTATTTTTTCTTACCGCTTCAATCAATTCAGCTTTTGTAGAAACATTTAAAGAATCATGCAACAATCTTACCGTTGCGGGACCAATCCCTTCAATATTCATCAAGTCAAGTAATTCGATGGGAATGTTTGATTTCAGTTTTTCATATGCTTTGATTTCACCAGTCTCCAGAAATTCCAAAATCTTTTCTGCAATACTTTTACCTATTCCTTTGAGTTTGTCAAGCTCAGCAAATCGGTGGTTGTATTTGTCTATGGTTTCAACCATATTGGCAATAGTTTTTGAAGCATTATCGTAAGCAAATGCCCTGAAACGTTGTTCCGGACCCATATATTTGTAACAGTCGGACATTTTTTTTAAAATTCCGGCTAACTTTTTATTAAGCGTATTTGAAGCGATAATTGTTTGTAAAGAGTTCATTATACAAGTCCAACAAAATAAAAAGAGCAGGTTTTCAACCCTGCTCTGAACAACCGCTACAGTCTCGGCTTTTAACCATAGAATCTGTACCAATCTATTTAATTCAAGATATCAAAAAATCAAACTGCAATTTTTCAATCCGCACTAAAATCGATTATATCCTCATATAATTCAACTCTATCAAAGTCTGACTGAATAATAACTTGCTAAACTAAAACGAAGATAATTAGTGGGAATGCCTAAATAAAAAACAAACATCATTTGATTATATGATTGAATGAGTGAATTGCAAATGATAATTGTCGATTGCGAAAATGTTCGAAAATTATACAGCTATGAATATTTGAACATGACACAAAAACAGCACTTACATTGTTATTGGATGCAATTGGTTGAAAAAACAAATTCATTTTATTTATAGTATATAATAATTTAACCAACAATAACACCATTTACTCATTATCAAATTCTACATTTTTAATGTTTTTTAAAAAAAAGGCGGAAAAATTCATTATTTTTTATAATTTAGCTGACCTTAAAACATATATTACCTTGAACTATGATAAGTTTGCTTACGTACAACAAGGTCAGGAAATTCTGTTATGAGAAACTGCAAAACTTTTCTTTACAATTCTTTTAAAAACAAAGGAAATTTTTTCCTTTACACTAACTGCAATTCAAATAATTTTCAAAAAATAGCTTTTTCAAATTCAATTGACTATTATCAAAATGAATGTTTCATTGTAATTAATAATTTTGAAATCAAGAAGAAAGGCGCAGACATTTTTTAAACTTTTGAGCTTATATTTTTTATCATAAAAAAACAAAAAATCCAAACAAAAAAAATAAATAAACCCAGTAAAATGATTAAGTTAAAACAATTACTATTATCTGTTGCCTTGTTTTGCTCAATGGCAGGTTTTGCTCAAGCCCCCGCTAACGACAACCCTTGTAATGCTACAGTATTACCTAATGCAAACAGTACCTGTACTTACGTAAGTGGCACAACTGTCGATGCTACTATTACAACAGGAGTTTCAGGTGCACCCTGTTTGGTTACAATGAACGAAGATGTGTGGTTTAAAACAACTGTGCCTGCTGGTGGAACCATAATTTTAAAAACAACAGCCGGAACAATGAATGATGCGGTGTTGGCAGCCTACACGGGCACTTGCGGTTCATTACTAGAAGTTGGTTGTGATGATAACACCGGTCCCGGACTGATGCCGGAATTAACTTTGTCGGGATTGACCCCCGGTACAACTCTTTGGATAAGGGTTTGGGCCTGGGCCTCCGCTGGAAGCGGCACATTCGAAGTTTGTGCATCCCTTCCCCCACCACCCCCCTCCAATGATGAGCCTTGTAATGCCATATTGCTTAATGTTTCCAATAGTTGCAGTTTTGAAACATTTACAAATTTTGATGCATCAGCCACTTCAAGTGCTCCAGCACCTGGTTGTGCCGGATATACCGGTGGTGATGTTTGGTTTAAAGTGGTAGTTCCTGCAGCAGGTGCGATTGATTTCAATACTCAAGCAGGAGTAATGACAGATGGAGGTATGGCAATATATTCCGGGTCATGTGGTAACTTAAGCTTACTGCTTTGCGATGACAATACCGGAGCAGGCAATATGCCTCAAATCATTGCATCATCCCTTACTCCCGGAGATACTATTTGGATTAGGGTTTGGGAAAATGGTAACAATAATAACGGGACATTTGAAATATGCGCAAGTATTCCTGCTTCATTACCTGCAAATGATGTTGCCTGCACCGCTACGCTTTTAACACCAGATGTATTGTGTAACAGTATCAGTTCAACCACTTTAAATGCTGCAATTACTGTGGGGCTTCCTACTCCAACTTGTGCGACTACTACTTATGGTGATGTTTGGTTTAAAGCAGTTGTTCCATTTACAGGTGGAATCAATGTATTGACAACTGCCGGATCAATGACCAATGCAGTGATGGCACTCTATACAGGAACAAGTTGTGGAATATTAACTCAAATTGATTGCGATGATAATTCCGGTCCGGGTAATATGCCTCAATTAAATACATTAGGACTTTCACCCGGAGATACTGTATGGATTAGAGTTTGGCCTTCCAGCATAACCGGTGGCGGTACATTTGACATATGTACAACTATACCACCTTTCCCTCCATCAAATGATGATCCATGTGCTCCAACTAGTATCACTGTAACTCCCACTACCAGTTTTCAAATATTCACCAATGAAAGTGCAACTCCGAGTCCGGGTGTACCTGCTCCAAGTTGTGGTAATTACATTGGCGGAGATGTTTGGTTTAGTGTAACTGTTCCTTCAGGCGGATCAGTAAAAATAGAAACAGAGGCAGATGTAATTACTAATGCTGCAATGGCTGTTTATACCGGAGCATGTGATAATCTTACAGAAATACTTTGCAACGACAATGGAACTGGAATGCCTCGTGCAACTATTACCGGACAAACTCCTGGAAGTACTCTATGGATAAGGGTTTGGGGAAATGGAAACAATAACTACGGTACCTTTGGTATCAGCGCTTCTATTCCTCCTCCTCCTCCCTCCAATGATGAGCCCTGCAATGCAACTATGTTACCTTTACCAACTGATATTTGCAACAATACATTGGCCTCTTCAATGGATGCTTCAACCACTACCGGAGTTCCAACCCCCAGTTGCGGCAATGCCCCTGGAGCTGACGTTTGGTTTAAAGTAGTAGTACCACCAAGCGTTTTTGGTTTACATATTCAAACAGAAGCAGGAACAATGACAAACGGAGTAATGTCAGTGTATTCAGGTTCGAACTGTGGATCATTGACAGAAATTGGCTGTGATGACAATGGTAATAATATGCCTGATTATGGAGCATTTAATTTAACTCCCGGCGATACACTTTGGATTAGAGTTTGGGGAGCTACTGCCTCTAATGACGGAGAATTCAGTATATGCGTAACTACTATTTCCTCTCCTCCACCATGCAATACTTCAACTCCTGCAGCAGATGTTTGTGATTTAGCTCCCAGAGTATGTGATTTCAACGGATATTGTGGAAATACTTCCGATTCATACAACCCTGATGCATGGACAGCCCTGGATAATTTATTCAGCGATTGTTTGGGAGGTGCGTCTATTGAAAATGATTCTTACGTAACTTTCATTGCAAATGAAACTACTGCTACATTTAATGTATGGGTAACCTCCAGTCAAAACAACGACGGAATACAAATGATGTTCTATGAGGGAGACTGCAACTCTACTACTCCAATTTGTCATGGGGGCTATAACAATATGGTTGAAAGCACAATTCCATATACTGTTACAGCAACTGATCTGATTCCTGGTAATTCTTATTACCTGTTATTTGATGGTTATGCCGGGGATGTGTGTGATTACTCTCTTGCTCCAATTTCAGGTGTAAGCATATTGAGCATTTCTCCTGATGCCCCTGTTATTTGCAGTGGCAACAATATTTCACTTACCGCATCGGGTGGTGTAGATCCTTACAAGTGGTATATTGCAGGCAATACAGATACCACACTTGGACCAATTTTAAATGTTTCGCCTTCTTCAACAACAACCTATACCGTTTTAACATCTACCACAGGAGTTGGCGGATGCCCGCTTACAAAAGATGTAACCGTAACCGTAACCCAAAGACCGGCTGAACCAATTGTTGATTTCGAACTTATTAACTATTGCAAAGATGCAGCCAGTGTTGCATTGACTGCTACAGCAGATGCGGGAAATACTTTAAACTGGTATACTGTTGAGACTGGTGGAATTGCATCCCCTATTGCACCAACACCTTCAACTAATAATAACGGAACTACAAATTATTATGTTAGTCAGTCGATTGGTAGTTGCGAAGGTCCTCGTACACCCGTAACAGTTATTGTAAGCTCGTTCAGTATAGAAGCAGGAGGCCCCGTTAATGTGTTTACAGGCCAGGGTTATCAAACCAACATAACCCTTAATGACATCACTAACGGAGAAATTGACAACATACTTTGGAGTCCTTCAAGTGGCGTAAGCGATGTCAATGCTCTGAACCCATTGATCACTCCGGTAATCAATGCTGGTCAAGTAACATATGAAGTAACAGTTACCGATACACTTGGGTGTACTGCTTCGGATGATTTGGTAATCAATGTGATTAATTTGTGTGTGAATATAAAAAATGCATTTACTCCTAATGGTGATGGTGTCAATGATTACTGGCAAATTTATACCAGCAGGGATTGTATCAAAAAGGCTACTGTTACCGTATTTAACAGATACGGAACCAAAGTATTTGAAACACCGGATTATTTCAACAACTGGAACGGCACTTATAAAAACAAACCCCTTCCGGATGGTACTTATTATGGTGTAGTTCAAATTGAGTTTGTTGGCGGTAAGAAGACAACATCAAAAACTGATTTGACAATCTTAAGATAAATTAAAAATTCATCTGCTAAAAATGCCCTTCAATCATGAGGGGCATTTTTGTTTATAACGCACACTATTAATGCTACATGTTACTTCAATTTGGGAAATACTGTGAAATGCATAAAATAAAAAAGGGCTTCAATCTCTTGAAACCCTTGTCTGTACTGTGTGACCGC
>CAZCOL010000048.1:0-15009 GCA_964500545.1 uncultured Ferruginibacter sp. | reverse complement strand
ATGAATGCAGCGGCATTAAAAGTGGATCTTCCAAAATTAAAAAAAGGTGGAATTATCATCACCAACACTTCCGGATTTGACAGAAAAAATCTGATGCTTGCAGGCTATCCTGACGGAGGCAACCCACTGGAAAATGAATCACTGAGCAATTATCATGTTCATGTAATTGACATTACCAAACTTACCAAAGAATGTTTGGCTTCATCCGGACTTAGCAACAAAGAAATCGAACGTTCCAAAAACATGTTTGTGCTCGGCTTATTGTTTTGGATATTTGATCAGTCAATGGATTTTACAATTAATTTTATAAAAGAAAAATTTGCAAAAAAGCCTGAGATTGCCAACGCAAATATTCTTACACTTCAGGCCGGTTGGAATTATGGAGATAACACGGAAATTTTTACAACCCGATATAAAATTTCATCCGCAAATTTACCAAAGGGTGTTTACCGAAATATTTCCGGCAATCATGCCAAAGCAATCGGTTTGATTGCAGCATCTGAATTAACGGGATTGCCTTTATTTTTAGGATCCTATCCCATTACTCCTGCATCTGACATTTTACATGAGCTATCCAGGTACAAATCAAGCAATGTAAAAACTTTTCAGGCTGAAGATGAAATTGCCAGTATTTGTGCAGCCATTGGCGCATCTTATGCCGGAGCATTGGCAGTAACTACTACTTCCGGACCCGGCATGTCACTGAAAGCTGAAGCAATGGGATTGGCTACTATGTTAGAAATACCATTACTCATCATTGATGTGCAAAGAGGTGGACCATCCACAGGCCTACCTACAAAAACGGAGCAATCGGATTTGATGCAAGCAATGTTTGGCAGACATGGAGAAGCTCCGTTACCTATTATTGCTGCATGCTCTCCCTCGGATTGTTTTCAAACAATTTTAGATGCTACGCGCATAGCAATTGAACACATGACCCCGGTAATTATTTTATCAGATGGTTATATTGCAAATGGATCTGAGCCATGGAAGTTTCCCAATGCAAATGAATTGTCTCCCATAGATGTAAAATTTGCCACTGAAAATAATAATCCCGACGGAACTTTTCTTCCATACAAACGCGATGAAAAGTTATCAAGACCATGGGCCAAGCCCGGAACACCAGAATTGATGCACCGAATAGGCGGTTTGGAAAAACAACATGAAACCGGCAATGTATCTTACGATGCGAAAAATCACGAATTGATGACCAAAATTCGTGCAGAAAAAATAGAACGAATTGCTGACTTTATTCCATGCATTAAACCTGACAGCGGAAATGAAAAAGGCACACTTGCAGTGTTGGGTTGGGGCTCTACCTATGGTGCCATAAAAACTGCTGTTGGTGAGCTTATTAACGAAGGACATGATGTGGCACATATTCACTTACGCAATATCAATCCATTTCCCAGGAATTTGGGAGAGTTACTAAAAGGCTATGATCATGTTTTAATTCCCGAAATCAACAACGGGCAATTGATTCAATTGATCAAATCACGTTTCCTCATTCCAGCTGTAGGATTTTCTAAAGTGCAGGGACTGCCTTTTACAACTACTGAAATGAAAAACAAAATACTTGAAATCATCAACCAATAATGTATGTCAACTATTGCAGAATCAAATATAACTTCAAAACCCACCGCAAAAGATTTTGCTTCAAATCAGGAAGTTAAATGGTGCCCCGGTTGCGGTGATTACTCCATATTAAAACAAGTTCAAACTGTATTTCCGGATTTTGGTGTGCCTAAAGAAAAAATTGTTTTTATTTCAGGAATTGGATGTGCGGCACGTTTTACTTATTACATGGATACCTACGGAATGCATAGTATTCATGGTCGCCCTGCTGTGATTGCAGCCGGTGTTAAAGCTCAAAATCCAGATTTGAGTGTTTGGGTAATTTCGGGTGATGGAGATGCATTCTCCATTGGGGGAAATCATTTCATTCATGCGTTGAGAAGGAATTTTGATATCAATTATCTTGTTTTCAACAATCAGATTTACGGTCTGACCAAAGGGCAATATTCACCAACATCCGAAAAGGGAAAAATTGCTAAATCCACACCCTATGGATCGCTGGAAGAACCATTTAATTCAGCAATGCTGGCATTAGGCGCTAAAGGAAGTTTTATTGCGCGTTCAATGGACAGGGATCCAAAACACATGCAAGCAATGCTTAAAAGAGCGAACGAACACAGAGGCACTTCATTTTTGGAGATATATCAAAATTGTACAGTTTTCAATGAAGGCGCTTTCTTTTCCTATTCTGAAAAGGAATCAAAAAAAGAACAGGCATTGTTTTTGGAAAACCATAAGCCAATTGTATTTGGAGAAAATGATCAAAAAGGAATTAAGTTAGACGGATTAACCCCTGTTGTTGTGGAGATAGGAAAAGATGCTTCTATCAGCGATTTGTGGATTCATGATGAAAATGACAAAATAAAAGCTCAGATTTTAGCCAGTTTCTCCGACACCACATTCAATGATGTTATGATGCCAAGGCCGTTCGGTGTGATTTACGCTGAACAAAGACCCACTTATGAAATTGAAATGCAGGAACAAATAGCTGCGCAAATTTCTTTGAAAGGTAAACCTTCTTTGGATAAAATTTTATCAGGCGAGAAAACCTGGACGATACTTTAATACCTAACACAAGGATAAAAATTCCAAAGTCTAAGTGAATGAACCTCTAACTATTCACTCAACGAAGTAACTTCATCTTTTAATATGGACGAGACATGTACAACTGGAGGATTGCATTGTTTTCAATTATCTGCATATCCAGCGCATCAGTTGCCCCATCTCCGTTACAATCTGAGTTATTATAACCGAACTGAAAATCAAAGGCATCGTTTTCAGTAATAGTCATATCATTGATATCAATTGTACCATCACCGTTATTATTACCGGAGAAAATACCATACAAATTCATATCCAGATTTTTCATAGGATCGTTTATTCCGTTCCCAAATGCCTTTGTACTTTCATTTGTAAAATCATATGAAGCAGACTCAGAAATTTCTACAGGATCAGCACTCCATGTTTCCAATGAGTTGCGATGTTTGAGAGAAATGTAATAATTATTTTGACTGGAAGTTTCCGGTAATGTAACAGAAGCAGTACCGTCGGTATGCAAAACAGTAACAGCACTTAAATCGGGGCTGCTGTTATCCAAATGATCCGGGCTCCACAAATCAACCTGTATCATATCAGTTGCAGTAGGATCACTGCTCATCCCCAAATTATACAATGTTGGTTCCATCGTTTGCCCTCCTCTGTAAAATCCTTCCAAAAAAGCCTTTAGGGTTAGAGTATAGGCCAACAATAAATCTTCCGGCTGCTGAAAACCCTGTGTCAGTATTGTATTGCCCGAAGACAAGGTATTGATTAGCGGCTCACCTACTGAATAACTGACTGAAAAATCCGCATCAGAATAATATCCTCCCGCACTCGAAATTAGTTTTCTGCTGATTGTTTGACTGTATGAAGAAGCTATTGAAACCAACAACAATAAAGTTATTATTATTTTCCTCATGGCTTTTTTTTTCAAATATATACTATTTTTTATTTGCAAAATAAAAATCATTCTTTTTTTTCAAATAAAGATTAATTTACCGGCTGCAACCCATAATCATATTCCACGTACTTCTCTTTACCGTCGGGTCTTTGTTTTGGGGTTCTTATCATATACACAGGATGCACAAGCAATTCAGCGGCAGGAATCTCATACTGTAAAAACTCGGAAATGTGCTGATCAGTCATTTCTTCATTGATCCAACTAAGTGCCTGTTTCGGCTCCATAAAAACCGGCATTCTATGCTTATTTGCTCCCTCATTGTGAATCTGCTGCATCAGTTCATTTGCAGTTCTCGTAATAATAGAAAAAGTTCCCCTCATTTCACCTGTTTCCTTATCGGGATTAGGTGAATAATTATATAACGCTGGCAATAATATGAATTTGCTTTCCCTTAGCTGAATGAAATACGGTATTTTATTCTTAAAACCTTCTACCCTTCTGTGTTCATAGATTCCGTTAACCGCTATCAAACACCTGTTTTGCCTTATCTTGTTCCAGGCAGATTTTTTATCAAACAGGTTTTCACTTCGCGCGTTGGCCATATGATTTCTGTATTTCATCAGTTGTTCTTCTGTTTTCATAAAATCGGCAATCAGTCCCCATTCAAATCCCTTTAACCTTACTTTATCTTCTTTTGAATATACTGCCAAACAATTTTTATGTGTCATAGACAGCACATGTGAAGCAACAGAAAAATCAATTCCTAAATTGTTATCAATAACTATATTGGGTATCAAATCAGTTATATACTCCACCGTATTGGCGCTGAATGATAAATCGTGACACATTTATTCCAGGTTTTGAATATCCATAAATTTAGCACTTATTTGCTGTCCGGCAAAAGCGATTCTAACATAAAGAATTCCGAATTGCAAATAAAAATCAACTGTTATTTTCTCATTTCTTTTCAGTTTCCTGTTGCTTTGGAGTTGAATGAATCTGCTGATTTTATTTTTGACATCCTTACCAATCTTATTTTCAAATTTTGGCACAAAACAAGAAGAGTATATTTCGTATCCTTTCGGATTACTTGCAGCATTTAATAATTTTTGTTGATGTTCCGCATCATTCCAATGATACAGAAATCTGTATTTATCATTTGCCGAACTGTTGTAGTGCGCTTCAGCTTTCGCTTTGTCATTGTAGTGCGTGATGATAAAACATCCTTTTAAGTATTGTTGTGGCAAACAAGCAGAACAGACAAATGTATTACGTACAAAAAACATCGAGCCGTTTTTAACGGCAGCCTGCAACAATTTGTTGTTGAAAGGATATAAAGGATTAAACATTTTTATCTTGAATGATTAGCACCTGAGCAATATCAGTTGTATAGCAGGGAGATAATTTTTCCTGTCTGAGTTTCCATTGATTGTCAAAACCCTGTGCAGCATACTTTACCATATCTCTTCCGAATTTTGCATTTATTACGTCATAAGTCCGCATCAGTTTTTTATTCCGTTCTCTGTCTGCTTTATCAAATAAACCGAGTTGAACATTTTTTTCGGGTATCAGTTCAAAAAGTATCACCCCTGTTTTTTTAAAATTATAGCCGGGCTTGTAAATGATATCCAACCCTTTCATGGCTGCTTTGATCAGCTCGGAAGTATTGTTTGTGGGCACTTCCAGCCTGATGGTTACAGAACGAAAATACTGTTTGTCCTGTGTTCGATGGGTATTTGTCTGAATAAACACGTGTACGACACCTGCACAGCTCTTTTGTTTACGAAGTTTTGCAGCGCAGATATTGGTATAACTGGCAAGAGGCTCTCTGATATCTTCTTTGGCACTTAGCAGTTTACCGAATGATTTTGCGGCGCATATCTCCTTTTTAGGAGCGGGCATTTCATCCCATTCAATACATGAAATACCTTTCAACTCATTCAGCATCCGTTGTCCGACAACAGTCATATTTTTTCTGATCCAGGCTTCGTTCATCTTTACAAAATCGGCAGCAGAATGTATGTTGTTCAATGTTAGCTTTTTACTGAATTGATGTCCGATACCCCAAACATCTCCCACACTTGTATATTCAAGGAGTTGATCAATTTGATGCTGATGCTCTGCAATGTACACTCCTGATTTCTTACATTCCTTTTTTGCATACCTGTTTGCCATTTTCGCCAGTGTTTTTGTCGGCGCTACACCTATGCTAACGGGAATGCCCACATCATTGGTAACAGATTCCCTTATCTTGGCTGCAAGGTCAGACAAATTCTGATTAATGAACCCGCTGAGATCCAGAAATGCCTCATCAATCGAATATACTTCCACGGACTGCACAAAACCTTTAAGAACATTCATTACCCGATTGCTCAGACTTCCGTAAAGCGTATAATTAGATGAGAAAACGGCAACTTTGTGTTTTGCCATAAACGCTTCCATCATAAAGGCAGGTGCTCCCATTTGAATACCAAGTGCCTTTGCCTCGTTGCTTCTTGCGATAACACAACCATCATTGTTGCTCAACACCACCACAGGTTTATCCTGCAATTCAGGCCTGAAAAGTCTTTCACAGGAAGCATAAAAATTATTACAATCCACCAATGCTATCATGTCACACCATTGAAGCGTTGATAATAATACTGGTAACTGTACCCCAAATTCTGAAATCCATTTCATCCGTAATAGGTATGGGCTTGTACTTCGGATTGGGGCTTTCCGGCAGCAACCTTATTCCGCTGCTGTTTTTGATGAATCTCTTTACGGTAAACTCGTTGTTCACAATTGCCACCACAATTCTGTTATTGACGGGTTTCACACTTTTATCCACTACCAGCAATGAATTGTCCGGGATGTGCGCATTCAGCATGGAATCTCCTTTAACCCTTACAATGAAAGTAGAATTGGGCCTCGGTATCAGATATTGGTTCAGATTGATCTCTTCTTCCAAATAATCGCCCGCAGGACTCGGAAATCCCGCCTGTACATCAATTCCAAAACCGGTCAATATCGATGTCTCATGAAAGGCTATTTTATGAAAAGTAATATCAGGCTTTTGGTTTAGGTTGCTCATAATTACTAAATTTTTTAGCAATTATAGTCAAAAGAATTTGTTTTTCCAAGTTAAACTGAGGTTGAAAAACGATTGCAGTTATTTTCAGTGATTATTCGGAGTTCAATCATTGCTCGCTTATTGGATTTTTCAGTAAAACCTTTTCCAAAAGCAACAAATCCTTTAATTGTGGTTTATGAAAATAGATACCATTTTTACTACCTTTTCGCATGCCGCGTAAAAAAAGATAATATACTCCCCCAAACTGTTTATCGTAGTTGAAACCGGGAATGCGCAAACGCAAATACCTGTATAATGCCAGGCAATAAAAATAGTACTGTAAATAATAGTTGTGTTCTTCCATTGAATTTGCCAAAGCGTCATAATGATAATCCTCTGTCTTGTTTCCCAAATGATTGGATTTCCAATCCAGCAAATAATATTGCCCATTCTGCTCAAAGAACAAATCTATTTTCCCATTCAGAATACCTGTAAGTGAATTTTCCTTGTTGATGCGAAAGGGTATTTTTTTATCTTCCAGATCGTCGGGAAAATCATCCCAGTTGATTTGAGTAACCGGAAGATTGAACTCCAGTTCGCTCAAGCGCTGGTTTCGTTGTACAACATTCAGACAGAACCCGCTTTCCGGCAATATTGTGCCTGTTACAATCTGCAGCATTTGATACATAAGTCCGCTGTGATCTGCTGTGATTCCTGTTCCGGGATATCTGTTGACAGATGAATGAATTATTTTTTCCCAGCTTCCGGAATGAGAAAAGTCAATTCGTTCAAGCAAATCATGCAGCAGATTTCCGGTGAGGGCTCCCTTGCGCATTTCCTTAAATATAAATTTGTCATAAGGGTCGGAACTGCTTTCAGAAAATTGAGCCGGTAGATAATCCTGTTTGGGATTCAGTCTTGAATAACTGGTTTTTTGCCAATAGCGATCAATAAGCTGAAAATTGGGAATTTTTGCAAAATACTCAATGGCAGGCTCTTTATTCGGCGTTAAGATAAAATTAACATGCGATAATTCAGGAGAGTCTTTTTCAAATATCTTACAGGATTTGATTTTATCGTGGGTATTTTCAGCACCAAGGATACGAAGGGACGGCAAAGACTCGCAACCGATAATAATTTGGCTTTGCAGGTACTTCAACGAAGTTGAATCCGATATGCTTTTCACATTATTGCAATTTCCGGAAAATACATAACAATGATAACGTGCACGCGTAATTGCAACATAAAGAAGCCTTAAATTCTCCTGAGCCGTCTGTTGTTTGGCCATTTCGGTAATATTATCATCCAGCAAGTTTTTCTCAGCCGAAAAATAAACACCATTTTTTCTGAATTGGGTAGTTTTATGTCTATCCGTGCTTCCCATATCAAGAAAAGGAGCAAGTACAATATCATACTCCAAACCTTTACAACTGTGCATAGTGACAATTTTTACAGCAGACTCATCGCTTTCAATACGTTGCAAATATCCATCCTCTGAATTTTTTTCTCCATCAATCCCCTTTTTCAACCAGGATATCAGCTCTTCGGGTGAGTAATGATTGTCAGTTTCGGCTTCATGCAGCATTTCCATCAACTGAAAAGTATTTGCCAGAAGCCGATCTGCATTTTCAACCTCTTTCTGCAGCTTACGATTGATGATTCCACTATCACTGATGAATTGACGAAGCATTTTATATACACCTGAAGTATTCCATACTTCAAGGTATTCACGAAATTGCTGAATCACTTTTTCGGCATCCAGCATCATAAGCTCATTCAATGAAACACCTGCAATTTTTGTCAACAGCGCACGATGAATAGAACCGATTTTAATTTCACTCACAGCCTGTAAAACATACCAAAGCTCCATGGCTTCATTTGATTCAAATACCTTCTCGTCACTGATTGTAACTGCTGAAATACCAATAGCTGAGAGCTTTTCGCGGATTTTTTTTCCCTCACTTTTTTTACGGACAAGTATACCTATCTGACCGGCTTTAATTCTCTCAACAACACCATCTTTTGTAAATTTAAAAGAATCATTCAGCAACAATTTCCTCACAAGATTGGCAGTTTTGCTAAAAATATCCGGCTTAGTTCCGCAACATATTATCCTCAGCGGATTGACAGGGATATTATTGTATGATAAATATGCTGATTTTACCTTTTCGGGTGCTTTAACCTTATAATACTTCATGTCATTCGATTTGAACACATCAAATCCTGCAACCGGCTGAAAAAACTCATTCATTGCATTGATGTACATTTCGGAAGAACGATAATTGGTATTCATGCGCCAAACATCATCCACAGAAGCGGCTGCCTTGAAATAAGTATTGAGGTCAGCTTTTCTGAATCCGTAGATAGACTGTTTTGGGTCGCCGATAAAAAAGAGAGTATGCTTGTCTGAATTTTTGTTCCTGAATACATAGAAAAATATTTCAAACTGCAACTGATCCGTATCCTGAAACTCATCAATGAAAACTGCCGAATATCTTTCCCTGAGCGCTTTAACAAGTCGATTTGACTGATTGTCACTGTAGGTATCTTGGTTGCAAACAATGCGATGCAACTTTTCAATCAAATCATCAAAAGTAATCTTACCGTCAAATTCTTTAATTTCACTAAGCCGACTCTGGACTTCCTCATATACAGAAATAGCCAAAATGCTGATCAATTGCGAAATGAGCACAATCATATTTTTATCAGCAGCCTTATTGGCATTATTTGCATCTTTTATATCCAGCAATTTTTGCCTGTAGTCATTAATTTTTGCCTGAAATTCTTCCGGAAAGAAAGTCTTAAAAAATACTTTATCTTTTTTAGTATAAATCGCCTCAAAAAGTTCATTCCCATTTTTATCCGATAGCATTTCAGGAATTTTTTCCCTGATATCCTTACTCTTATTGTGCTGTGCCAGATTTATCCAAACTCCTCTTTGTTCAATACCTTCATTTATTATCGAAAGTTTGATTTCCTCCGCCTCTTGATTCATTGCTTCTATGTCAATCGGAGCTTTAGGTTGATTGAGCAATTCATCGACAATTCTTTGATTGCATTGTTGATGACTTTCACCTTGTTTCATATCCCCAGGATATATTGTTTTCCCTTCTATGGCTGACTTGACTAAACCATATATACTTTGGCGACTGAACCCATAATTCAACAAAATATTCAGCAACCTCTCATCTAAAACGGTTATTTGATTTCGCCAAGCCTGATTGAAAGCATCGGTTACAATTTGATTAAAATCGGATGGTTCAAGTGTTGTTGCATGAAACATTTGTCCGCTTTCGAAGGCAAACTCCGAAAGAATTCTTGAGCAAAATCCATGAATCGTATAAATGGCAGCATTGTCAAACTGAACCAATGCAGATTGCAAACATGATTCTGCCTGAACCTTATCAGACAAGTTTTTCATCATTTTAACTATCTGATCATCAAAGCCATTAAAATTCGAATCAGATTCACGCAACTTTCTAAGAATCTGCAATGCTTCCCTGATAAAATTCCTGACCCTTAATTCCATTTCTGCTGCGGCATCCCTTGTAAATGTCACCATCAGAATTTTATCAATGGGTATGTTGTTTTCAACAATAAGTCGTAGTGCAAGAATTGCAATAGAATAGGTTTTTCCTGTACCTGCACTGGCTTCAATCAAATTAGCACCGGCCAAAGGCACCTTGAGCGGATCAAAGCCATCATGTTCACGCGGCTTTTTTTCTGAAATATCCTGAACTGTATGCTGAGATGTATTTTCCATTTTAATATTTTATAAGAGTACAATTTTATAGAAACATCTGAGGTAATCTTTTTTGCAATTCACCCATTAACAAGAGTGTGTTTTCTTTAAACTTACCAAGATTGGTTTCATTGAATATTTCATAATCGAAAAGATTGTTCTCAATAAACTGTTTAATGTATTCATCCACTGAAAAAATATTATCTTTTGAATAAGCATCATTTTCGAATTCCTTCTCATACAGTTCAATCAATTCATCTCTTTCGTATTCAGGTGATTCTTTTTTATAAAACACCTTTGCCATTAAAGGATGGAATAATACAATCTGATTATTACCCTCTTTAAACAACTCTATGAATTGGGGTAATACCGATCGTGCAAAGTCTCTTAATTCTTCACTGTAACTAACAAGAAATGGAGCATCTTTCACATTGAACAATGCAATAAAATCCAATTTTGGGGAGGTTTCCTGGGCAATAGCCACTAAATAATTTATCCATGGATACATGATATGTTTCAATAAGCCGGATGAGAAATTACAGTAGACATAACTGTTGCCATAAACAGGAATAGTTCCGATTATTGTAAAGCCGGCAGCCGAATAGTTTACATCCAAATGTGTTTCCTGATTGCCTCCTTTAACGGTTTGCAACAATGTTTTAAATTCCCGGGTTTCTTCTTCCATTTGACGAACCAGCACATTTCCCATATTAGCCAATGGAATTTTACCTGATTTTTTTTGGCGTATTGTATAAATGTCGGGTTCTGAATCCAATCTGATCAGTTCGTCTTTTACTTTCCATTTTTGTAGGTTATTGAGTTCAAATAATTCAGCTTCCGCTAAACGCTCATCTTCATCCCAATAATAAATCCCCAATAGTTTATTGAAATAATATTTGATTGGATGCCTGAAAAATACAGCAAAATTTTCCAGACTGGTGTTGGACAAATCATACACAAATGCCTCCCTGCTTGGATCTTTGGAAAAATTGTTACCTTGAACCAAAATGTTACCTAAATAATTTGAAGATAGTTTGGATGTGCGGTCACAATACTTTGAACTAAACAGGTGCAGGGGATGAATGCGGGTTAATGTCTTTTTAAAACCTGCTACATCATTTGTCTTTAATGCAATGTAATCCAGTAATTCATCTACAAGAGTGGAGGGCGGCTGATCGGTTCCTTTGTTGACATCTCTGGCAAGATAACTGATGTATAGTTTTTCACGGGCAGCTAAAATACTTTCCAGAAACAAATGCTTATCATTTTCACGCACATTTCTATCTCCGGGCCTTTTTTCTTTTCCAATCAGACTAAAACTCAATGGTGTATTTTGTCTTGGGAATTTATCAAAATCCATTCCCATAAGTGCGATAACTTTGAATGGAACACTTCTCATGGGCAACATAGAGCAAAAATTGATTCCTCTACCTGCAAATTTGTTTGTTCTTCGCTGCTCTTCGAGTCGATTGATGAAAACCTGATAAAAAGTCTGATAAGAAATTGTCTCTCCTTCTGCAGCATCATCCAATTTCATGATGCTTTCTTTCAAATCTGCAAATCTTGGAAAGTCATCATCCTCTTCGTCTTCTTCAAGTATCATTTCATTCATGATTTTACCCAGATAATCAGACCACTCTTTTAGGGTTTTTCTTTGAAGTCTATCATTCATCAATCCCTTTAATACCTTTATGAAATGAAATAATCTTACACGATCGTACATGCCTGTTCCCTCCGCAGTGTCCAAAGGAAACAGTGGTCTTTCCGATCCTCTGAACTCTTCTTCACCACTCATACATAAACCATACATTATCTTCTGCAATCCGTAATCCCAGCTTACCATCCATGCTTCAGTTTGTTCATACATTTCATCGGTAACATTTGTAAATGCTGCTCCGAAATAAATCCCTGCTTCTCTTACTGCCTGTCTGACCGAAACCAGGTCTTTGAAGCCAAATCTTCGGGATATATAAGGTGAATCAAGCAGTGACAATACTTCTTCTGCTTTGAATGTAAAAGGATCAATAGATAAAATATCGCGCATTGCGGTAAACAAAGTATTCCCTCTGGAAACGGATTCATCTGCAATAGTATAAGGTAATTCAACGGGCCCATTGTCGAATACAGCTTTAATAAATGGTGCATAGACATCAATATCAGTCACCATAACAGCAACTTCCCTTGATGCAATCGATGAGTTGTTTGCAAATAAATCAATCAGGTAATTATACAGAACTTCAACTTCCCTTACCGGCGTATAGCATCCAATTAGCTGAAAGGATCCATCATGCAATAATTCATCTGAAATCAATTTCCTTTCGCTGTTGGGAATATTATTGATAATCTCCTGTTGAATTCGTCCCAATAAAGTTTCCGATTCATTTGAAGTTATGTTTGAATCAATCACCTCGTAACTGTTTACATAATTGTCCTCAGAAAGCAACAACTCATAACTTTCCCGCAAAACAGACCCCCAGTTAATCAACAACTCATTACCGACAGTTTTTAAATTCAACAAATCGGGGCGATTTCTTAAATAAGCTAATTTCTTATCCGAAAGGTCATCCATCCAAAGTTTATCCGGGCAAGGATTTAGAAGAAAGAAATTTATTTCAATGAATTCAGACAATACATGAAACAATTCCAGATAGTAGGGCGTTACAATAGCCAACCCAAAAAACCGAAGGCGCGGCATTTTTTGCTGAATAATCAATTGATTATCCTTTACTTTTAATTGTTTTAAAATATTGGCCGAAACTTCTACTCTGTCAGAGTAATCATTTCCCAGTCTTATTTTCAATTCATTCCACAGAAATCCCTGCCAATTGGAATCTTCCTCTTCATTAAGTTGTTTGTTATTCCATGATATTATTTTATCCTGACGATAAATTTGATACTGATCAAACAAGTCAGCCATTTCGGCCGCAAGCGAAGCCCTTCGGGACTCACTACCATCATAATACAATGCAATTGCGGGAAAATTATTTTTAAATGAGGCCTCATTCAAAATAGAAAAAACAGTCCAGGTAATTCGATCTTTATCAATCAAAGTGGTTGTATTTGGACAAACCCAACGATAAATGACATTAACAATGTCATTGACCTTTTTAAATTCAAGATTTGCAGCAACGCCTGCGTTCAATGCCAACTGATGACTCAACCAGTTATTGATTCCATCCGTTTGTGTAACAATCCATTGCTTTTCAAAAACTCCTGTGTTTTCGTTTTTCAAATCACGAATAATCTCTTTAGACAAAACATCCAGCGATGGTGCTACACGAAGTTGAATAGCCATAATTATTTTTTACAAATTTATTTTGTTAATCTCTTATGTAATCCCGACAAACGAACAACCTGACGATTGATCCCGGCTTTAAATACGTCTTCAGTACCCAGAATTACTACACTTTTTTTAGCACGTGTAACAGCGGTGTATAAAAGCTCACGTGTCAAAATAGGATTGTCTGCCTGATCAGGTAACACAACCATTACCTTTTCAAATTCTGAACCCTGACTTTTATGAATGGTCATCGCAAAAACTGTTTCACAATCATTTAAGGAGGCAGGGGTAAAAACACGCAAAGGCTTTCCTTTTTCCGTTGCCTCAAAATAAACTTTCAGCTTTTGCGTAACTGAATCTTTTCTGACAATTCCAATGTCACCATTAAAAAGATTAAGATCGTAATTATTTTTGGTAACCATTACGGGCCTATTATGATAAAAAGTGGAATTAGGGTGAATGAGTTGAGGCCTAAGGGATTGCAGAATTTTTTCAATTTTTTTATTAACCATATAAAGCCCCCGTTCGCCTTCTCTAACAGTGACCAATATACGAATACTATTTATTTTTTTGAGCGCTTCCTCCACATTATTCTCCTCTAGATAAGCGATATAATTGCTGACAAAACTTATAATCTCGGTATGATTTTTTAGTTCACAAATAGAAATATCATCAGTTGCATTTTGTAACAATTCCAGTGCATTTTCCGCTTGTCCCCTTATGATGGATAAACTTAATTGTCCGATATTTCCTCTTTCAGAAAACCGATGACTGAAACGTAAAGCGGTTATACAATTTGAAAGAGGCAACGAATTTTCATCAAACGATGACAAAGGAATCATTCTTTCCGAAGAAGAAATAAATTTGTTAAGCCATTCATTTTCCTGCTTGGAAAATTGGTTCAGATTTCCTGCAGCTGAGCAAAGATCCCCAAGCAAACTACCTGCTTCCACCGAAGCCAACTGATCCTTATCCCCGAGAAACAGCAATCTGGTGGAAGATTTGCATGCATTAAGCAATTTGGCAAATAAGGGTAAATCAATCATGGATGCCTCATCTATAATTATCCAGTCATAAGGAAGCGGATTTTCAGAATGGTGTTTAAAATAAATTGAATGGGATTGAAATCCGAGTAATCGATGTAATGTAAAATGCTGGAGTTCATGAATCATCCTTCGAATTTCATCAGGAAAATCGGCAGACTTTTCTTTCAAAGAATCCATCATTCTCATAGATGCTTTTCCGGTTGGTGCTGCCAGTGCAACCCGAGCTTCGGGATAAATAGAAAATAGTATCAGCAGAAACTTAGCAAGCGTAGTGGTTTTACCAGTCCCCGGCCCACCGGTAATGATACTGACATCATTCATCAGGGCTCTTATTACTGCAACAAGTTGCCAGTCTGTTTTTTCATCTTGATCAAG
>CAZCOL010000047.1:0-15051 GCA_964500545.1 uncultured Ferruginibacter sp. | reverse complement strand
TCACCTGCGATAAATGTTACATTATTCCAAGCATCACTGCTGAAAATACTTCCTACCATAGCGCTGGCAAAAGCTCCTAATGCAATTCCACCAAAAAGATTTTCATAGTTGAATGAACCATCTGTATTTTTTTTCAAATGCTGCAAAGTCCAGGCATCACTCCAGTTGGCATTCCATATTTCCCAATTAAATGCAAGAAAACCTGCTATAATCAGTGCAAAAAGAGAAATCAATTTTGTAGATGTAAAAAAAGTCTGAATTATTTTTCCTGTTTTCACTCCCTTTGTATTGATATATGTCAGCATTACTATCAGCACAATTGCAACAATTTGAGCATAACGAATGGTCAAACCACCGAATGAAAATGCATTTTTATCCTCCCAAGCCAATAATGGAAAAAAATAGCCGGCAAATTTTGCGAATCCCACTGCTACGGCTGCAATTGTTCCTGTTTGAATCACTGAAAAAAAACTCCAACCGTACAAAAATCCCAGCAAAGGGTTGTAAGCTTCCTTTAAATAAACATACTGACCTCCGGCTTTGGGAAACATTGCACTTAATTCACCATAACTAAGTGCTGCAATCAATGTCATTACTCCAGTAATCAACCATGCCATCAACAACCAACCCGCACTACCCAGATCTTTAAGCATATCTGCACTAACTATAAAAATTCCTGAACCTATCATCGAGCCGGCCACAATCATGGTTGAATCCAGCAAACCCAGTGTTTGCTTAAATGTTTTGGACCTTTCTTCCATTGAAAATTTAATTTTTGTAAATAAAAAATCCCATTACAATGATAACGGGATTGAAGATAGCATATCTTTTGGATATTTATTTGTGTTTTGCATTCAACTTTTCGTTCATTCCGGCTATTACATCCTGGGTAATATTCAGGGATGAATCTTTGTAAACCATGTAATCAAGACCGCTTCCTGTTGTGAAAATATAAGTAAAAGCTTTGCTTTCATTATAACTTTCCAAAAACTCCTTTAATTCCTTTTGGATACCTTCCATAAACTTATAACTCTTTTCATTCAGTTTCTGAGAAAGGGATTGCTTTTTGGCATCGATAGATTGTTGCTGTTCAGAGAGGTAAGCCTGAAATCCTTCAGCCTGCTGCTGAGTGATGGATTCTCCTTTTTTTAGAAAATTATTTTTTTGAGCCTCCAAATTACGATACCCATTTTCCCACTCCGTTTCGATCGATATTTGCTCAGCCTCCAGTGATTTTCTGTTGTTTTTAATATAGGTGATTTTTTCATTCAAGGAATCAAGGTCCACATAAGCAATCAAAGGATGTGCTCCGCTTGCATTGAATGATACAGGAGGCTTGAACTTTATCTGATCCGTTTTCTTTTCTGAAAAATGAAGATAATACAATATCCCCACAGCAATAATTAATATAATATTCAGCAAAAGAGATAAATTTTTCATAACAATTATTTGTGACGGCAAGATAAATACAAAGGCTCATTGAACAATTAATAATTGCAGGATTTTGTGAGAAATTAACGATAAAAAAAGAGCACCGGATTTCGGTGCTCTGTATAAAATTGATTTAAAATGAATTTACTCCTCTTCGTCAAAACTCATCACTTGTTTGGTTGTCATCAGCAACTCATACTCTTCCTTACTGCCCACAATCATATTTTCAAAATCACGCAAACCAGTTCCAGCAGGAATATGATGTCCGGTAATTACATTTTCTTTAAGTCCGAGCATTTCATCTTTCTTACCAAGAATAGCTGCAGAGCTCAATACTTTTGTAGTTTCCTGGAATGATGCAGCAGAAATCCAACTGTGCGTTCCAAGGGAAGCTTTTGTAATTCCCAATAACAATGGAGAAGAAGTTGCTGGACGAGCATCACGATATTCCACCAGTTTTTTGTCCGATCTTCTTAAAATAGAGTTTTCTTCTCTGATATCTCTCAATGTTACAATCTGACCGGATTTTAGCTTGGTGCTTTCGCCTGATTCTGTTACAACTTTCTTGTCAAAAATCAAATCATTCTCTAAGTTAAAGTCCATTTTATCTTCTGTATCTCCCTCAAGGAATTTTGTATCCCCGGCATCTTCAATAGTTACTTTACGCATCATTTGACGAACAATCACTTCAATATGTTTGTCATTGATTTTCACACCTTGCAAACGATACACTTCCTGAATTTCATTCACCACATATTCCTGAACTGCAAATGGACCTCTGATTGAAAGAATATCTGCTGGAGATATTTGTCCGTCACTCAATGCAGCACCGGCTTTTACGAAGTCCCCGTCCTGAACCAGAATTTGTCGGCTCAATGGAACAAGGTACTTACGGATGACACCATCTTTTGCCTCAACGCTTATTTCTCTGTTACCACGCTTGATGTTCCCAAAAGTAACTACACCGTCTATTTCACAAACCACAGCGGGGTTGCTTGGATTTCTTGCTTCAAACAATTCAGTTACACGAGGGAGACCTCCGGTGATATCTTTCAACTTACTCAAAATCCTTGGAATTTTTACCAGCACTTGTCCGCTTTTCACTTCGTCGCCTTCTTCCACAACAATATGAGATCCTACAGGCAAGTTGTATGTTTTTTTGTCTTTGCCTTCCACAAGAATCGCAGGTAATTTTGTTTTGTCTTTGGTTTCAATTACCACTTTTTCTCTGTGACCTGTTTGTTCATCAGCCTCATCGCGATAAGTAATACCTTCCAACAATGCTTCAAATTTGATCTTACCGTTTCCTTCAGCTACAATAACATTGTTGAATGGATCCCAAGTACAGATCACATCACCTTTGGCAACTTTCTGACCATCTTTAACACTCAGCACGGCTCCATATGGAATGTGCATCGTGTTCAACAAACGATCGGATTTTACATCTATATTTCTGATTTCACCTGTACGACCAATTACCACCGATACTTTTTTACCTTCATTGTTTTCGGTGCTTACAGTTCGAAGACCATCGAATTGCAAGGTACCATCAAACTTAGCAAGCAAAGAAGATTCTACAGACGCAGACCCAGCCACACCACCCACGTGGAAAGTACGCAGTGTCAGCTGCGTACCGGGTTCACCGATAGACTGAGCAGCGATGATACCAACAGCATCACCACGCTGAGCCAACGCACCGGATGCTAGATTTCTTCCATAACATTTAACACAAACACCGCGCTTACTTTCGCAAGTAAGTACTGATCTGATTTCTACGGTTTCAATTCCGGTATCTTCAATTTTCTTAGCAAGGTCGTTACTGATTTCTTCACCTGCATTTACCAGAATTTCATCTGTCAATGGATGAACAACATCATACAATGCAGTTCGTCCTTCGATTCTGTCACTTAATGGTTCAATGATATCCTCATTATCTTTTAATGCTGACGTTGCAATCCCGCGCAATGTTCCACAATCTTCATCATTAATAACTACATCCTGAGCAACGTCCACCAGCCTACGAGTCAGATAACCCGCATCTGCAGTTTTAAGAGCTGTATCAGCAAGACCTTTACGGGCACCGTGTGTAGAGATGAAATATTCCAATACACTCAACCCATCTTTGAAATTCGCAAGAATCGGATTTTCAATAATCTCACTTCCAGAAGACCCTGATTTTCTCGGCTTGGCCATCAGTCCTCTCAACCCTGCCAACTGCTTGATCTGTTGTTTGCTACCACGCGCGCCTGAATCCAACATCATGTAAACAGAATTGAATCCTTGTTTATCGGTTGCCAATTCGCGTATAAGCGTTTCCGTTACTTTGGTATCTACACGACTCCAGATATCGATTATCTGATTGTATCTTTCATTGTTGGTGATCAATCCCATATTATAGCTGTCCCACACTTCTGATACTTCTTCCTGTGCATTCTGAACCAATTCCTCTTTTACAGCCGGAATGATCAAATCGTTGATGTTGAAGGACAAACCTCCACGGAATGCCATACGGAAACCAAGTGTTTTGATGTCATCCAGAAATTTAGCCGTAATGGGAACGCTTGTCCATTTGATAATATCCCCGATGATTTCCCTCAAATTCTTTTTGGTAAGCAACGCATTTACAAATCCAACTTCCTTTGGAACATGCTGGTTGAAAATAACTCGACCCACAGTAGTTTCAATTAATTTGTTGGTGAGCGTTCCGTCCGCATTACGAACATTGGCTTTTACTTTTATATTGGCATGAAGATCTATTTGCTTTTCATTGTAAGCGATCATTACTTCATCAGCGGAATAGAAAGCCTTCCCTTCTCCTTTTACCACATCATTACCCATAGTCTTTTTTCCTTTGGTAATGTAGTAAAGTCCAAGCACCATGTCCTGAGAAGGAAGCGTAATTGGCGTACCATTTTGAGGGTTGAGAATATTATGAGAAGAAAGCATTAATAATTGAGCTTCCAGAATGGCGGCATTACTCAACGGTACGTGAACAGCCATCTGATCTCCATCGAAATCCGCGTTGAACGCTGCCGTTACCAATGGATGTAAATGTATGGCTTTACCTTCAATCAATTTTGGCTGAAACGCCTGAATAGACAATCTGTGCAGGGTTGGGGCCCTGTTAAGCATTACGGGATGACCTTTCAAAATATTCTCCAGTATATCCCAAATAATAGCTTCTTTCTTATCCACTAACTTACGAGCACTCTTCACTGTCTTTACAATTCCTCTTTCAATAAGTTTACGAATGATAAACGGCTTGAATAATTCAGCAGCCATGTCCTTTGGCAAACCGCATTCGTGCATTTTCATTTCAGGACCTACAACGATTACAGAACGACCCGAATAGTCCACACGTTTTCCAAGTAAATTTTGACGGAAACGTCCTTGCTTACCTTTCAACACATCACTCAAAGATTTCAATGCTCTTCCACCTTCAGCTTTAACTGCATTGGATTTACGGCTATTGTCAAACAGTGAATCAATCGATTCCTGTAACATACGTTTTTCATTGCGTAAGATTACTTCAGGGGCTTTGATTTCTAACAAACGCTTCAAACGGTTGTTGCGAATGATTACACGACGATATAAATCATTTAAATCAGAAGATGCAAATCGTCCGCCATCCAATGGTACCAATGGTCTCAATTCAGGCGGTATAACAGGAATGTATTGCATCACCATCCATTCGGGGCGATTCAAAATTCTTGTATTTGCTTCGCGGAAACTTTCCACAACACTCAAACGTTTCAAAGCATCTGCTTTACGTTGTTGAGATGTTTCAGTTGCAGCCGCATTTCTCAAATCAAAACTTAGCTGATCCAAATCCAAACGCTCTAACAGCGCATGAACAGCTTCAGCACCCATTTTTGCAATGAATTTGTTTGGATCTTCATCAGGAAGCATTTGATTATCCTTAGGCATTTCATCCAGAATATCCAAGTACTCTTCTTCAGTCAGCAAATCTGCATAAGACTGACCCTTCTCAGCCCTTATTCCTGGCTGAATAACCACAAACCTTTCATAATAAATGATGGTTTCCAATTTCTTGGAACTCATCCCTAAAAGATAACCGATTTTATTGGGCAGTGATTTGAAATACCAGATATGAACTACAGGAACCACCAGTTTGATATGACCCATTCTTTCACGACGTACTTTTTTCTCAGTAACTTCAACACCACAACGGTCACACACAATTCCTTTGTAACGAATACGCTTGTACTTTCCGCAAGCACACTCATAATCTTTTACCGGTCCAAAAATTCTTTCGCAAAACAAACCATCTCTTTCAGGTTTGTAGGTACGGTAGTTGATGGTTTCGGGCTTGATGACTTCACCATAACTTCTCTCAAGAATACTGTCGGGAGAAGCAAGACCGATGGTAATGTTAGAAAAGGTTGCTTTTGGGCGATTTTCTTTTTTGAATGCCATATTATGTATGAATAAATGTTATTTATAAAACTAAAATTCCGTTTAAAAACTTGAGAACGACTTTGATTAATCAAATTTCAAATCAAGGCCCAATCCTCTTAATTCATGAACCAATACATTGAATGATTCAGGAATACCTGCTCTTGGAATATTTTCTCCTTTAACAATTGCCTCGTAAGTTTTAGCTCTTCCAATGATATCATCGGATTTAAGCGTGAGCAATTCCTGCAGAATATTGGATGCACCATAAGCTTCCAGAGCCCATACTTCCATCTCACCAAAACGCTGACCACCAAACTGAGCCTTACCACCCAATGGTTGTTGAGTAATCAAGCTGTATGGTCCAATTGAACGAGCATGCATTTTATCATCCACCATGTGATGCAATTTGATCATGTAGATGATACCAACCGTAGCTTTTTGATCGAAGCGATCTCCAGTTTCACCATCAAACAAATAGGTATGACCAAACTTTGGTAACCCTGCATTTTCAATTTGCTCAGCGATTTCATCTACTGATGCGCCATCAAAAATCGGCGTTGCAAAACGAACACCTAATTTTTCTCCTGCCCATCCTAATGCAGTTTCATAAATCTGACCAAGGTTCATACGACTAGGTACACCAAGCGGATTAAGCACGATATCTACCGGAGTTCCATCTTCAAGGAAAGGCATATCTTCCTGACGAACAATTTTGGCAACAATACCTTTGTTACCGTGACGACCCGCCATTTTATCACCCACTTTCAACTTACGTTTAACAGCGATGTAAACTTTTGCAAGTTTCAATACACCTGCAGGCAATTCATCTCCTATAGAAATGTTGAATTTTTCTCTCTTGTATCTTCCCAGCTCTTCATTGTATTTGATACTGTAGTTGTGAAGCAATGTATTGATGAGATCATCTGTTTTCGCATCACCGCTCCATCCAAGAGGATTTACATTTTGGAAGTCGATACCTGAAATGTTCTTAGCATTGAATTTAGTCCCTTTTCCAATCAACACTTCACCAAATGTGTTGCTCACACCCTGGCTGGTTTTGTCTTTCAATAGGGTCTGCAATTTGTTGCACAACAACTCAAGGAGGTCAGCTTCGTTTTTCTCGTGTGTTTTTTCTATTTTATCCAATTGCGCTTTCTCTCTGACTTTTGAATTTTTGTCTTTCTTTGCACGCTGGAACAATTTTTTATCAATTACCACACCTTCAGTTCCGCTTGGGGCTTTTAAGGATGCATCCTTTGCATCTCCGGCCTTATCACCAAAGATTGCACGAAGCAATTTCTCTTCGGGGGTTGGATCACTTTCACCCTTAGGTGTTATTTTTCCGATAATGATGTCTCCTTCTTTGATGGATGCACCAATTCTGATGATACCATTTTGATCAAGATCTTTTGTTGCTTCCTCACTTACATTAGGAATATCGGGAGTCAATTCCTCTTCACCTAATTTGGTATCGCGCACTTCAGTTTCAAACTCACTGATATGTATAGAAGTAAACAAATCTTCTTTAACAACTTTTTCGTTGATCACAATCGCATCTTCGAAGTTGTAGCCTTTCCAAGGCATGAAAGCTACTTTCAGATTTCTTCCCAAAGCAATCTCTCCGCCTCTTGTAGCATATCCTTCAGTAAGAAAATCTCCATCAGAAACTTTTTGACCTTTTACCACAGCTGGGCGAAGATTGATGCATGTTTCCTGGTTTGTTCTGACGAATTTAGTCAGTTTATAAACTTTCAAATCATCCTCAAAACTCACCAGCTGCTGGGTTTCAGAACGTTTGTAACGAACATGGATTTCATTGGCATCCACAAATTCTACCATTCCGTCTCCTTCTGCGTGAATCTGAATTCTTGCATCACGCGCTGCTTTTGCTTCAAGACCTGTACCAACAATAGGCACTTCAGGCTTGATCAAAGGAACTGCCTGACGTTGCATGTTTGATCCCATCAATGCACGGTTCGCATCGTCATGCTCCAGAAACGGAATCAACGAAGCACTCAATCCGACAATTTGATTTGGTGCAACGTCCATGTATTCCACTTCATCTTTTTCCAATATTGGAAAATCACCGGTTTGGCGGGATTTGATTCTATTTTCAACAAAATTTCCTTTGGCATCAATGTCAACATTCGCCTGAGCGATTTTTGCAGTATCTTCTTCTTCAGCACTCAGGAAAGTAATTTTTTTCATATCCACTTTTCCATTGTCTACTTTACGATAAGGGGTCTCAATGAATCCCATGTCGTTGATTTTTGCGTGAACACACAAAGTAGAAATCAATCCGATGTTTGGACCTTCGGGAGTTTCAATAGTACAAAGACGACCATAATGAGAGTAGTGAACGTCACGAACTTCAAAGCCGGCTCTTTCCCTGCTCAATCCACCGGGTCCAAGTGCAGAAATACGACGCTTGTGCGTAATTTCACTTAACGGATTGGTCTGATCAAGAAACTGAGACAACTGAGATGTACCAAAGAAAGAATTGATCACAGAAGACAATGTTCTTGCATTGATCAAATCTATTGGGGTAAATACTTCATTGTCCCTAACGTTCATTCTTTCACGAATGGTTCTAGCCATACGTGCCAAACCAACACCGAATTGAGCATACAATTGCTCACCCACAGTTCTTACCCTTCTGTTGCTCAAATGATCGATGTCATCTACCTCGCTTTTGCCATTGGTAAGCAAAACCAGGTATTTGATGATTGAAATGATGTCTTCTTTTGTCAGCACTTTTTTATCCAAAGGATAATTTAATCCGAGACGACGATTGATTTTATAACGACCAACCTCACCCAAATCATAACGCTTATCACTAAAGAACAATTTATCTATGATACCTCTTGCAGTTTCATCATCTGGAGCATCAGCACCGCGTAATTGCTTGTAGATGTGCTGAACAGCTTCCAGTTCACTGTTTGATGTATCTTTATTCAGGGTGTTGTAAATGATAGCATAATCACCGCTGACTTCTTCTTTTTGAATGAAGACACTTTTGGCTTGCATTTCAATGATGAGTTTGATATTATTCTCATCAAGCACCGTATCTCTTTCAAGAATGATTTCATTTCTTTCCAAAGAAACCACTTCTCCGGTATCTTCATCAACAAAATCTTCAACCCATGTACGAAGTACACGTGCTGCAAGCTTTTTGCCAATTTGTTTTTCCAATGTTTTTTTATCGGCTTTCACTTCATCAGCCATACCGAACAATTCCAGAATATCTTTATCCGTTTCGTAACCGATGGAACGAAGCAAAGTTGTAACAGGGAATTTTTTCTTACGGTCGATGTATGCAAACATGACATTGTTGATATCAGTTGCAAATTCCATCCATGCGCCTTTAAAAGGAATAACCCTTGCAGAATATATTTTAGTTCCGTTTGGATGAACAGATTGTCCGAAGAAAACTCCAGGAGAACGATGCAACTGACTTACTACCACCCTTTCAGCACCATTAATTACAAAGGTTCCGCGCGGAGTCATGTAAGGAATGTTTCCCAAAAACACATCCTGAACAATAGTTTGAAAGTCCACATGTTCCTCATCATTGCAACTCAGACGAAGCTTGGCTTTAAGAGGTACTGCATAAGTCAAACCTCTTTCGATACATTCTTCGATGGTATATCGTGGAGGATCTACGAAGTAATCTAGAAATTCCAGCACGAAAATATTTCGTGTGTCAGTGATGGGAAAATTTTCTTTAAAAACACGGAAAAGCCCTTCAACATTACGTTTATCAGGGGTTGTTTCTAACTGAAAAAAATCTTTGAAGGATTGAATCTGGATTCCCAGCAAATCAGGTTGCTCTGCTATAAGTTCAACTTTTCCGAAATTGATACGTTTAGCAGCATTTGTTTTAGTTGCAGACATATTTAAATTAAAACGTTTAGTGTGGGTCTTTAATGCTTAGAAACAGGTATAACATACCCTTCCCAAATTAAAGGACGGCAAAGGTAAGAAAGTATCGTCAAATTTTATGTATTATTTTTAAAAATTTAGCTTTTTGGTAAGATTTTTGATAAATAATTGAAAAATGACACGATGACCGTCAAAATTGAAGGTCATATTCGCGTTTCATACTTTTATATTCAACAAGATCCATTAACAGTATTAGCCAGATATTTATAAATTTTTAATGTATACTTTTTGGGGTGTTGCATTAACTAATATTATAAAACAAGTAATAAGGCACATTAAAAAACCCTTTCTTTTATCGGAAAGGGTTTTTGATGAATGTTGTAAGAAATATTAAGCGATTTCTACTTCAGCACCTGCTTCAGTCAATTTAGCTTTTAAATCTTCTGCAGTCGCTTTGTCGCAACCTTCTTTAACCGGTTTTGGAGCTCCATCCACTAAGTCTTTAGCTTCTTTAAGACCCAATCCTGTCAAATCTTTTACAATTTTAACAACTGCTAATTTGTTAGCTCCACCATTCTTCAAAATCACATTGAATGATGTTTTTTCTTCAGCAGCGGCAGCTCCGCCGTCGCCACCTGCACTTACCACAACTGCAGCTGCAGCTGGTTCAATGCCATACTCTGTTTTTAAGAATTCTGCTAATTCCTGAACTTCTTTTACTGTTAAGCCCACCAGGCTTTCAGCCAATGATTTTACGTCTGCCATTTTGTTTGAATTTTTACCGCCTTCATTGTTTTATACTCCGGCGGAGATTAAAAAAATTGTTTATTGCCTTTTTGTTACCATCCGGCCAGGTTTATTTTATTGAAATTATGCTTCAGCATTGGGCGCCTCAGAAGCAGTATCCGCAACGGGTGCTTCAGGTGCGACTTCAGCAGCAGGAGCTTCAGCAACTGGTGCAGCAGCTTCAACCACCGGAGCAGGATCGGCTTTCTTGGCATTATCTTTATTTTCCAATGCACCCAATACTCTTTGAATTGGTGATTGAAGCAATCCGATGATTTCCCCGATAAGCTCGTTCTTGGTTTTAATTTGTGTGAGTGCCTTTAATTGGTTGTCACCTACAAAAACATCTCCATTGATGAAAGCCGCTTTCAATACAGGTCTTTCATTGTTGTTTTCTTTACGGAAACTGCTTATGATAACAGCAGGATCTTTGGGATTTTCACTAAACATCAAAGCAGTTACTTTGTGTAAAGAATCATAAACCCCAGCATACTTTTCTGCATCGATTCCTTCCAATGCTTTTTTGATTAAAGTGTTTTTAGCCACTTTCATTTCTACCTGCTTGCTGAAACATACTCCACGTAGTTTACCAACTTGCTCTACCGTTAAACTTTCGGTATCTGTAATGTAGAAATTGTTGTATTGTGAGAATTTGCCTTTCAGCAATTCAATCACTTCATTTTTCTCTTGCTTTGTCATAACAAATATTTTTTCCTGGGTTGTTCACCCGGGCGATTGAGATTTAATTTTGAACAGATTTAGTATCAACAGTTATTCCGGGACTCATTGAACTGGCCATACTAACGCCTTTCAGATAAGTTCCTTTTGAACTGGCAGGTTTTAATTTTATGATGGCATTGATAAATTCCTGTGAATTTTCAGCAATCTTTTCAGGTGAAAAACTCACACGGCCGATGGATGCATGAATAATACCAACTTTATCAACTTTGAATGCAATTTTACCACCTTTCAAATCATTAACTGCAGCTGCCACATCATTGGTAACGGTACCTGTTTTAGGATTGGGCATCAGGTTACGAGGTCCTAACACTTTACCCAATTTACCAATTTTAGGCATCACAGAAGGAGTTGCAACGATTACATCGATATCAGTCCAACCACTTTCAATTTTAGCGATGTATTCATCTAAGCCAACAAAATCAGCTCCGGCTGATGTAGCTTCAGATTCTTTATCGGGTGTACAAAGTACCAGTACTTTTTTTGTTTTACCGGTTCCATGAGGTAGAGAAACAGTTCCGCGAATTGCCTGATCCGCTTTTTTAGGATCAACACCCAAACGGACGTGCAGATCAACAGAGCTGTCAAATTTTGTTGTATTAACTTGTTTTACCAGAGCTGAGGCCTCCTGAAGCGTATAAGCTTTGTTGGCGTCAACCTTAGCGTTTGCTATTTTTCTTTTTTTAGTAATCATTTTTAAAAAAATTTATTGCTTTGGAAAACCAAAACAGGTTGACGATTAATTATTATCCCAAGGAGCTTTACCTTCCACTGTTAAACCCATACTGCGTGCTGTACCTGCCACCATGCTCATGGCACTGTTTAGGGTAAAAGCATTCAAGTCAGGCATTTTATCCTTAGCTATTTCTTCAATCTGAGCCCAGGTTACTTTGCCTACTTTAACACGGTTAGGTTCTTTACTTCCACTGCTTATTTTGGCTGCATCCATCAACTGAACAGCCGCAGGGGGAGTTTTGATAATAAAATCGAATGATTTGTCTGCATACACTGTGATGAGCACAGGTAAAACTTTTCCGGGTTTATCCTGGGTTCTTGCATTGAATTGTTTGCAAAATTCCATGATGTTGATACCCTTGGAACCTAGCGCCGGACCAATCGGAGGCGCGGGGTTGGCTTGTCCTCCTTTGCACTGGAGCTTAACAAAGCCGGTGATTTCTTTTGCCATTTTTTTTGTTTTTTTGGTGATAACGTTTTGATAATTACCAAAACTCCCAGATCCGTATAAAACGGATAAATCCTAATAAAGAACTAATTGGGGCGGCAAATTTATGGAGAATGTTTCAATTATTCAAAAAAAATCGCCTCAAAATAAATTGAGGCGATTGAAATATGTTTGATGAGCTTGTTTTTAGGCAATTTTTTCCACTTGCATATAACTTAATTCTACCGGTGTGGCTCTGCCAAAAATCTTCACCTGAACCCTTAATTTCTTTTTTTCATCGCTGACTTCCTCTATGACGCCGTTAAAGTCATTGAAAGGACCGTCGGTAATTTTTATTGTTTCTCCGACGATAAATGGTTCAATCATGGTCACTCCGCCCACATCACTCATTTCATCCATTTTACCAAGCATTTTGTTAACCTCAGCTTTTCTGAGACAAATGATGTTACCCTTTGAACCTTTTCCGTCTGTAAGAAAATGCATTACATTGCTGACATTGCTTACATGCTGGATAATATCATCACTGAGTTTGTTGTCTGCCACTTCAATCATTATATAACCGGGATAGAAATTCCTCTCGCGCATGACTTTCTTTCCATTGAGCACTTTGTACACTTTTTCAACTGGAAGAAAAACCTGTTTGATTACTTTATCCCATCCGTTACGAATAATATCTTTATCCAGGTATTCCTTCACTTTGCGTTCTTTACCGCTTACTACCCTTAATACATACCATTTTGACTCTTTTGCAGGTTTTTCGGTATTTCCAGCAATAATTGTTTCTTGCATAACTATTTAAATAAAGAGTAAATAAATTTCATTGATCCGCTTGCTATAAAATCCATCAAAGCTACAATTGCTGTGATGAATAGTGTAGCCCCCAAAACAATCATGGTTGATTGTTGCAGCTGCTCCCATTTAGGCCAGCTCACTCTTTCAGTCAATTCCTGATAGGACTCTTTTAAAAAAACCGTAAGCTTATTCATCTGTTTAATATTTTTTTATTCAGTGTTAAAAAATCAATAGACCCGAGGTTTAGCAATCATGCAAACTTTTCACGAATCAATTAAATTTCAGCACGGGCACTAGGATTCGAACCCAGATCAAAGGTTTTGGAGACCCGTATGCTACCGTTGCACCATGCCCGTAGAAAGCTAAAAGCTATCCCGATATGCTCAGGACAGCTTTTAGTTAATTATTGCAAAGATATGTTTTATCTTTTAGAATAAGATTTTTGACGATGCAAAAAACTTATTTTACTATTTCAGTAACCTGACCTGCACCTACGGTACGACCTCCTTCACGAATCGCAAACTTCAAACCTTTTTCCATTGCGATTGGTTGGATAAGTGTAACATTCAGGTTGGTATTATCTCCAGGCATTACCATTTCAGTTCCCGGATTTAAAGCAACTTCTCCGGTAACGTCAGTGGTACGGAAATAGAACTGAGGACGATATTTATTAAAGAATGGAGTGTGACGTCCGCCTTCTTCTTTACTCAATACGTAAACTTCTCCTTTGAATTGAGTGTGAGGAGTGATAGAACCTGGCTTGCAAAGAACCATTCCACGACGGATTTGAGTCTTTTCAATACCACGCAACAACAATCCAGCGTTATCACCAGCTTCTCCTTCGTCCAATAATTTCTTAAACATTTCAACACCGGTTACAGTAGATGAAAGTGGTTTTTCCTGAAGACCTACAATTTCAATTGCTTCTCCAACTTTGATACGACCTCTTTCGATACGACCAGTAGCAACTGTTCCACGACCAGTAATTGAGAATACGTCCTCAACACTCATCAAGAAAGGCAAATCAACCAATCTTGGAGGCAATGGAATGTAACTGTCAACTGCAGCCATCAATTCATCAATTTTAGCTACCCATTTGTCTTCACCAGCAAGTGCTCCTGTAGCAGAACCTTGGATGATTGGAGTGTTGTCTCCGTCAAATCCGTAAGATGTCAATAATTCACGAATTTCCATTTCAACCAATTCCAACAATTCTGGATCGTCAACCAGATCAACCTTATTCATGAAAACCACGATTTGAGGTACACCTACCTGACGGGCAAGAAGGATATGCTCTTTGGTTTGAGGCATAGGACCATCAGTAGCAGCCACCACTAGAATAGCACCATCCATCTGAGCAGCACCAGTGATCATATTTTTTACATAATCCGCGTGACCCGGACAATCCACGTGTGCGTAGTGACGGGTAGCAGTAGCGTACTCTACGTGAGCAGTATTGATAGTGATACCTCTTTCTTTTTCTTCGGGAGCACCATCGATGTCATCGTAATTTTTTTTCTCCGCTAAACCTTTTTTTGACAAAACATCGGTTATAGCGGCTGTAAGTGTCGTTTTTCCATGATCCACGTGACCGATGGTACCAACGTTAAGATGGGGTTTATCCCTCTTGAATGATTCTTTTGCCATTGTTTAAATTTTAATTGTTGTTTTGAAATTTTTCAAATTTACATAATTCAATATGCAAATCATTATATTAAAAAAAATATTTCCATTCAAAAAGCAGAGCCATAGGTGAGAATCGAACTCACGACCCCTTCCCTACCAAGGAAGTGCTCTACCCCTGAGCTACCACGGCTTGA
>CAZCOL010000046.1:0-15066 GCA_964500545.1 uncultured Ferruginibacter sp. | reverse complement strand
CTGAATTCAGGAGACATCCTGTTGGTACCGGTCCTTTTGCATTTGTTGCCTGGGAAGAAGGGCAGGCTCTTGTGTTTAAAAAAAACAACCATTATTTTGAAAAAGATGCAAAGGGGAATCGTTTGCCTTACCTGGATGGAATTAAAATCAGTTTTATCGATAGCAAGGCTAGTGAATTTCTCGAATTCAGGCAGTATCACCTGGATTTTATCAATGACATTGAACCTTCTTTTAAAGATGAATTGCTTACTAAGAAGGGTGATTTAAAAGTAGAATGGAGGGGAAAATTAGTATTGCAAAAGTATCCTTATTTAAATACGGAGTACCTTGGTTTTATGTTTGATACTTCAAATCCATTGTTAAAAAATTCACCTTTAAAATACAAAAAAATACGACAGGCAGTCAATTATGCAATTGACAGAAAAAAATTGTTGCTTTATCTGAGAAATTCCATTGGAGTAGCTGCTTCAAATGGTTTTATTCCTGCAGGTATGCCTTCTTTTGATGAAGTTAATGTCAGGGGATATGAATTCAATCCGGAAAAATCAAAGCAACTTTTGAGTGAGGTTGGATTTGATGATTTACATCCTATGCCTGTTTTAAAATTATTCACTGTGCCCAATTACATTTCTATGGGTACTTTCATTGTAAATGAACTGAATCAGGTTGGTATACCTGCAGTGGTGGAATCTGTCCAAAAAAGTCTTTTACTCGAACAAATGTCAAAATCACAAGTATTGTTTTTTAGGGGAAGTTGGATTGCCGATTATCCGGATGCCTCTAATTATTTGAGTGTGTTTTACAGTAAAAATCCCGCACCACCCAATTACACAAGGTACAGTAACCCGACATTTGATTCATTATTCGAAGCCTCATTCAAAATTTTGGATGATTCGATAAGATATCGCTTATATCAAAGTATGGATCGACTTATAGTAGATGATGCACCTATTGTTCCTCTATGGTATGACATGGTTTTAAGGTTTGTACAACCAGGTATAAAAAATTTTAAAACCAATGCAATGAATATGCTGGAACTGAGAAATGTTCAAAAATAAACCATTTCCAACTCAACTTCATTTTTCAAGTTCCATGAGTTGTTCAAAAACTGTTTCATATTCCTTATTAGCATCTGCAAGTGCCTGAAGGGCTATGTTGTATTCCCTCTCAGCCTGTAAGAATTTATCTTTATTTCCATAAATTTCGGGGTCCGAGAGGCTATTTTCAAGTTTTGTTTTTTCTATGTTTAACTTAAGCAGTTTTTCCTCTATTTGCTTAAATCTGTTTTTTGTTTTCTGAAGTTCTTTTTTTTGATCATTGGAGGGATTGTTCTGAATTTTTTTTTCAATAACCGGTTCCGTTTTTTCATTCTTAACAGAATTGAGATCAATTTTTCTTGTGGCAGCTTCTGTTTTTTCTTTTCTTTCCTTCCAGTCTTCCCATTCAGCATAGCTTCCTTTGAATTCTCTTATTTTATGGTCATCGATTTCCCATATTTTGTTGGCGATCCTGCTGATGAAATACCTGTCGTGACTCACTAAAATCAAGCTTCCTTCGTATTTGTTAAGTGCTTCAACCAATAAATCAACGGAATGAATGTCCAGGTGATTGGTAGGCTCATCAAGCATCAGAAAATTGGCTTTGCTGGCAATGGTTTTTGCAAGTGCTACTCTGGCTTTTTCACCTCCGCTTAATACTTTAATTTTTTTCTCTACAGTATCTCCACTGAATAAAAAAGCTCCCAACAAACTTCTTAATTCCAGGTCATTTTTTCCGCTTCTTGCATCTTTCAATTCTTCCAGAATATCATTGTTCATATTCAAAGCTTCCAATTGATGCTGTGCATAAAAAGATTCCATTACATTGTAGCCCCATTCTCTTTCACCTTCAAATGGTTCTGTGCCTGCAATGATTCTCAGCAAAGTTGATTTTCCTTTTCCATTGGCACCAATCAAAGCAATTTTATCTCCACGGTCAATTTCAGCACCTGTGTTGCTTACAATTTCAATTTCCTTGAATTTTTTCGTGATATTTTTTAAGGTGCAAATGATTTTCCCCGGTTGTTTTTCCACGGCAAAATTGATACGCATATTGGGTCTTTCAATTTCTACATCCTCTATTCTTTCCAGTTTATCCAGTCTTTTTACAATACTTTGTGCCTGAGCAGCTTTACTGGCTTTGGCTTTGAATCGTTCAACAAATCTTTCCTGCTGCCTGATGTAATCCTGTTGATTTTCGTAGGCTTTCTTTTGCATGTCAATTCTTATTTCTTTTTCCTTTTCGTAATAAGAATAGTTGCCGGTATAAAAATGAAGTTGCTGCTGATACAGTTCTACAATTTTATTGGTCATTCTGTCCAGAAAAAATCGATCGTGAGATACTATTACTACGGCTCCTGAATAATGAGAAAGATATTTTTCCAGCCATTCAATACTAGGCATATCAAGATGGTTGGTAGGTTCATCCAGCAATAAAACATCCGGGTGTTGCAATATCATCTTGGCTAGAAGTACCCGCATTCTCCAACCCCCGCTGAAATTTTTATAGGGCTTGTTTAATTCAGTATTTGAAAAGCCAAGGCCTTGTAAAATTTCTTCTGTTCTGTGATGTATGCTGTATCCATCCAAAACATCCATTTCGTGCAATAAATCTGCATAATCCATTGCAAGTTTTTCATCCCCCGTTTTGGATAATTCTTCACCCATAACCTCAATTTCTTTTTCAAGTTGTTTTACTCTTTCAAATGCACCTAAAGCAACTTCAAGTATGGAGTCTTCAGTGTCAAAACCCAGCAAGTCTTGATGTAAAAATCCGATGGTTGTTTCCCGCCCTTTTTCAACGCTTCCTTTGGCAGGTGAATATTGTCCGGTCAAAACTTTCAACAATGTCGATTTTCCGGTACCATTGTATCCAATCAACCCAATACGTTCATTTGGCTGAATGTGCCATGTAGCATCCTCTACAATTGTTCTTGCTCCAAATTCAAAAGTCACATTTTGCAATCCTAATAACATGATAGTTTATACGCTTTTATTTCGGCAAAAATAGTTGATTCAGTTCAGTTTACATTTCAATATTGATAGTAGTTCTATCTGATGATTGGTAAATCCTGAATAAATATTGATAAATGGCAGTTCAATAAAACCTATTTTTGCAAAAAAAATATATGCTCAAGAAGTTGATTATTTACTCATTGCTTGCAGGGGGAATCTTTTTAATTTATAAAAAATTCATTGCCAAAAAAAAAGAGGGTAATGCCTCTGTTCAAAGATTTGAACCCAAAAAACATACCAAGAAATTCAATCAATCAATCAGTGAAGTAATCAATGCTTATCTTTCCATTAAAGATGCCTTTGTGGATGCAGATACTCTAAAAATAAAGCACCAAACAAATCAATTTATCCAAACACTTGACAATATCGACACATTGGAATTGAAAAATGATACAGCATCTGTATTCGAAACAGTTATTTCTGCGATTAATGATTTGAAGTTGAATGCACAATCCATACTGATGCAGAATTCTGTATTGGAAATGAGAAAAGATTTCAGCAGTTTGAGTGATATGATGTTTCCTGCATTTTTCTATGCAGTGGGTTATGAAGGACCGACTCTGTATTTTCAAAATTGCCCAATGGCGATCGATGATTCGATTCCAGCAAACTGGATCAGTGACCAAGCTGAAATAGTCAATCCCTACCTTGGAAACAATCATCCGGTATATAAATCAAGTATGCTTCACTGTGGGGAGGTAAAGGATTCTGTTGTTACAAAATAAATTTAACATGCGTTTCAGTTTCTTGTTTTTTTTAATGATTGTTGTTTTTTTTTCAGGTTCGTTTGCTCAGTCAGATAAAAAAGACGGATCTAAAAACCGATATACTATCAATGGATACATTAGAGATGCGTTGACTGGCGAAACTCTAATTGGTTCGACCATTTCAATGAAAGGCAATGCAAAGGGCATTACTTCTAATTCGTATGGTTTTTATTCCATTACTTTGAATGAGGGCACATATTCTTTTGTTGTTTCTTTCATAGGTTATAAATCTTCGGTTATTCAACTTGAACTAAATAAAGATACTGTAATCAATATCAATTTATACTCGGGTGCAAATCTGTCTCAGGAGGTGGTGGTGACTTCAAAAAAAAGGGACAATAATGTTAAGACGGCTCAAATGGGTAAAATCTCCCTGCCAATAGAACAAATAAAATCCGTACCTGCATTTTTGGGTGAAGTAGATTTATTAAAGGTTGTTCAGCTTTTACCCGGAGTAAGAAATGCCGGAGAAGGCAGCGCCGGCATATACGTTAGGGGAGGAGGTCCGGATCAGAACTTGATCATGCTGGATGATGCTGTTGTATATAACTCAGGTCATCTTTTTGGTTTTTTTTCGGTATTTAATTCGGATGCAATAAAAAACGTTTCATTGATTAAAGGAGGTATGCCTGCTCAATACGGAGGTCGTCTTTCAAGCGTTCTGGATATTTCCATGAAGGAAGGCAACAATCAGAAATTTCAGACTGAAGGGGGCATTGGATTGATTGCCTCTCGGCTTTCTCTACAGGGACCCTTGTTAAAAAACAAATCATCTTTCATATTGTCAGCCAGAAGAACATATGTAGATGCAATTACCAAACCATTTATAAGCAGCTCAAGTCAATTTAAAGGTTCCGGTTATTATTTTTATGATTTAAATGCAAAAGCTAATTATACATTCAGCGAAAAAGACAGGTTATACCTCAGTGGTTATTTTGGTAGAGATGTTTTTGATTTTGTGAATAATCAGCAAAGTTTGAATGTAAATATTCCTTGGGGAAATGCAACCGGCACTATCAGGTGGAATCACGTGTTCAATAAGAAACTATTTGCAAACACCACCGCAGTATACAATGATTACAACTTTACTTTCAAGGCATTGCAAAACAACTTTGATGTCAAATTGGCTTCAGGAATCAGGGATTTAAGCATAAAGCAGGACTTTGATTTTTACCCTTTTTCAAAACAGAAAATCAAATTTGGAATTTTGTACACTTATCATAGGTTTACTCCTTCAGTTGTGAGCGGTAAACAGGATTCCATTGTATTCAATCCCCTGAATGCTCAAGTCAAATATGCAAATGAAGCAGCAGTTTATATTCAAGATGATTGGGAAGTTTCAAAAAAGTTTCAGATAAATGCCGGAGTGAGGTACAGCACATTTCAACAAATCGGCCCCTATAAAATTTATTCAACGGATGATGATGGTAATAGAACTGACAGCACAGTATTCAATAGAGGAAATCCCGTTAAAACCTACGGTGGACTGGAACCAAGACTGACATTGCGCTACTCACTGAATGATGAGACCTCAATTAAAACTTCTGTTACAAGAAATCTTCAATACATCCATCTTGTTAGTAATTCCGGAACAACACTACCCACAGATATTTGGGTACCTAGTACCTATCAGGTCAAGCCACAATTGAGCTGGTTGTATGCTGCCGGTATTTTTAAAAATTTCAAAAACAATATGTTTGAAACTTCCTTGGAATTTTACTACAAGCAGATGAAAAATCAGATTGAATATAAAGAAGGTTATACTCCAAATACGCTGGATGATACAGAGAATTCTTTTGTATTTGGAAATGGATGGAGCTATGGCACAGAATTGCTTGTCAATAAAGTAAAAGGAAGATTTACCGGATGGATAGGATATACTTTAAGCTGGACGTGGAGAAAGTTTCCTGATCTCAATTTTGGGGAAAAGTATCCTGCAAAATATGACAGAAGAAATGACCTAAGCATTGTCTGGCTGTATGAGCTTAATAAAAAATGGAAGCTTTCTGCTTCATTTGTTTATGGAACGGGTAATGCAGCTACATTGCCACAGCGTTTTTATATCATAGACGGAGTATTGACACAGGAATACAGCAAAATCAATCAATATCGATTGCCTGCTTACCACAGAATGGATTTCTCTGCAATTTTAACGCCACGAAAAAATCAATTCAGGAAATTAAAATCAGAATGGGTATTCAGTGTCTACAATTTATACAATAGAATGAATCCATATTTCATCTATTTTGATCAAACCGGTAATCCTTTGCAAGGAACTTTACAGATTCAGGCAAAACAAGTTTCCATATTTCCGGTGATTCCCGCTGTAACATGGAATTTTAAATTTTGATTCATTTGTTTTTCTTTGATGTGGAATAAACAAAATAAAATGCCGGCGTTAATAAGGATACCAGCAAAATGGGAATAACCCAAATGTCCAGTTCAGCATGATGTTTTTGTGCTCCTGAAATTACCTTAAATTGAATGTAGCAAAATAAAACAGAAATATTCAGACCCAATATGCTGAGCATTCTCAAAGCTGAACGATATTGAAATGCGGCATTTGTTTCATCAATTTTAGCGATGTAATTGAATCGATCAGGTCGCTTCCCCAAAATATTAAAAATGATGATCAATAAAGTTGCGATACCCGGTAATATCCAAATAGTGTTTTTTGATCCGTAATCATCCGGATTTCCGTTAAAATCGAAATGCGTAACAATATTCTGAGGCAAAGAGCTGAAATTAATGATGCAATAGATCCACATGAACATCAGGATCATGCCCGTCATTAATTTTAAAGTGATGTCTGTTTTATTATTCTTTATAATAATGATGGGTCGATTTTCCAATGTGCTGTGAAATTAATGTGGAGTTGATTTTAATATAAACCTTATAACACCGCTTTTTTCAAAATCTGAAGTGATCCGGACTTCGTATCTGTTAGGGCCGTCCGTAACAATCATTAGGGCTGTATTCGGAGGAATGGTGCCGAGGTTTTCTGCATACATCACTAATTCATTCACTTCATTATCTTCATCAAAACTCAATTTAAGATTGATTGCTTTTTCTGATAATCTTTTGTTGGATAACAAAAGTTTTTTGTTGTAATAAAGTGAAATGCTGTCGCCATCAACCTCTCCATTGTCGTACAGGTCTATTTTTATCATTTTATTTTCAACCTCAATGGTTTTTAATACAGTGCTTTTTCTTTTTTCAAGTTTAGTGATGTCATTATTTTCACGCTGGGAAGAAATATCGGTTGTCTTTTTTTGGGGCTCATCATTATCAATGGATGATTTTTCATCAGGGGTTAATTTTTTGGATAGTTCATCTATTTTATCTTTGATTACCTGAGTTTTTTGCTGGCTTTTAACTGGTTCGGATTTCACAACGGGTGGATGTTGAACACTTTTATCCGATTTATTTTGATTGGAAATATTGTTTTTAGTAATCAAATTCGGATAGCTGTTGATCAGGCTTCTGCGCGTTAAATTAGTGGATCCATATCCGCAATTACCTTTTTGATTTGGACTGGGTGTCCAATTTCCTTCGAGCGTTTCAATATTGCCTTGTTTAAAATAAGTTAGTTTATGAATTTGTAAACAGTTGGATACATTGTTTGGAATGTTGGTTTTCGTTCTTTCAGTTTCCCTGACTTCTATGTATTTTCGTTTTGTATCAACCGTGCCATCGACTTTGCAGATGGTATAGAATTTTTTTCCGTTTTCTGAAAAATAAGTGTAAGACGTTCCGGTTACTTTGCTGTCATCAACATCCAGTTCAAGAACGTAATCACAGGTGTCTGCTCCCCAAAAACCATAGGAAGAGCTTTTGTCGACAAAACTGCCTTTCCATTGTCCCGAAAATCGTTGCCCATACCCGGAGAGGAAAGATAAAACCATCAAAAGTTGTAAAAAATATTTAAACATATCGTAACCTAATTTGATTTTGCAAAAATAATGATGAAAAATGCATCAAAAAATACAATACCTCTATTCTGTTAGCAAAGACTTCGTTAAATTTGACACTTAAACTGTTTTTAATTGCTATGATGATAAAAATTACACTTCCCGACGGTGCAGTCAGAGAATATGATAAAGGTATAACAGCTTTGGAAATTGCCAAATCTATCAGCGAGGGATTGGCAAGAAAGGTCTTAGCGGCTTCAATAAATGGTGAAGTTTGCGATATGAGTACTCCTATTCAAACAGATTCGACATTTAGGTTGTTGACTTGGGATGATGCTGAAGGTAAGTCTACTTTTTGGCATTCATCTGCACATTTGATGGCTGAAGCAGTTCAGGAAATCTTTCCACATGCTAAATTTTGGGTAGGTCCTGCCGTTGATAAGGGTTTTTATTATGATGTCGATTTGGGTGAAAATAAAATAAGTGAGGATGATTTGATCATTCTTGAAAAAAAGATGAATGAGTTTGCCAAACAAAACAATCCATACCTCAAGAAAGCAATGCCAAAGGATGAAGCAATCAGTTATTTTACCGAAAAGGGGGATGAATATAAATTGGATTTATTGAGTAATCTTAAAGATGGAGAAATCAGTTTTTATACGCAGGGAAGTTTCACTGATTTATGCAGGGGGCCTCATATTCCCTCAACCGGATTCATTAAGGCAATTAAATTAACCAGTATTGCTGGTGCCTATTGGAAAGGTGATGAAAAGAACAAGCAATTGACCAGGATTTACGGAGTAACATTTCCCAATCAGAAAGAGCTGGATGAATATTTAATAATGCTCGAGGAGGCGAAAAAAAGAGATCATCGAAAGTTAGGAAAGGAGCTTTCCATTTTTACGATGGATGATGATGTTGGACAAGGCTTGCCTTTATGGATGCCCAATGGCACAATTATCATCGAAGAACTTGAAAAATTAGCAAAGGAAACCGAAACCGCAGCAGGATACAAAAGGGTTGTCACTCCTCACATCGCAAAGGAAAGCATGTACCTAACCAGTGGTCATTTACCATATTATGCAGACAGCATGTTTCCACCCATGGAATTGGATGGCACCAAATATTATCTAAAAGCGATGAATTGTCCTCATCATCATAAGATTTTTGATGCTGAGCCTAAAAGTTACAAGGACCTTCCGTATAGAATTGCTGAATATGGAACTTGCTATCGCTATGAACAAAGTGGTGAGCTTTTCGGCTTGATGAGGGTAAGGTGTTTGCACATGAATGACGCACATATTTATTGCACCAAAGAACAGTTTGCCCAGGAATTCAGAGCGGTGAATGAAATGTATTTGAAGTACTTTAAAATTTTTGGGATAGAAAAATATGTGATGAGGTTGTCTCTTCATGATCCTGAAAAACTTGGACAGAAATACATCAACGAACCTGAACTTTGGCTTGAAACAGAAGACCTTGTCAGAAAAGTACTTATTGAAACCGGTGTTCCATTTGTGGAGGTAAAAGGAGAGGGTGCATTTTACGGACCAAAGATTGATGTGCAGATATGGAGTGCTATTGGCAGGGAGTTTACTCTTGCAACCAATCAGGTGGATTTTGCTCAGGGCCGAAGATTTAAGTTAAGTTTTACCAATAAGGACAACCAACCCGAAGTGCCTTTGATAATTCACAGGGCTCCATTGGGAACGCACGAAAGATTTATTGGTTTTTTACTGGAGCATTATGCAGGTAAGTTTCCAACCTGGATTGCACCACTTCAGGTAAAGGTTCTGCCGATAAGTGATAAATTCATGGATTATGCAGAATTCATATTAAAAACCCTTGATAAAGCAGGCATCAGAGCAGAAATAGACGAGCGAAATGAAAAAATAGGCAAGAAAATCAGGGACACAGAGTTATTGAAGGTACCTTATATGCTGGTGTTGGGAGAAAAAGAAAAGAATGAAGAAAAGGTATCAGTTCGCAGACAGGGAATAGGAGATGTAGGCGAAAAAGGAATTCAAGATTTTATTAAAGAAATTTCTGCAGAAATTTATGAAAGAAGCTGATATTATTATAATTTGAGCGTAAATTTGACCCAACAAACAATATTGTAAACCAAAACAGTTAAATGGCATTTCCACCCAGACCACCGAGAGGAGCATTCAATCCTCGATTTAAAAAAGAACAACAGCAAGAGCACAGAACCAATCACATGATTAAAGTCCCAGAGGTCAGACTTGTTGGGGACAATGTAGAACCGGGAATTTATCAAACTTCAGAAGCATATAAAATTGCTCAATCCCAGCAATTGGATTTAGTCGAAATATCTCCGGGAGCCAACCCTCCAGTATGTAAAATTATTGATTACAATAAATTTCTTTACGACGAAAAGAAAAAGAAAAAGGAGATGAAAGCGAAATCCAAAACCAGTGAGGTTAAGGAGATTCGATTCACTCCAAATACTGATGACCACGATTTTGAATTCAAAGTAAAGCATGCTGAAAAATTTTTGACTGAAGGAGATAAAGTCAAAGCACATGTTCAGTTCAAAGGAAGAGCCATCATGTTCAAAGAAAGAGGAGAGTTGCTTTTGTTGAAATTTGCTGACAGGCTCAAAGACGTGGGTGCACTGGAAGGTCTTCCCAAAATGGAGGGTAAGAGGATGCTGGTTATGTTTGCTCCCAAAGCCCAACAAAACAAAAAGAAAGGTTCTGAATTAGGTAAATTGGTTGAAAAAAAGACCGAAGTAGATACGAAATCTGATTCTGAATAATATAAAAATGATTCTTTCACCAAAGCTGTCTATTCAATAGGCGGCTTTTTTTGTAATGTCAAAACAACATCAAATTGGACATCAGTTTAAATAAATATATCAGTGATTCCGGCTTTTGCAGCAGAAGGGAGGCTGACAAATATATTGAACAATGCAGGGTCACTATCAATGGAAAAGATGCACAAAAAGGGAATCGTGTAAAACAGGGAGACGAGGTAAGAATAGACGGAGAACCGATAAGAAAAAAGAAATCGACCGTTTACATTGCCTTCAATAAGCCCAAAGGGATTACCTGCACTACTGATAGAAAAGATAAAACCAATATCATAGACTTCATAAATTACAAATCAAGGATCTTTCCAATTGGCAGACTTGATAAGTTGTCGGATGGACTTATTTTTCTTACAAATGACGGAGATGTGGTCAATAAGATACTTCGTGCGGGAAATAATCATGAAAAAGAATACATCGTTATTGTTGATAGACCATTGACTCAGGAAGCGATTATTAAAATGAGAAATGGAATGAACATACTGGGTACCACTACCAAAAAGTGCTATGTAAAACAAGAGGGTGAAAAAAAATTCAGGATAATACTAACACAGGGGCTGAACAGACAAATCAGAAGGATGTGTGAAATGTTGAACTATCAGGTAATTTCCCTCACTCGGATTCGGATCATGAATATGGTTATTTCAAACATTCCACCCGGCAAATGGCGCTACTTTACTCATGAAGAAATTGCTGTTATGACATCGTTATTAAAGGACAGCAGTAAAACTCAAATTTCAGATGGGTTTGAAGAATAAAATATTTTTTTTAAATTGTATTTAAATTGTACTATATTCGCTGTCCAATTAATCCTAAGTGAAGCCGAAGTTTAACAAACCGATTTTTTATCCGTCGGCTGAAATAGAATAATACTTACTATGAAAACATTCATTAAAGATTTAAACAGGCGTAATAAGGTACTTTTTTGGGTTGGAAATTTCTTGTTCTTAATTGTACTTTTTTCTTTTTTTGGCTCTTTTTTATCTGATAAAATAGTCCTTGGAACCAATACTTTTTCAAAACCATTCAAGTATAGCCTCTCATCCTGGGCTACCTGTTGGTCCCTTTGCTGGATTTTATATTATTTGGAATCATCAAAAATTAAAAAGTCTGCCAGTTGGATTATTGGTTCTGTTGTTTTGTTTGAGAATCTCATAATATTCATTCAATCCCTAAGGGGAGAGCCCTCACACTATAATATGTCAACCCCTTTGAATTCTTTGTTGTCAGTATTGATTATTTTTTTCATGCTGATATTTTCACTAACACTGATTAGGGTTTGTATACTTTTTTTTAACCAACAAAAATTTCCAATCAGTCAGCACTATACATGGGGAGTAAGATTCGGTGTTCTGATATTTGTTGTTTCATCTATATTGATCGGTGGTTTGATGTTTGGATTGATGTCTCATACAGTTGGGGGTTATGATGGTGATGTTGGGTTACCCATAATAAATTGGAGCACCAGATTCGGGGATTTGAGGGTAGCTCATTTCTTTGGTGTGCATGCATTACAGGTTATCCCATTATTGAGTTATTATGTTTTTAAAAAGAAAAACAGTGTTGTCTTTTTTTCATACTTGTATATGGCACTTATCATGATATTCATCATAATGGCCTTAAGCCAAATGCCATTCATTTCCAGATAGATTATTATCTTTCATACAATCAAAAGGTGCTAATTGGAAAATTCAGTCAATCAGATCATTCATCAAACAAAAAATTGGATTAAAGAAACTGTAATCGGATTGAATTTTTGTCCTTTCGCATCAAAATCTTTCACTGAAAACAGCATATTGTATAAGGTATTATTCAATGCTCAATTGAAAAGTACCTTGGAAGAATTAATAATAGTTTGCAACGAGTTGAAAGTGCAAAAAAATATTGAAACAGCACTATTGATTTTTCCCGACAAGTATTCAGATTTTATGGATTACCTGGATATGATTCATCTTGCTGAAAAATTGATCATCAAAGAAAAGCTTACAGGTATTTTTCAAATAGCAACTTTTCATCCACACTATAGGTTTGCGGAAACAGAAATTGAAGATCCTTCGAATTATACCAATCGTTCTCCATATCCGATGTTACATATTTTGAGGGAGGAGAGTATCGAAAAAGCACTTGAAAAATATCCTAATCCAGAGGAAATCCCTAACAGAAACATTGCCAAAGCTCATCAACTTGGCGCTGATTATCTAAAAATGCTCTTAAACTCCTCTTTTAAAGTTGAATAGCTATCAACTAATTCTTAAAATATCTAATAAGAGTTCGAATTTGTAATAAAAAACCAATAAAAACCCGTTATTACGAAAAAAATACTACATTTGCATCCCGAAAATTCAGTTTTCGGTAATTTCCCACATGGCTCCATAAGTTTCCGTCAGTTCGGAACGCCGGCAGGGAGTAACTTAAAAGTTATCATAAAATGCCAAAGGTTAAAACCAACAGCAGCGCTAAAAAGCGTTTCAAAGTTACCGGTTCAGGTAAAATCACTTTTCAAAAAGCTTTCAAACGTCACATTCTGACAAAAAAATCTACCAAGCGCAAGCGCAATATGCGTATTGACGGCACGGTAGCTGATGCAAACCTGCATTTTGTAAAACGTTTATTAGGAATGAAATAGTCAATTTAATTGACCATTTTGAATCTGAAAAATTTTACAAAATACTTTCATGAGATCATTTGATTGAATCATGAAACAAATTGAAAAGTAACTTAACAACATTAACTATTTTTAAAAATTAAGATATGCCACGTTCAGTAAATGCAGTAGCCAGCAGAGCTCGCCGCAAAAGAATATTAAAAGCCGCAAAAGGATACTACGGAAAACGTAAAAATGTATATACCGTTGCGAAAAATGTAATGGAGAAAGGTCTTACATACAGTTATGTTGGACGTAAACTTAAAAAGCGTGAGTACCGTACTTTGTGGATCGCTCGTATCAATGCTGCAGTTAGAGCAGAAGGTATGACTTACAGCCAGTTTATCAACAAATTGAATGAAAAGAAAATCGAATTGAATCGCAAGGTATTGGCTGATTTGGCGATGAACGAACCTGAATCTTTCAAAAAGTTGGTTGCTTCAGTTAAATAAGAATTCTACTGAAAAATACATTTTATTGAAATCCGGGTACATACTTCGTATCCGGATTTTATTTTGTCACAATAAATTCATTCAAGAATGGTACAGGATGGAATGAACAATACCTACAAGGATCTGGTCAATCAGACATTTAATTTTCCTCAGGAAGATTTCAAACTTGTAAATGATTATCTGCAATACAACGGTCAGGATATCAAATCCCTGATTGACAAATATGGTACACCTCTTAAGTTAAGCTACTTACCTAAAATTGGTAAACAGATCAATAAGGCCAAGTCGATGTTTGCTGCAGCGTTTAAAAAGCATAAATACACCGGAAAGTATCACTACTGTTATTGTACAAAAAGTTCTCATTTCTCTTTTGTAGTTGAAGAAGCTTTGAAAAATGAAATACATCTTGAAACTTCTTATGCTTATGACATTGATATCATCAAGAAACTGTACGCAAAGAAAAAAATCAATAAAGATATTTTCATTATTTGCAACGGATATAAACAAAAGCCCTATACTCAAAGAATTGCAAGTTTGTTAAATAGCGGATTTAAAAATGTGGTTCCCATTTTGGATAATAAGGAAGAACTCAAATCTTACATTAAATCTGTAAAAGTTCCTTTTAATCTCGGTATCAGGGTTGCTGCTGAGGAAGAGCCTAACTTTCCATTTTATACCTCACGGTTAGGCATACGCGCAAAAGATATTCTGGAATTTTATGTTGATAAAATTGAGGGTAATGAACACCGATTTCAATTGAAAATGCTGCATATATTCCTGAATAAAGGCATTAAAGATGATATTTATTACTGGAGTGAATTGAATAAAGTTATCAATCTGTATTGTCAATTAAAGAAGATTTGTCCCGAATTGGATTCAATCAATATTGGTGGCGGATTCCCTATTAAGCACTCGCTTGGCTTTGAATACGATTACCAGTTCATGATAAATGAAATAGTTCGCAATATAAAAGTGGCTTGTGTCAGAAATAAAGTTCCCATGCCGAATATTTTTACAGAATTCGGAAGTTATACCGTAGGTGAAAGTATGGCACATATTTACAGCGTTATTGGTCAAAAGATGCAGAATGACCGTGAAACATGGTATATGATTGATTCTTCATTTATTACTACACTTCCGGATACCTGGGGCATTGGCGAAAAATTTCTGATGTTGCCGATTAACAAATGGGACAATGAATATCAAAGGGTGGTATTGGGTGGCATTACTTGCGACAGCCATGATTATTATGATTCAGAGGAACATATCAATGAAGTATTTTTGCCTAAATTAGGCGAAGGGGAGTCACTTTATGTTGGTTTCTTTCATACCGGAGCCTATCAGGATCAAATCAGCGGTTATGGTGGAATAAAGCACTGTATGATTCCTTCCCCAAAGCACATCATCAT
>CAZCOL010000045.1:7378-16178 GCA_964500545.1 uncultured Ferruginibacter sp. | reverse complement strand
TTGAATTATATCACTGGTAACTACAGCATGTTTTTGGAAATTGTTTGCAAGGATATTGCACAATTAAGATTTGTGTTGCACGATGAAATCCAAAAAATAAAAGGTATTGAAAGAACAGAAACTTTCATTTCTCTGGAAGAAGGCTTTACTCGAAATGTGCCCGTAGCCCCAAAATCATAATCAATCAGATTTCGCATCAAACGCATCTCTTAGTCCGTTGGCAACCAGATTGAATGACAGCACCAAAATTATCATTGATATACCCGGAGCAAATGCGAGAAATGCTTTATTGGTGATTATAAAAGTATAATTTTCTTTAATCATCAATCCCCAGCTTGGCATTGGCGATTGTATGCCTATACCCAGAAAACTAAGTCCTGCCTCCATAACGATAGCAACTGAAAAATTACTTGCTACCATTACAATAAGGGGACCCATTATGTTTGGTAAAATATGGCGAAAGATGATTCTGCTATCATTAAAACCCATCACCCTTGCAGCATCAATGTATAATGCCTTTCTCACGGACATAACCTGGCCTCTTACCATTCTTGCGACATTTACCCATAACGTTAGACCTATGGCAAAAAAGATTTGCCAAAATCCCTTTCCTATAGCAACCGTCAGGGCGAAAACAAGCAATAATGTTGGAATGCTCCAGCTCACATTAATCAACCACATTACTATGGCATCGGTTTTGCTGCCAAAGTATCCGGCCAGCATTCCAAGAAGCACACCAATGAAAAGAGAAACCAATACTGCTACCAGCCCAACAGACAAGCTTACTCTGGCGCCTACGATTAAACGACTCAGTATGTCTCGGCCTAAATGATCTGTTCCAAGCCAGTATTTTTTTTGTATCAAATGTTGTTTAAGTTCTTCAGGCCGGTGACCGGTTATTTCGTCTATGCTATACCGTTGTTTTACACAGGTATCTTCATCTACAAACTTATCAACCAGCAGCTCATTGTTTTTTATTTCGTATTGTTTAATGGGAACATAATTGAAATTGTTACTCTTGCCATATAAAAGGATATGAAAAAATGATTCGTGTTTAGCACTTTTATTTTTCAATATCAAAAACAACTGCTTGTAACCGGGCTTCATAGCTTGTATTTCAACCGTCTGGATATCTGCATTTGTAGTGTTGTCGGGAGCAATAAAATAACAAAACAGGGCAATCAAAAAAGTACATCCAATTACAATCAGCCCTATTGTTGCGGGTTTATTTTGTTTAAATCTACGCCAAATGTTATTGCTTAAAATCCTCATTGTAAAAACAGCTTTAATTTTATCAGAAATATCATTTTACTTTTCTTTCTTTCCAATGATATTTTCCAAACTTTCCCAACCAACCGGCAATAATGACATACAAAATATGAGCAGGCTGGTACAATGGAAATACAACCAACAGCTTTGCTTTATTAAAAAAACTACTTACCGGAAATAAAAATATCAACTCTGACACAACTTTAACAGCGACAGAAAACAAAAGCAAATTACCGAGTGTGAAACTAAGAGAAAACAATTGAAATTCATTTTTATAAAATAAGCTACCCATTAGCAAAAGCAAGAAGAAGCAATTTAAAAGATAAACAATCAACAAGACAGGAAACAGACTTTTATCCGGATATTTATCCGCTTTGCTGGCCCATCGAATGCGCTGTTGAATAAATGCATTTATACTATTTACGGGTTTTGTTCTAACAATTGCCTTTTGAGATTTGAGGTACTTAATACCATTTTTATTTCTAAAAGCAAACTTTTGTAAAAGCAACATATCATCGCCGCTTGCGATGTGGTCGATTCCTTCAAACCCCCCCACTTCTTCAAATGCTGATTTTTTATATGCCAGATTTGCCCCATTGCACATCCCATGTAATTGCCTGAAAACTGCAGCGCCTGTCACGCCCTGAAGACTCATAAAGTCAAGCGATTGAAAGATCTGAACAGGAGTGTTGCATTCTTCAATAACAACCGGCATAACAATCATGTCGGGGCGGTGCAATTCATAAAAGCTTGCAATAACAGAAAGCCAGTTTTCATTTACCACACAATCAGCATCCGTTGTTACAATCAATTCTCCTTTTGATAATGAAATACCAATTTCAATTGCCTTTTTTTTAAAAGAATTGATGCTATTTTCTGAGGAAACATAGTCTTTAAGAGATACGTATTTTATCTGAGGATTAACATACGACTGAATGACCAGCTTTGTATTGTCGGTCGAAAAATCATCAACTACAATCACTTCAAAAAGATGCAATGGATAGGTTTGTTTTTTTATTGAATCCAACAATCCTCCGATATTTTCTTCCTCATTTCTCGCGGGTATCACAATAGTTATGAATGTTTCGAATTGTTTATTTTCATTAAAAGTGAACAAAGGGATTTTTCTCCACAAGTATCCATATACCAATATCAGAGTAGTATAAATGAATAACAGTAAAACAAAAAAGAAAATTAGAACAGGCTGCATATAATTTTAAATAATTCCCAACTCCCAATCCACAATCAGACTTTTACAAAAATAATTCTTTACAAATGAATCAAACGAGTAACTTTATAAAAACTAAACCCAAAGCACCTTTTAAACCTGTGTATTATTTTTTCAACAACCGTTACGGCAATTTTAATATACCACTCGGTAAGGTTACAAAACAGCCAAACAGTAATATTAATCTTATTCCAACCCGTCCAAAATTCAGTTTTGTAATATTATCTCATGTATTTTTTTTGTTTTTCACACAATCATTAATTGCACAAAAAAACAAAGACTTATTTATTAAACTGACAGAACCTTCAAAGGACTTTAATCTTTCCTCCACTGCCCAAAAATTCATCATAGGCAGCACTTGCAATACTTGTACAATAACTATCAATGAACAACCTGTAAAAGTATTTCCTACAGGAGCATTTGTTCATGAGATTTTATTAATAACGAAAGATACTGTCTTTAATATTATCGCAACAAACCAAAAGGGAAAAACAACCACCAAAGCCATTCAGTATAACTTTAGCCAACCATACCCGGAAGCCTCAGTCTCCGAATTTTCGATTGAAAAAATACAATCATTTCCTGAAGGTGATTTAATATTAATTCCGGGGGATGAGATAACTTTTAGAGTAAAAGCATTCCCCAACTGTACCGTAAAAATCGAAGATAAAACTCAGCTACTTGAAATGCCCGATACTGAAACAAAAGGTATAAAAGGAATTTATCAAGGAAAATACATCATAGGTAATATCGATACATTTTTTAATCGAAAATTAAAAGTCACCCTGACTTCATCAGATAAAAAAACGGTTGTAAGAGAAACAAACAACAGATTTTCCGTAATGAAAGAAAATTCATCGGATATCTTGATTACCAAGGGAAGACTCGCTCATTTGCTTTATGGCATTGGAGAGGACAGATTGGGCGGAGCCAAAATAGGATATATAGACAGCTTGATACCATTGAAAGTAATTGGAAAAGTAAATTCTAATTTTAAAATAAGGCTGTCCCCTTCAAGAACAGCCTATATTCCGGATGATGTTGTTGAATGGATGCCTACCGGAACATTTTCACCGGAAAGCTTAACAGGTAAAATTAGGGTTAACGGAGATTCACTATATGACTATATAAATGTTCAATTATTTTCTAAATTGCCTTATCAATCTTTTCATCAAACAGATCCCTCGAAAATCGTGGTAGATATTTTTGGTGCAACCTGCAACACCAACTGGATAGATCAACTTGAATCTGCAAAGGAAATAAAAAATGTATCCTATGAACAAGTAGCGGATGATATCTTCAGATTGAACATAACATTAAGTCATCAGCAACATTGGGGTCATTCCATTTATTACAATGGAAACAACCTAATCATAAAAATAAAACATGCCCCAGCAAAACTATCCATAAAAAATCTTGTAATTGCAATAGATGCAGGTCATGGCGGCACCAACACTGGAGCGGTTGGACCAACTGGAATAGCAGAAAAAAACCTTACTCTTGCCGTTGCAATAAAGTTGCAGCAATTGTTGCAATTGGAAGGCGTAAAAACCATCATGACCAGAACGACTGAACAGTATTTTGACAACAAAGAAAGAATCCTATTTTACAGGGATAGTTTACCCGATTTACTATTGAGTTTGCACCTTAACTCGTCTAATGACCCTTTGAGGATTGGAGGCACAAGCACATTTTACAGATATGAAGGGTTTAAACCGCTGAGCCATGCTATTTATAAGCGAATGTTGCAGTTGGGTTTGAAAGAATATGGAAACAACGGCTCATTTAATTTTATGCTAAACAGCCCCACCGAATATCCCAATGCCTTGGTTGAAATGCTTTTTCTGAGTAATCCTGAGGAAGAAATGAAAATTCTCGATGAATCATTTCAGCAAAAAATTGCAGAAAAAATAATTGCCGGAATCAAAGATTTTCTAAATGCAGCACGATAATTAAAATCTATAATCAAACAATTTTCATAAAGAATGGTTGAATAAAGTAGCAGTAGATTCCAATAATGAGCGCACAAATAATATTCAAAATCAATCCCGCTTTCAACATTTCGCCCATTTTAACATAACCGCTCGAAAATACAATTGCATTAGGTGGCGTACCCATCGGCAACATGCTTGCGCAGCTTGCCGCCAAAGTCATAGGAATTCCTAGCATTAAAGGATCTGTATGAAGCGATATTGCAAAAGCCGAAACCAGAGGAGCCATGATCATTACCTGCGCAATATTGCTGATGAATTCACTTGCAAACACAGAAATGCCGGCGATGATCAATACAATCAGAAATCTGTGTGTGTCTTTGAATAAAATAAAAAAAGAATCAAGTCGATGGAATAGTTTTACTTCTTCAATCCCTTTGGCAAGCGCCAAGCCTCCACCAAATAAAATCAGAATATCCCAAGGTAACTTTCCGGCGTCATTCCAGGAAAGCAGGCTTGTTCTGTTTTTTTCCTTTTTTCCTTCAGGAATAATGAACAACAACAGCGCTCCCGAAATCGCAATGGCGGCATCATTTAATTTTACTAAAGATTGGATGTCATTGATATAATCTTTTAAAATCCAACCTAGTGCTGTAGCCACAAAAACAAACGCAACTTTAATTTCTTCTCCTGATAACTTTCCCAGTTTATTTAACTGTTCTTTGATGAATAATTTTCCTTCTTGAACATTTTGTATATTATTTGGAAATAAAATCTTTATTAAAACAAAATAGACCAATAATAATAAAACAATCGTCAACGGAAAAAATAAAATCAACCACGTTGTAAACCCAATTTCATAATTGAAGGATTCGTAAATGTAATTTGCATAAGCAACATTTGGAGGCGTTCCAATTATAGTTCCAATTGCAACGTTAGATGCATATGCAATTGACAACATCAATGACAATGAGAAGTTATTAAAACTTTTTTTATTGATGTTGTTTCGTTCCATTATTTTTATAACAGACAAGGCAATTGGAAACATCATCATGGTTGTTGCAGAATTGCTCAGCCATAAACTTAAAAAACCTGTTGCCAGTATAAAACCCAAAATGATTTTATTTCCATTGAAGCCCGTAAACTTAATAATATTCAGAGCAATTCTTTTATGAAGGTTCCATTTCTCAATAGCAATCGCTAAAAAAAAACCTCCCATAAATAGAAATATGCTGGGATCAGCATACGAATTCGCTACATCTTTTATGGAAAGAATATTCAGTGTCGGGAACAATATCAATGGAAGCAGTGCGGTAATCGGCAAAGGAACTGTTTCAAAAATCCACCAGCAAAACATTAATACAGTGACCGCTAAGATGAAGTTTTCTTTAAAAAAAAGAGAAAAAGGATTGGTCATTAAAATTGCTAAAAAGGATAATCCACCAAAAACCAAACCGACATTATTGATTAAGCGACCTTCAGTTTTCTTAAGCCTCATTTTACAAATTTGAATTAATGTATTCAAAATTCATCAACTCAAATCCAACAGCAGTCAGTATAAAAGATGAGCTAAACCGTTTTTGTAAAAATGATTGGATTTCCTTAATTAATAAAACTCCAGAATAGAGATCCTTTAAAGTAGTTATACCAAATGTTTTTTTATGAGGTATTCGGCAATTTGTATAGCATTCGTAGCAGCGCCCTTGCGAAGATTGTCACTCACTATCCAGCAATTCAATGTGTTGGCTTGTGTCTCATCTCTTCTTATTCTACCCACAAAAGTGTCATCTTTTTCATGTGCGTGAATCGGCATCGGATATATAAAGTTGCTCACATCATCTTGCAAAATCACGCCAGGAGCATTCGATAAAATACCCTTGACTTCGGCGATTGTAAAATCATTTTCAAACTCAATATTAACAGATTCGCTGTGGCCTCCAATAGTTGGAATACGAACACAAGTAGCCGTCAGAGATATATTGTCATTGCCCATTATTTTTTTTGTTTCATTGGTCATTTTCATTTCTTCCTTAGTATATCCATTGTCCAAAAAGACATCAATATGCGGAATGGCATTCAAGTCTATGGGATATTTGTAGGCCATTTCTCCGACAACTCCTTTACGTTCATTCATCAGTTGGGTCACCGCTTTTACACCTGTACCTGTCACACTTTGGTATGTGCTAACCACTACTCTTTTTATTTTATATTTTAAATGAAGGGGATTAAGTACCAGAACCAATTGAATCGTGGAACAATTTGGATTTGCTATTATTTTATCAGTTGCGGATAATACAGCTGCGTTTACTTCAGGCACAATTAATTTTATAGATGGATCCATTCTCCATGCACTTGAATTGTCTATAACGGTTATGCCCGCCGCAGCAAATTTTGGCGCCCATTCCAAAGAAGTGCTCCCTCCTGCTGAAAAAATGGCAATGGCAGGTTTTGCTTCAATGGCTGTTTCCATACCAACAACTGCGCACTCATTTCCTTGAAACATTATTTTTTTTCCAATCGATTTTTCTGATGCAACAGGAATCAATTGAGAAACAGGGAAGTTTCGTTCAGATAACACTTCCAGCATTTTTGTGCCTACAAGTCCTGTAGCACCAACAACGGCAATTTTCATAAATCAACAGTTTAATTACAGCAAAAATAAGTTATAATCTCAGGGAGTTTAACATTCTTGTATCAACCCAAAAAAAATTAGATAATATTCAAAATTGCAAACAGTCGAAAGCAATCATTTAAGTTCTTCTAATTCTGATAACTTAATACTACAAATGTTATAAACGATAATTTCATAAAAAAATACCCTATGAAATCAACATTGCTTTGTTTTTTGTACTTCATTACAATTTCTGTGTCAGCTCAATTGTCTGAAGGGTTTAATGATGGTGATTTTTCTCAAAACCCAAAATGGTATTGTGCTGATTCACTTTGGGTCATTAATACGCAAAATCAATTACAATCAAACAGCCGTATGCTCAATTCAAGCTATTACATAAGTACTATCAATACCAGGGCTACTGTTGCACAATGGGAGTTTTGGGTTAAAATATCATTCAACCCTTCCGGCGCAAACTATGTGGATGTGTTCCTTATATCTTCAGATAGCAATCTATTAAATCCAACGCTTACAGGGTACTTTGTAAGAATTGGAAATACCGAGGATGAGATTTCTTTATACAGAAAAGACAATGCGTCTTCTGTCAAAATAATTGACGGCATGAATGGAATATTGAATCGAAATGAATCCATCATTAAAATTAAAGTAACAAGAGATCAAAGCAACAACTGGGAATTGCTCAGGCAACAAAATAACGCCGGTTACTACATATCTGAGGGGAATATAACCGACAGCACTTATTTGACTTCTGCTTATTTTGGTTGCATAATAAAACAGAGTACTGCTTCTTTTTTTCAAAAACATTTTTTTGATGATTTATTAATCGGTGATTATATCAGAGATACCATACCCCCTGAGATTGATACAATAATTGGAATTTCAAAAAGTCAAATTGATATTCAGTTCAATGAATCGTTGGACAAGTTCGCTGCTGAAATAGTTGAAAATTATTTGATAGACAATGGTATCGGGCTGCCAACAAACGCTCTAGTAGACACCCTAAATCCTACAATTGTTCACTTATATTATCCTGATAACATTTTATCCAGAACGAATCTCCACCTTTCTGTTGTTCATTTGAAGGATGTCAAAGGAAATGAAATGTTGCCTCAGCAGAAACGTTTTATTTTTTATATCCCGTCAGCTTTTGATATTATTATTGATGAGCTAATGCCAGATCCTTCTCCTTCCAATGGTATGCCGGAAATCGAGTGGATAGAAATAAAAAACATAAGTCCCTTCGATATTGATTTGACAGGATGGAAAATTGCTAAATCAACAGGACAGAGCGGTCCCTTTCCGCATACAATTATAAAAAGAGATAGTTTTATTGTTGTTGCATCTACAAGTTCGGTCGCCGATTTGCAGGAGTTTACAAATGTAATTGGCGTAACCAATTTTCCTTCGCTTACAAATACTTCAGACCTTATTTATCTCATGTCTCCCGAAGGAAAAACGATTCACGCTGTGTGTTACTCTGATGAATGGTATAAGAATGAAGTAAAAAAACAAGGTGGATGGAGTCTGGAAATGATTGACGCAAACAGCCCTTGCATAGGTTCAGAAAATTGGGCTGCGTCTGAATGCATATTAGGGGCAAGCCCGGGTAAATTAAATAGCATAGACGCAGTCAATATAGATGATATATCACCGGAACTATTGAGGGCGTTTGCAACAGACAGCCTGCATATTAAATTATATTTCAACGAGCCGTTAGACAGCCAGTCTGCGTCTAATGTT
>CAZCOL010000045.1:0-7278 GCA_964500545.1 uncultured Ferruginibacter sp. | reverse complement strand
CAACCCAAGGCAAAATGGGTTTGATTATATTGAAATTTACAACAGAAGCAATAAAGTCGTTGACATAAAAAACCTTTATTTGGCAAATCGAAATACACAAAATGAGATTGATAATATATTGGCGGTTCAGAAGTTGAATTACCTGATGTTTCCGGGAGAATATCTTGTTTTCACAGAAAATAAAGCGGCGATTACAAGAGATTATTTTACACCAAACTCAACGGGAATCTGTCAGACGGATATTTTACCATCTTATGGTGATGATGAAGGAACTGTAATATTGCTTAATCAAGAAGGCGATATTATAGATCAGGTTTCCTATAAAAAAGTGTGGCAGTTTAAACTCTTGGATAATTCCGAAGGGGTTTCATTGGAAAGGTTGTATAGTGATGGAAATTCAGCAGACGAAAACAATTGGCACAGCGCATCAAGTTCTGTCGGATATGGAACACCCGGATATAAAAATTCACAAAGTATTTCAGACAATTCAGTAAAAGGAGAAATTGTTGTGTACCCCAAAATATTCAGCCCCGATAATGATGGAATAAATGACAATGCATCCATACAATACACCTTTGAAGAGAATGGCAATGTTTGCAGTGTTTCAATATTTGATGATGCGGGCAGATTGGTGAGAAAATTGAAAGAAAATCAGCTGTGTGGAACAAACGGATATTTTGTTTGGGATGGGCTGAACGATAAAAAACAATCAATGAAAACGGGAGTCTACGTAATTTATATAGAGCTATACAATTTAAAAGGACAAACTAAAAAATTTAAAAGAGCTGTAATAGTAAAATGAAACGCTAAAGAAGAAATGTCATTATTCAATTTCCGGTAAGTTTTCCAGCCTGAATTTTACTAATAGAAATCCACCGAATGCACATACAATGGAAAAGGCCATCAAACCAAATAAATTATTTTTATCAAATCCAAATAATGACATGCCCACCAAACAGCCCAGCATTTCAAAAGTTATCCAGGAAATTACAGTATAAAGTTTCCATCTTCTCGGATTCTGTCCTTTTTGGGAAGCGGTAACACCAATCTTTTTACAAAGAAAAATAAGGAAAATAATTTCAAGCATTTTTATTCTTTATACCAAATCTATATCAAAATTCACCAATTGAACAAACTCATTGATTCTTGCATCGATGTCTTCTTTATTGATTTCTTTTAATTTTTCAGGTCCGAATTTTTCAACACAGAAACTAGCCATTGCGCTTCCAACAATAATGGCTGTTTTCATATTTTCAAAACTGATGTCTTTTGTTTTTGCCAAATGTCCGATAAAACCCCCGGCAAATGTATCACCGGCACCGGTCGGATCAAATACTTCCTCTAATGGTAACGCAGGCGCAAAGAACACATGGTTTTCGTTGAATAACAGCGCACCATGTTCTCCTTTTTTAATGATTAAAAATTTGGGACCCATTTGCATAATTGAACGAGCTGCTTTTACCAAAGAAAACTCACCACTTAACTGACGGGCTTCGCCATCGTTTACTAAAAGAACATCAACTTTTTTCAAAACATCTTTCAGGTCATCCAATGCAATGTCCATCCAAAAATTCATGGTGTCCATTACTATTAACTTTGGCCTAACTTTTAATTGATTGATGACACTTAGTTGAAGCTTTGGCATCAGATTACCCAGCATTAAAAATTCAGATCCCTGATAGCTGTCAGGGACAACCGGATTAAAATCAGCAAGCACATTCAAATCTGTTACCAACGTGTCTCTTGTATTCATATCCAAATGATACTTACCACTCCAGAAAAAAGATTTTTTATCGGGAACTATCTCCACACCATCTACTTTTACCCCTCTCTTTTTCAATTCATTCATTTCTTCTTCAGGAAAATCATGACCAACAATTGATATTTGTTGCACAGGTTGTATAAAGTTGCTGGCAGCATAAGCAACATATGTGGCAGAACCACCCACAATTTTATCTACTTTTCCAAAAGGGGTCTCAATGGCATCAAAAGCCATAGTACCAACAGTAATTAAAGACATAAAATAAAGTTTGAGAAAAAATAAAAAACCGAGCAAAAGTAATACAATAAAATTTGTTCTGTGAATCTTTGTACAATTAATTATTGTAAATTCAACTATTATGCTTGTAAAAATACACCCTAAAAATCCGTCTCAAAGATTGATCAGACAAGTAGTGGATTGCTTGAAAGCAGGCGGAATCATTATTTACCCAACAGATACCATTTATGGTATCGGATGTGATATTTATCAGCCGAAAGCCATTGAACGAATTTGCCGTTTGAAGGGAATAAATCCTTCAAAAGCCAATCTGTCCTTTATTTGCAGAGACCTCAGTCATTTAAGTGATTTTGCAAAAAGTATTGATACGCCTTTGTACAGAATGCTGAAGAACCACCTACCAGGACCCTATACTTTTATTTTGAATGCCAGCAAACAGGTTCCCAAAATTCTTCAAAATAAAAAATCTACCATTGGCATCAGAGTGCCTGACAATGAGATTTGCCGGGAAATATTAGAAGAGCTACAAAATCCACTTATCAGCACATCACTCCCCGGCGAAATGGTTGAGGAATTTACAGATCCGGAAATTATTCATGAAAAATTTGGCAAAATGGTTGATATGGTAGTAGATGGCGGAATAGGCGGATTGATTCCGTCTACTGTTGTTGACTGCACTACAAATGAATGGAAAGTGATCAGACAAGGATTCGGTAAGTTTGAAGAATAATTCCGTGAATATCATATCATGAAAATAGTTTCCCGTTATATAAATAACTTTGCTGTTTGCATCAATGGGAAATAAACTAAAAGCACATTTAGCATTAACAGGGACAAATATTTTTTTTGCCATCAATTTTACGGCAGTAAAATATTTATTCAACGGCTCATTTATACAACCATTTGGGCTTAATTTCATCAGGATACTAATAACCGCACTATTGTTGTGGACATTATTTTTTTTCAAAAGGCAGAAAAATAAAATTGACAAATCTGATTTTTTTAGACTGTTTATTTGCTCACTGACAGGGATTGTGATCAATCAGCTTCTTTTTATCAAAGGTCTTTCAATGACCTATTCTATTCATGCATCACTATTGATGCTTACAACACCTATACTTATAGTCATTATTGCTGCAATCATGCTCAAAGAGGGTGTTACCATCTATAAATCAATAGGTCTTATGCTGGGTGTTTTTGGTGCGGGCATGCTGATTGCAAACAGGCAAAACAGCGGACATGGAAGCAATGTTTTGTTGGGAGATGTACTGATAATATTGAATGCGGTTTCTTATTCTTTTTATTTTATTTTGGTAAAACCATTGATGAAAAAATATGAATCACTTACCGTAATCAGAATGCTGTTCACTTTTGGGCTTTTTATTGCAATCCCTTTTTGCTGGACAGAGTTCACTTCGATACCCTGGTCAATTTATAGCAATAAGGAATATGAAGTTTTAGCATTGATAGTATTTGGCGGCACTTTTTGTGCCTATCTTTTTAACATATACGGCATAAAGCATTTGGGGCCCGCAGTATCCGGCTCATATATTTATTCACAACCGATATTCGCTACTGTAATTGCAATTTCCTTTCTTGGAGAGAGGCTGGAGTGGTATAAGGTGGCAGCAGGATTGTTGATATTTTCAGGAGTTTACCTTGCAAACAAAACCTCAAAAGATGTTTGAATACATAGTCGTACAATCTGAAGAAGAATTTTTTCAGGCAGCAAAATTATTCAGGGAATATGCAAGATGGCTGAACATTGATTTGTCATTCCAGTTTTTTGAAGAAGAATTGACAACGCTGAAATCGATGTATGCGCATCCAAAAGGTACTATCATATTATGTAAAACGGAGAATGACCACATCGCCAGTGTAGCGGTAAGACCTCGGGAAAACGAAGTGGCAGAGTTGAAGAGAATGTATGTAAAGCCGGCATATCATCATAAAGGCATTGGACAAACGCTATTAATCAAATCGCTTGAATTCGCTAAACAGGCTGGATATAAAAAGATTCGACTGGATACACTAGACACAATGATTCCCGCAATGAAGCTTTATGAAAAAAACGGTTTTTACAGAATACCTGCCTATTATCATAATCCGGAACCGACAGCGATTTATTTTGAAAAATTCCTGTGAACTCTATTAGAAGAATCTCAAAAGAATCAACCAATGGTTGGCTGCTACCATCATTGAAACAAGCGACAAGAAAACAGCTTTATAATCCACTGACGGTCAAGCCTACCTGCAATAATTTGGTGTCAGCAGTAACAAGGTCTTTAAAAATGGAGCTGCTTAAATTGTATGACCCAAACAACGAAAAGTTGCCATATCCGATTCTTGCGGTTGCTGCAAGCCTCCTGGTGTTGAAGTAGCTTTTTGAATTAATTTTCTCGGTAAAACTATTGATTGTTTTTCCGCTGGTATTCAATAAAGTTTTTCCTTTTGTATGAGCATTGAGAAGCGTACCGACTTTAGCTCCAATAGCAATTTTAAAAGATTTATTAGGCTTGTCCGGATGCGATGAAAATCTTAATTCGACAGGCACTTCAAGAAAAGCTGTACTGATTTTATATTTTTTAAAACGGTTGGTTGTATCCTGTGAGGTAAACACCAGGGCTGAGCTCGTGCCTTTAATGTCAGCATTCATCTTATCCAGAAAAATATTACTTGTTCCAATACCCAACCCAAAAGCTGCGCTGAAATGAGGGTTGCTTTTAAATGGTTTATCCAGCATAATGTAAATATTGGCACCCCTGGAACCTCCTTTAATTTTAGAGTCAATACTGTCTGGTATTCCGCTCCAACTGTCGGAACTTATTTGCAACATCAGGTGATCTGAGGGCCTGTTGGCAAGATCAATTTTTGGATTTGAACCATTTTTTTGAGAGAATCCTATTTCAACAAAAGAGATTAAAGCCAAAAAGAGAAAGAATTTTTTCATATAAAGTGATATTAAAAACAAACAGATTTAATAAAAAATAAATATTTTAGACAGCAAAGATAAAGGTACCTGAGGAGATTGGTAAATCTTCAATGGAACAAAAAGATATTTGTGAAAAAATTAGTATTTAAAACAAATTCTAGATTTGTATTATATAAAATATTTCTAAACAATATAAAATCCTGCTTTTCAATAATTTGTAAAGGTGTGGAGAATTTTTTTTATTTTTAACAAGTTGAATTAAACCAAAATTAACCGGATAAAAACTTACAATCCACACAAAAAAGTGTTTACGCTTTTTACTTTAGGAAACAGTAAGTAAAAATGGTATAAATATTGCAAAATAACCTACAAATGGTTATAAACCATTCACATCAATTCATCCGTAAAATTGGTTTTTTTAGATTAAATTGTAAATGACAAATGTCATTTATTATTAAAATAACTATCATGCTTACCTTGTAAGTGAGAAGGGCGAAGCCATATTTAAAAATCAGTTTTTTATAGCTAAAAACATTTAAAATGACACCGGATATAGATCAAAAAAACGAATGGACAGAGGTTATTCGGCCAAGCAGATCTTTGTTTGATTTGCGCTTAAAATCGGTTTGGAATTACAGGGATTTGTTGATCATGTTTGTAAAAAGAGATTTTGTAGCAAATTATAAACAAACTATTCTGGGTCCATTGTGGTATATAATACAGCCGATTTTTACTACAATAATGTTTACAGTTGTGTTCGGTAGGTTTGCAAAAATCAGTACAGACGGCCAGCCCAGGATGTTGTTTTATATGGCGGGTATCACAATTTGGAATTATTTTTCAGAGTCTTTCAACAGAACATCCTCTGTTTTTGCATCCAATGCAGGAATATTTGGGAAGGTGTATTTTCCCAGAATGATAATGCCCCTTTATATAGTTATTTCGAGTTTAATGAGGTTTGCCATTCAGTTTATGTTATTTCTGTCATTTTTAATCTTTTTTCTAAACAAACCAAATTCGGTTGTTCACCCAAATGTTTACGCATTGCTTACACCATTCTTGTTGTTATTGATGGCCGGCTTTGCCTTGGGTGCAGGAATGATTATCAGTTCAATTACAACAAAGTACCGAGACTTCAGGTATTTGGTTTCGTTTGCTGTATCCCTTTTAATGTACGCCACCCCAATCATTTATCCGGTAAATTTTTTGCCGCAAAAATATCAATTCTACGTATTAGCCAATCCGTTAAGCGGTATAGTTGAAGCATTCAGATATGGATGGTTAGGCAGCGGAAAAATATCCTGGATGGCATTGGGATACAGCACAACTTGTATGTTTATTATTTTGTTTGCTGGAATTTTGATTTTCAACAAAGTGGAAAAGAATTTTATGGATACTGTTTAAAGTTAAAATTCAAAAGTAAAAAATCAGAAAAAAATCAATTGAAAAATAGTGATAAAATAAATGTTACCAAAACATTTTTCCCACCTCTGGAAGAGTACCATAAACAACTGGAACGCATTTGGAAAAATGAATGGCTGACAAACAGAGGGGAGCTTGTTAAAGAGCTGGAAGAAAAACTAAAGTTGTATTTGCAGATTCCCAATATTATTGTGATGAACAATGGAACTGTTCCCATTCAAATTGCATTAAAGCTATTGGCAAACAAGGGAGAAGTGATTACAACTCCGTTTAGTTATGTGGCTACATCAGCTTCCATTGTTTGGGAAAACTGTACGCCTGTTTTTGTTGATATTCACCCCGAATATTTAACTATTGATGAAACTAAAATTGAAGCAGCCATAACGGAAAGGACAACTTGCATTTTAGCAACGCATGTTTTTGGAAACCCTTGTAATGTTGATGCTATTGAACAAATCGCACAAAAGCACCAACTGAAGGTAATCTATGATGCAGCACATTGTTTTGGTGTAAAGTATAAAGGGCAATCTATTTTTAATTATGGAGATGTTAGTACATGTAGTTTTCATGCCACCAAATTATTTCATACAGGGGAAGGCGGAGCGGCGTTTTGTATGGATGAAGAACTTTATAATAAAATATTTTATAGCCACAATTTCGGTCATAACGGACCGCTGGATTTTCATGGATTGGGCATCAATGGAAAAATTAGTGAATTGCAGGCAGCCATGGGGTTAAGTGTATTTCCTTACATGGAACAAATTTTAAAAGGAAGAAAAAAAGTGGTTGATTTTTATAACGAGCAACTGCATCATAGCAACATTCAAACCTTGAAAATCAGAGAAGAAACCGAATGGAATTATAGTTATTATCCTGTTATTTTTGAAAGTGAAGAAAAGCTTTTAGTAGTTCAGAAAAAAATGAA
>CAZCOL010000044.1:5029-16180 GCA_964500545.1 uncultured Ferruginibacter sp. | reverse complement strand
CCAAAAACATCATCTCCAACCGAAGCAAAATGCATTGCTTCAAGCATTTCAGGACCAGGCTTTGTAAATGTATCGGAACGTAAATCTATCATTGGGTAAAAGTAAAAAGTTAAAAGTAAAAAGTGAAAAGTAATAAGTAATAAGTTGTAGTGAAAAATATAAATATAGCCAGTTAATATATTAAATAAATTATAATCTCAACCCTTAAACCCTTAAACCCTTAAACCCTTAAACCCTTAAACCCTCAAACCCTTGAACCCTCAAACCCTCAAACACTTGAACATCTTTTCGGCACAGTTTTTGATGTATTAAATATTTTTAAAAGATTTTTTTCAATTTCTATGAAATGCAACTTTTGAATACTAAATTTGCATTTGTTTATAAATTATTTTCTTTAATGCTTTGATTTTCAAACCATTTTTTCCGGATGGTATCTTATTAAACGCTTAAACTTCGAAACTTATACCTTAACATGAGACAACTCAAAATTGCTACCCAGATTACAAATCGTGATTCTCAAGCTGTTGAAAAATACTTGCAGGAGATTTCCAAAATTTCTATGATTACTCCAGAGGAGGAGACAATTCTTGCACAAAAAATAAAAATGCACGATCAGCGGGCATTGGATAAACTGGTTCAGGCAAATTTAAGATTCGTTGTATCAGTTGCAAAACAATATCAACACCAGGGTCTTTCTTTAAGTGATTTAATCAATGAAGGAAATCTTGGATTGATAAAAGCCGCTCAGCGTTTTGATGAGACCAAAGGGTTTAAATTTATCTCCTATGCTGTATGGTGGATTCGACAGTCCATCCTTCAGGCCTTGGCCGAACAGGGTAGATTGGTTCGTTTACCTCAAAATAAAATTGGTACTTATAACAAAGCCAATAAGGCTTATATGGCATTTGAGCAGGAGCATGAAAGAGAACCATCTACAGAGGAATTGGCTGAATTGCTGGAGATGAGTGAAACCGAAATCAATAATATTTTTCAAAGCAATACCCGACATACATCGTTGGACGCACCGGTACATGAGGCTGAAGATGTGGCAATGGGGGATTTGTTGAAAGGCGGTGATGAAACGGATGAAGATGTGATGCACGATTCTTTGAAAAATGAAATTCGCAGAGTATTGAAGTCATTGAGCCCCCGCGAAGCAGAAATAGTTAATGCCTATTTTGGTCTTGATGGCGAAAACGGCGTAACCATTGAACAAATAGGATTGAAATACGACCTTACCAAAGAACGTATCCGTCAAATCAAGGAAAGGGCCATCAAGCGTCTGCAGAAAGCAAGATACAGCGGAGCTTTAAAGGCTTATTTAGGATAGCTCATTTGTTCGTATACAAAATTATTTTCAGCTCCGATTTATCGGGGCTTTTTTTATATTGATGTCTTGTCCTGAAAATAGTTTTATTAAATTTGCATCATGTATAGATTGTTTTGTGCAATTGCTTTTTTTTTATTAATCTCTTGTGAGAAGAATATCGATTTCAAATTGGATGAATCCTCACCAACACTTGTGGTAGAGGCTGAAATTGAAAATGGTAAACCACCCAGAGTTATCCTAACCAGAAGCGTACCTTTTTTTAGTCAGATCAGTCCTGAAATTCTCATCAACTCTTTTGTTCACGATGCTGAAGTATATATATCCAATGGAAGCCTGACTCATCGTTTAAAGGAATATATTTTACCATTGGCACCAGGAATTTCAATCAGTTATTATAGCATAGATACTTCTTCGCTCAATACGGCTTTCAATGGAGAATTGAATACATCATATCAACTTAGAATTGTTTCAGCAGGAAAAGAATATCTTGCGAATACCAGAATTTCCGGATTGAATATTTCCATTGATTCCGTTTATTTCAAGCAAGCTCCTCAAAATCCTGACACCAACAAAAGAGTCATGTTTGCAAAAGTAACTGACCCCAAAGGTTTGGGCAATTACCTAAGGTACTATACCAAAAAAAACAATCAACCTTTTTTTCCTCCTTCAAATTCTGTTTTCAGCGATGAGGTGATAGACGGCACTACATACACTGTTCAATTAGAGCAGGGAATAGACAGAAACAATCCGCCTGAGCCCGGTGAAAATTTCTTTTACAAATCTGATACAGTTACCCTGAAACTTTGCAATATCGACAAATCAACTTACACATTTTGGAATACCTGGGAATTTGCAGGTCAGGCTATAGGCAATCCTTTTTCTCAGCCCAATAAAGTCATTGGAAATATTTCCAATGGTGCTCTGGGTGCCTTCTGTGGCTATGCGGTTTCCTACAAAACAATCATTGTTCAATAAATTCATCAACTACCAAATTATTTTTTAATCAATGGAAAATCAAGTGTCAGAAAAAGTCAATTGTTTAATCATCGGTTCAGGCCCTGCGGGGTATACCGCTGCAATATATGCTTCCAGAGCTAATTTGAAACCCGTATTGTATCAAGGTATTCAACCGGGAGGGCAGTTGACTATCACCACAGAAGTAGAAAATTATCCCGGCTATCCTGATGGAATTCAAGGACCGGAGATGATGGTGAATTTTGAAAAACAAGCAGCCAGGATGGGAGCTGATATACGTTATGGTCTTGCAACACAGGTTGATTTTTCCGCTCATCCATTAAAAGTTCAGATTGATGAAGAAAAATGGATTGAAGCCAATTCTGTGATCATAAGTACAGGTGCTTCTGCCAAATGGCTGGGATTACCAAGCGAACAAAGGCTCAATGGATTTGGCGTAAGTGCCTGTGCGGTTTGTGACGGTTTTTTCTTCAAAGGAAAAGAAGTAGCCATAGTTGGTGCAGGTGATACCGCTGCAGAAGAAGCATTGTATCTTTCTAAATTGTGCAGCACTGTTCACATGATCGTACGCAAAGATAAAATGCGCGCCAGCAAGGTAATGCAGGACAGGGTAATCAATACTCCAAACATAAAAGTTTATTGGAACAGCGAAACAGAGGAAATCCTCGGAGAGAAAAAAGTAGAAGCTGTAAAAATCAGGAACAATCAAACGAATGATTCATTAAGCATTCCCGTTAGTGCTTTTTTTGTTGCTATCGGTCATGAACCCAACAGTATGATTTTTAAGGGTTGGATAGATATGGATGAGACAGGGTATATAAAAACTGTTCCCGGAACCGCAAAAACAAATATTCCGGGAGTTTTTGCAGCAGGAGATGTGCAGGATAAAAATTATCGTCAGGCAGTAACCGCAGCAGGAAGCGGTTGCATGGCTGCTTTGGATGCGGAAAGATATCTCGGAGAAAATGGACTTCATTAATAATTAAATTATCAATTAGCTTGGTTACCATTCATTTGCACAATTTAGAATTTTTCAGTTATCATGGTATTCATGAGGAAGAAAAAATTTTAGGTGGCTGGTTTCAGGTTGATGTTGACATCAAATCCGATATAACCAAAACTGTTGATCGTATTTCAGATACCATTGATTATGTCTCTGCTTTCAACATCATTCAGCAAAAAATGAATGAGCCTACACCATTGTTGGAAACCCTTGCAGATACTATTCTGAATGCCCTTCATCATTTTGATTCCAGGATTACTGAAATCATTTTTACTGTCAAAAAAATAAATCCTCCAATTCAGGGATTCATTGGAAATGTTGGAATTACCATGCACAAAACTTTTTGATGATGAATAACAAAGTAAGTTTTAATTGGTTGTTGTATGTTGTTATTTCATTGTTGATCTTTCAACTAATTCCGGTTTTATCTAAGGCACAATCCTTTGAAACATTGATACAAGAAGGGGCAAAATTGGAGCTGGCATTTAATGAAAAAGAAGCGTTGATTAAATACAGAGATGCTCAAAAATTGAAGCCCCTGGATTTAAATGTTTTGTGCAAATGCAGCTATCTATCAGGAAGTATTGGCAATAGAGAAACGAACAGTTCAATCAGAGATAAATATTTTGAAAATGCTCTTTCCTTTGCTAAAATTGCCTACCATAATTATCCAAAGAGCGATGAGGCAAATGTAAGAATGAGTGTTGCTTTGGGAAGAATCGCTTTGACCAAAAGTGGAAAAGATAAAATTGATTTAGTTAAAGGAATAAAAACATTTGCAGAAAAAGCAATACAACTGAATCCCGGCAATTCAACTGCATGGCATGTTCTCGGGAAATGGTATTATGAAATAAGTGACCTTAATTTTATTGAAAAAACAGCTGTTAAATTAATATTTGGTGGATTTCCGGATGCCTCTTTTAAAAAAGCCATTGATGCTTTTGAAAAGGCAAAAAAATTGAGTGTTGGTTTTATGCAAAACTACCTCGAACTTGCAAAGGCTTATAAAAAAATCGGACAAACAAAATCAGCTATTGTTAATTTGAATGAACTGATTAAACTGACACCTGGCTCTGAAAATGATCGGATAGTATTAAGCGAAGCAAAATTGCTTTTAAAATCAATTTCCCTACAAAAATAAATTTAAGATCCTCGTTCCTATATATGTAACAGCTGTATATTTACTCTAAACTTAATTTTTTTCATGAAGAAAGTCCTCTTTTTAATATCATTACTGTTTAATTTTTTTGTTTCAATTGCTCAGGAGCAAATCTCAACTAATTCAATGTATGATCCCCATGATTTGTTTTCACCTACTCGGTATCCTGTTGCCAATAATACCACCAGAACTTCTTCAGGGGAACCCGGATATGCTTATTGGCAAAATAAAGCTGATTATAAAATCAATGTAAAGCTCGATGAAACGAAAAGGGAAATTAGTGGAACGGTTGTAATTACTTATAAAAACAACAGTCCAGAGTCCTTGTCTTTTTTATGGCTTCAGCTCGATCAAAATTTATTTAACAAAGACAGCAGGGGACAGGCAAGAATGCCTGCAACAGGAAGAAGCAGATATGGAGATGCAGAAAACAATTTCAATGGTGGTTTTCGAATTCAATCTGTAAAATTGCTTCCTGAAAATATTGAAGCTGATTATATCAAAGAGGATACCAGAATGCAAATCAGGCTCAAAAAACCTTTGAAACCAAGTGGAGAAATAATAACGCTTAAGATAAATTATGCTTATTCCATTCCGAAGTACGGAGCAGACAGATTTGGAATATTGCCAACAAAAAACGGAGATATTTTCACTGTTGCTCAATGGTATCCTCGAATGTGCGTCTATGATGACATTCGAGGATGGAATACGGATCCTTATCTTGGTGCCGGAGAATTTTATCTTGAATACGGAGATATTGATTATTCCATTACAGCCCCATCCAATCACATTGTTGTTGGAAGCGGGGAGTTGTTGAATCCTACGGAGGTGCTGACAAAGGATCAAATCAGCAGACTTGCAAAAGCTACCATGAGCGATAAAACAGTAATAATCAGAAGTGAAGAGGATGTAATTAAAAAATTGTCTGAGGCCCCGGCTAAAAAGGAATTGACATGGCATTTTAGAATAACCGGTACAAGGGATGCCGCTTGGGCAAGTTCATCTTCTTTTATCTGGGACGCTGCAAGAATCAATCTTCCTTCCGGTAAAAAATCTTTGGCAATGAGCGTATATCCTTCGGAAAGTAGTGGGAATTTTGCGTGGGGAAGATCAACAGAATATGTTAAGGGGAGTGTGGAAAATTACAGTAAGCGATGGTTTGAATATCCATATCCGGTAGCTGTAAATGTTGCTGGAAATGTTGGTGGAATGGAATATCCTGGAATTGTATTTTGCAGTTCACAGTCATCTGGTGAAGGACTTTTTGGTGTTACAGATCATGAATTCGGACATGCCTGGTTTCCGATGATTGTGGGAAGCAATGAGAGGCTTTATGGTTGGATGGATGAAGGTTTCAATACTTTTATCAATTCATTGGCAGACGATGATTTCAATAATGGTGAATATAAGAATACATCCATCAATGGCGAAGAAAGGGCAGGATATATTTTTAATCCAAACTCAGAATCTGTTTTCAATGTTCCGGATGCAATTAAAGAACAAAATATAGGCATCGCTTTGTACAACAAGCCGGGCTATGCGTTGGAATTACTCAGAAATGTTGTACTTGGGCCCGATAGATTTGATTATGCTTTTAAAGACTATATCAAGAATTGGGCATTCAAACATCCAACACCCTGGGATTTTTTCAGATCAATGGACAATGCGGCAGGAGAAGATCTGGGCTGGTACTGGAAATCCTGGTTTTTGAATAATTATAAACTGGATCAGGCAATAGTTTTAGTTCAAAATGATAATACAAAAGGGCCCTTGGTAACATTATCCAACCTCCAGCAAATGGCTATGCCGGTTTTATTGTTTTATGAAACTGAATCCGGTAAAAAAGGGAGTATGAAATTACCTGTGGAGATATGGAATAACAAACCAACTTTCGTAGTAAGAATTCCGGTGCGTGAGAATTTAAAAATAGTTGAGTTAGACAAAGATAAATTGTTGCCTGATATGGATTTCAGCAATAATAAATGGGAAGCAGTAAAATAAGTTTAATCATTTAAAGTAAGTGTTTTTTAACTTTATAAATCAGTAATAAACATTGATTCTCCTGTTTTTTTCCTTTTTTAAGTAAAATTTGCACAGATATTTTTGCTCTTCGATAACAAATGTTACAATGAACGAGCAATTACTTCAATATATCTGGAAATTCAGGCTGTTTCGTTCCGAAAATCTATTTACTATCTGCTCTAAAAAAATAAATCCTGTTTATCAGGGTTTACACAATTTGAATCAGGGTCCAGATTTTCTGAATGCAAGAATAAAAATCGATGAATCTTTGTGGGCAGGTCATGTTGAACTGCATGTGAAATCCTCCGATTGGGAATTGCACAAACACAGTGAGGATGAAAACTATAGAAATGTAATCCTGCATGTTGTATGGTACCATGACAAAGAGCTTAATCTCCCATTTCCAACGCTGGAAATCCAATCTCATGTTCCTAAGGTTCTCTTGAATAAATATGCTGATTTGATGAACAAAAGGAATTTCATTCCCTGTGAAAACAGTTTGCACAAAGTGGATCCCATTTTTGTAAACAAATGCAAGGAGAGAATGCTGGTTGAAAGATTAGAGTTCAAGGCAAAAAATATTTCATCTATTGCTATACAATCCAAAACCGATTGGGATGAGGTTAGCTGGTTGGTTTTGGCAAGATGCTTTGGAGGAAAAATAAATGGCGATGATTTTGAAAAAATTGCTTGTAGCATTCCTTATAAATTATTACTTAAAAACATCCATTCTTTAAAAACAATTGAGTCCATTATTTTCGGTCAAAGTGGATTATTGGCTAAAGACTGGAAAGATTCATATCCAATGGAATTGAAGCAAGAGTATTTGTATTTTATGAAAAAATACAATTTGAAAAAACCAAAAGTGAATTTAAAATTTCTAAGAATGAGGCCTCCGGATTTTCCAACTATTAAATTGGCATTGCTTTCTGCATTTGTTTTCCAAAATGGCCGATTGTTTTCCTCTGTTTATAAAATTGTAGAAAATAAAATTCAAAAAAAGGATCTGCTGATCACTGCCAGTGAATATTGGCATCATCATTATTGCTTTGACGATCGATCTGTTACCAAATTAAAGTCACTCGGTAAATCTTCGGTTCAAAACATTATTATCAACTATCATTCGCTTATTCTTTATTCCTTTGGATATTTTAACAATGATATTGTAATGATGAATAGGGCAATTGAACTATTGACTCAATTGAAAGCAGAGGAAAATGCTGTTGTAAAAGGATTCAGAAAATTGAAAATGTCGATTGATAATGCTTTTGACTCTCAATCAGTCTTACAACTTTACAATAATTATTGCCTACCAAAAAATTGTTTGAATTGTACAATAGGGTATGCTTTGTTGAAAAAAGAAAGTGTTTAATAGATTCATTGCCAGTTATAGATAACATTCAATTGAAGATCAGGATGAAGGCTTTTCATTACCGGACAATTGTTGCCGATTAGCTCCAATGTTTTTTTGTCCTTTTCCTCAATTCCAGTATTCGGAATATTCAGTGTTATATCAATTTTACCAATCCTCCTGGGGTCACTAAGCATGTGTTTTGTAACATCAATTTTAGTATCTCTTAAACTTACATTCATATCATTTGCCCTAATACCCATAGTAGTAATCATACAAGTAGCCAGAGAAACACACACTAAATCGGTAGGGCTGAATCTTTCTCCTTTTCCCCTGTTGTCAGTAGGGGCATCCGTTTCAATCGCTGAATTGCTTTGCAGATGAATACATTCGCACCTTAAATCTCCTTTGTAAAGCACTGAAGCTGTCATTTTGTTGATTTTTATGAAATTAATAATAATAACCCCGATTGATATGACGAAACTTAGCTTTCATCATTGTATTTTTACATAAATTTAATCAAGTAAATTATTTTCATGAAGAAATTTTCATTGCTGATAATATGGGCATTTTTTGTGTTGTTCTTAAATGCACAGAATAAAACACCTGATAAAATATCTTCTAAGGACAAAACCAAAAAACAGAATGTTTCGGATGATGTGGTTCTGAAATATAAAAAACATCTCGTTGGTGGTTTCAAACTAAACAATGATGGATATGCCGGTTTTATAGAATATGGTAAATCTTCCTCAACAACCCGTTCCCTTTTGTATCAATTTGAAATTTCTGAAAGAAAACATGCCAAGGAAGAAAAATTGCAAAATGATTATTTACCTACATCACCCTTAATATATGGTAAAATTAATTTTTTCTATCCAATTAAATTGGGCGTACAAAAGCTATTTGTTTTTGGTAACAAGGGGTCTAAAAATGGCGTTTGTATTTCAGGTCATGTAGGAGGGGGGATTTCTCTGGGTTTTTTAAGACCATATATGATTCAAATTGATAACGGAAATGGTGGTTATACATTCATTGTTTATAATTCAGCGGACAGTATTTATTATTTGGATGATCAACAGGGACAATATATAGTTGGCGGACCCAGTTTTACGGAGGGTTGGAATAACCTTAAAATTGTTCCCGGACTTTATATCAAGCCTGCCCTAAGATTTGATTACGGCAAATACAATGACGTGGTAAGCGGTTTGGAAGTGGGCATCAATGCTGAACTATATACCAAAAAAATTCCGCAAATGATACGCATAAAACAGCATCAGTATTTTATTGGAATATATGCAGCAATCATTTTTGGTAAGAGAATGTGATGTTTGAGCACTCCATTTGTTTTTTACTTGTTAATTTTGTTTTATCCTTATTGATGTTTATAATTTAAATTGTTTCAAATGTCCTGTGGTACAGAAAATGGATCATCCGTATCTCCTCTTAAAAAACCCAATTGGTTGCGGGTAAAGCTTCCAATAGGAGAAGAATACAAACATGTTCGTCAGTTGGTGGATAAGCATAAATTACACACCATTTGCGAAAGCGGTAATTGTCCAAATATGGGTGAATGCTGGGGAGAAGGAACTGCGACTTTCATGATTCTCGGAAATATATGTACCCGAAGCTGTGGTTTTTGTGCTGTTGCAACAGGAAGGCCTGATGCAGTGGATTGGGATGAACCGCAAAGAGTCGCAGAAGCCATTCATTTAATGAGGGTAAAACATGCAGTGATCACTTCTGTTGACAGAGATGAATTGAAAGATGGAGGAAGTATCATTTGGTACAATACCATCAAAGCTGTAAAGGCATTGAATCCTGAAACTACGCTTGAAACATTGATTCCTGATTTCAAATCACAAAAAGAAAATATTCAGCGCATTATTGATGCAGCACCCGAAGTGGTGTCTCATAATATTGAAACTACTGAAAGGCTTACCAGATTGGTTAGGGTACAGGCTAAGTATCATCAAAGTATGGAAACGCTCAGGATATTGAAAGAAGGAGGAATGAGAACCAAAAGTGGCATCATGCTTGGCTTGGGTGAAACCAAGGAAGAGGTGGTTCAAACAATGAAAGACCTCTACAACAATGGAGTAGATGTGGTAACGATTGGTCAATATTTGCAACCTACAAAAAAGCATTTACCTGTTGATCGTTTCATTCATCCCGACGAATTTGCAGAATATCGTGAAATCGGTTATCAATTAGGGTTAGACTATGTTGAAAGCGGTCCATTGGTTCGCTCTTCCTATCACAGTGAAAAACATGTTATCCCGGGCTGGGGGAGAACAAAATGGTCTGAGGAAAAAGCGAATTGATTTTTTAGGTAAATGTTGAGATTTTTCGGTTAGGCTTGTAAAACCAATGCACTAGCCCCTAAGATTGCTGCATCTGATTCTCTTAGAGAGCTGATTTTTAATGCTACTTTATTTTTAAAGATGGGCAACATGTTTTCCTCCATCGATTTTCTGGTAGGATTCATTATCAAATCACCTGCCTTTGTGAGACCTCCAAAAAGTACAATCATTTCGGGTGATGAAAACATGACAAAATTTGCCAATGCTTCTCCTAATATTTTTCCGGTGAACTCAAAAACTTCCTTTGCCAGTTCATCACCTTTTGCAGCACATTCATATACCGCCTGGCTGGTAATGGACTCCTTTAAATAATTTCTTAAGCTGCTTGGTCTGGAATCTTTATTTAATAATTCAATGGCAGTATCCCTTACCCCGGTTGCTGATGCATAGGACTCCAGACTTCCCCTCATTCCTGTACCCGGATGCAAGCGTCCACCGGGTTTAATGATGGTATGACCCAGTTCACCTGCAAAACCATCATGTCCCACAACAATTTTACCATCGATGATAATACCACTTCCAACACCCGTTCCAAGGGTAATTGTGATAAAGTGCTGAACATTTTTCGCGCATCCATACATCATTTCGCCCACAGCAGCCGCGTTTGCATCATTAGTGAGTTTAGTATGAATGCCTGTCTTATTTTGTATCAATTCCGCTAAGGGAATGACTCCTTTCCAATGAAGATTCGGTGCATATTCAATGGATCCTGTGTATATGTTACCATTGGGTGCACCTATTCCAATTCCGGCAAAATTATTTGCACCGCCAAAATTTTCAATCATGGGTAATAAATGATTGTATAATTCCTCTACAAATAAATCAACCGTGATAAATTGATTGGTTTTAATGGTGCTTTGAAACAAAATCTTACCGGCTCTGTCTACAGCACCGAATTTAGTTGTTGTTCCTCCAATATCTATTCCTATCGCATAAGGAGCTTCCATAATT
>CAZCOL010000044.1:0-4929 GCA_964500545.1 uncultured Ferruginibacter sp. | reverse complement strand
TCATAATTGATTCCTTGTTTTTTTAATATTCCTTTTACTGCAAAAGCGAAAAAGCTGAGGTATGCGAAGCATACTACAGGAATCCAGTAGGATTGCTGAATACCGGTAACATCAGCCAATTTGCCCTGAATAGGAGGTATAATACCACCTCCCAAAATCATCATGATTAAAAAAGCTGAGCCCTGGGTAGTGTATTTACCTAAACCGGCTATGGATAAATTAAATATGCAAGGCCACATGATGGAACAGCATAATCCACCGCTTAACAATGCATATGTACCAATGGTGCCGCTGAACTGAGTTCCGATAATCATGGAAACAACTCCCAATAAACCAAAAACGAGCAATGTTTTTGCCGGTTTATCATTGGTGAAGTAAAAAGCAATAATTTGAATGAACACACAAACAATATAATAGTACAATGCTTTCATTTCATAACCCGCGAATGCATTCACACTGATAATCACTGCAAATGCCAGCAAGGGTACAATAAATTGCAACAGCATCTTAATATTTTTTGAAAGATTGAAAGCCGATACAGCACCTGTCCAGCGACCAATCATCAAGCTTCCCCAATACATGGCAATGTAGGGAGTCGCTTCTGATGCCTGTTTTGCGCCAAAAGTTTCCTGTTTAAGCAATTCTCCCATGTTACTTCCAATGGCTACTTCTACGCCAACATATACGAAGATGGCCAACATTCCTAAAACTAGTTGAGGATATTTCATGGCTCCCCAGCCATCTGCATTTTTGGAAGCACTGATGTTTGAATATAATAATCCAATGATAACTACTGCCAATGCCCCCAGTAACCATTTCATTCGATAGGCATTCATTGCAATTTTGTCTGCATCGCTTGCATTTTCCAAATCTGTCTTGTAACTGTTGAATACTGGAGCAAACATGATGATGAGCAATCCTGTCATCACAATTAGTGTGTACAATGCTTTGCTTGCTTTTTCTGTGCTTTCAGTCATTATACCTGCCGGAACTTTTTTAGCAAAATGAAATAACAATGCCGCAGCAACAAACAATCCACCCACACAAGTGTAAAGAATAATAACCTTATTTAAACTCAATGCAGCGATTTGTTCGTCCGTTACAGCAGCGGTGGTACCAAATAATGCCAATGCCACTACAATAGGACCAATGGTGGTACCAAATGAATTGATGCCGCCTCCCAGATTGACTCTGCTGGTTCCTGTTGCCGGATCACCCAGAGATATGGCAAATGGTTGTGCGGCTGTTTGTTGCAATGAAAATCCCAATGCAACAATAAACAATCCTACCAGCATTCCTTCAAATGTATTGGCATTTACTGCAATGATCATGGCTGCAGCTCCAAGGGCAGAAAACAGCAGACCTAAGATGATGCTTTTTTTATAACCCCATTTTCCCACCAGATCTTTTCCACCATAAGATCCATATGCAAACAATATCAAAGCGCCAATATAATAAGCAGTATAAAACGCAAAGTCAATCAACTGACTTTGGAATTGATCCAAATGGAAATAATGTTTGCAAAATGGTATAAATATGCTATTACCGGCAGCTATGAAACCCCAAAAGAAAAAAACAGTGACCAATGTGCTAAGAGCTCCATAATTTGTGGCAGTAACATTTGAAGATTTTTGTTGAATGTCTGACATAGTATTGATTTTATAAATCGGAAATTAGTGAGTTATTTTTAAATTAATAAAAAAATATTCAATTAATTTCAGTTTGATGTTGTTTAAAGATGTATTTTAAAAGCTACTTTAATTAAAAATTTAAAAGATGAGGTTATTGCATGTCAGTGCTGAGTGTTATCCAATGGCTAAAGCAGGAGGGTTGGCAGATGTAGTAGGTGCCCTTCCAAAGTATCAAAATCAATTGGGATTTCAGGCATCTGTGGTGATGCCCATGCACAGAACAACCTATTTGATCCATCATCATTGGGATACAATTTTTAAGGGAAGTTTTTCTTTCGGAAATCAAAAAATAGATTTTACTGTAATAAAAGAAAAATCAAATGAGCTGGGTTTTGAATTGTATTGTGTGGATATTAATGGATTACTGGACAGAACCCAAGTTTATGGTTATGATGATGATGCCGAAAGATACTTGTCATTTCAGATAGCAGTGTTGGAATGGATGCTTCATTCGGATATTCCTGATTTGGTTCATGTTCATGATCACCATGCAGGGTTGATCCCTTTTTTGATGCAGCAATGTTTTAAGTACAGAAAATTTTCTTCTGTAAGAACTATATTAACCATACACAATGCTCAATACCAAGGTTGGATGGATTGGAAAATGGCGGATTTGCTTCCTCCATTTGATGAGTGGAAATCAGGGTTGCTCGAATGGGACCATCAGATCAATTCACTTGCCTGTGCTGTTAAATGTGTAAATAAAGTGAATACGGTCAGTAAAAACTATATGCTGGAGTTGATGAATAGTGCCAATGGGTTGGAATTTTTATTTAGCCATGAAAGAGAAAAATGCACAGGTATTTTGAATGGAATCGATTATCAGGTTTGGAACCCTGAATACGATGAATTCATTCATACCCGATACAATCATTCAAACCTGGATTTTGGAAAACTTGAAAACAAAAAACAATTGTGCACTCAGTTTGGGTTTGATGAAAACTTGCCTTTGTTTATTTTTATTGGAAGATTGGTGTTTGAAAAGTCTGCTGATTTATTGTCAGCAACTATTGAAACTGCATTTGAAAAATTTGGCAAAGTATTTAATTTTCTTGTATTGGGTAATGGGGAATCCAATATTGAATCTTCATTAAACTCCATACACGAAAAGTGTTTTGGATATTATCATTCTGCTTTTGAGTTTAACGAACAATTGAGTCATCAAATGTATGCGGGCGCTGATTTTTTAATGATGCCCAGCAGGGTAGAACCTTGTGGTTTAAATCAAATGTATGCCATGAGGTATGGCACTATTCCTATTGTCAGAAATACCGGAGGGTTGAAGGATACAGTCATAGATATAGAAAAAGCAGATGGTTACGGAATTACTTTTGAAAATGTTTCCGTTGAAGAAATGGTACTTTCAATAAAAAGAGCGATTGATTTGTACAATAATTCTTCCAAAGTAATTTTCCTTCGAAAAAAAATGATGACAATCAATAACAGCTGGGAAAAAAGAACGACAGATTATGCCGAACTTTACAATTCAGTAATTTGAAAATGAATCATTATGATCAGTAAGAAAGTTATAGCTGTAATAATGGGTGGGGGAGCAGGTACAAGATTGTATCCATTAACCGCAACCAGAAGTAAGCCGGCTGTTCCAATTGCAGGGAAGTATCGATTGGTGGACATACCCATTTCCAATTGTATCAATAGCAGCATTAACAGGATGTTTGTATTGACTCAATACAATTCTGCTTCTTTAAACAAACATATCAAAAACACTTATCAATTCAGTGCTTTTTCAAGTGGATTTGTTGACATACTGGCAGCAGAGCAAACACCCGAGAGTCCCGGTTGGTTTCAGGGTACAGCTGATGCGGTTAGGCAATCATTGAAACACATTCATAAAGAGGAATTTGAATACGTGTTGATATTAAGCGGAGATCAATTGTATCAGATGGATTTTGCAGAAATGCTACAAAATCATGAGGAATCCAATGCGGACATATCCATTGCTACCATTCCGGTTGCTGAAAATGAAGCATCTGAATTCGGTATTTTACAATCAGACAATAATCATAGAATCACTTCATTCATTGAAAAGCCGTCCAGGGAAAAACTTGCTGACTGGATCAGTGATACCGGAGAATCAATGAATCAGCAGGGTCGTCATTATCTTGCCTCAATGGGTATTTATATTTTCAATAAATCTGTTTTATTTAATTTGCTTGAGTCGGAAAACAAGGATGCAACAGATTTTGGAAAAGAAATTATTCCTGACTCCATCAGTCATTACAAAGTATACAGTTTTCAATACGATGGATATTGGACCGATATTGGAAACATCCATTCATTTTTTGAGGCTAATTTGGCATTAACACTTGATTTGCCTCCCTTTAATTTGTTTGACAATACAAAAATGGTATACAGCCGAGCGAGAATGTTGCCTCCCGCAAAAATATGCGGAACTAAAATTGAACATTCAATCATTGCTGAGGGCTCAATCATTCATGCTGAATCAATTGCCAACTCAGTAATTGGTATCAGAAGCAGGGTAGGAAAAGGAACAAATATTACCAGTTGTTACATTATGGGAAATGATTTTTACGAAACCATTGATGAAATCAATCACCTGCAAGAAAGACATTTGCCAAATCTCGGAATAGGGGATTATTGTGAACTGGAAAATGTGATTGTGGATAAGGATTGCAGAATAGGAAACAATGTTATCATAAAGGGTGGAAACCGCATTGATAACAGTGATCATCCACTTTTCTCAATAAAAGATGGAATTGTTGTAATTAAAAAAGGAGCAGTGATCAATGATGGATTTCACATGGCAATTTGAATTAACAGGGGCTTAGTTAGCTTAAGCTTTGCATATATTCCTGAAGAATAATGGTTGCGGCAATTTCATCTACAATTTTTTTATCTCGTCGGTCTTTTTTCTTCATGCCCATTTGCAACATGGCATCTTTGGCCATTTTAGAAGTATAGCGCTCATCAACTTCTTTAACCGGAATATTTGGGAATTCTTTTTTTATTTTTTCAATGGCTTTTCTGGCAAGGGGAGTGCCGTGGGTATCAGACTCATCCCAGTTTTTAGGCAGCCCTACAATAAATAGTTCCACTACCTCCTCCTTTGTATATTTTTTCAAAAATGGAATCAACTCTTCAGATGGGATTGTTGTTAGTCCGGTAGCAATTATTTGCAGTGGATCTGTAACGGCAATGCCTGTTCTTTTTCCTCCGTAATCAATTGCCATTATTCTTGCCATATTTTTTGGGGTTA